>NZ_CP054021.1:2622500-2922500 GCF_005862305.2 Rhizobium indicum | reverse complement strand
TTGCGGTTGCCGGAGAGAACGCCGGAAACGATGAGGCCCTTGTCGTTGATCGTCTTCGAGATCGGTGCCGGCAGCGGGCCGGAATTGCCGATGCAGGTGGTGCAGCCGAAGCCGACGAGGTTGAAGCCGAGCTTGTCGAGGTCGGCCTGCAGGCCCGACTTGGCGAGATATTCACCGACGACTTGGCTTCCAGGTGCCAGCGAGGTCTTCACCCACGGCTTCGTCTTCAGGCCCTTGGCAACGGCGTTGCGGGCGAGAAGGCCGGCGGCGATCAACACTGACGGGTTGGACGTGTTGGTGCACGACGTGATGGCAGCGATCGCCACGTCACCGTGGCCGAGATCGAAGTCGGTGCCTTCAACCGCATAGCGGTTGTTCAACTGGCCGGGCTTCTTGTAGTCGGCATCCATGGAGCCGGCAAAACCGGTCGCGATATTCTCAAGCGAAATGCGGCCTTCCGGACGCTTCGGGCCGGCCATCGACGGCACGACGTCGTTAAGATCGAGTTCCAGCGTGTCGGTGAAGACGAGCTCGGAACCATCGCCCTCGCGCCACATGCCTTGCGCCTTCGAATAGGCTTCGACGAGCGCGATCCGGTCATGCGTGCGGCCGGACATGGTAAGGTAATTGATGGTTTCGACGTCGACCGGGAAGAAACCGCAGGTCGCGCCATATTCCGGACCCATGTTGCCGATCGTCGCGCGGTCGGCGAGCGGCATGTTGTCCATACCGGGGCCGAAGAATTCGACGAACTTCGAAACGACGCCCTTCTTGCGCAGCATCTGCACGACGGTGAGAACGAGGTCGGTCGCCGTGACGCCTTCCTTGAGCTTACCAGTCAGCTTGAAGCCGATGACTTCGGGCAGCAGCATCGAGACCGGCTGGCCGAGCATCGCAGCTTCCGCTTCGATACCGCCCACACCCCAGCCGAGAACGCCGAGACCGTTGATCATCGTCGTGTGGCTGTCTGTACCGACGCAGGTATCGGGATAGGCGATCGTCTCGCCGTCCTCTTCCTTGGTCCAGACGGTCTGGCCGAGATATTCGAGATTGACCTGATGACAGATGCCGGTGCCGGGAGGCACGACGCGGAAATTCTTGAAAGCCTGCTGGCCCCACTTCAGGAAGCGGTAGCGCTCGCCGTTGCGCTGGTATTCCAGCTCCACATTCCTGGCGAAAGCCTGCGGCGTGCCGAATTCGTCGACGATGACGGAGTGGTCGATGACGAGATCGACGGGAACAAGCGGATTGATCTTCTCGGGATCGCCGCCGAGCGACACCATCGCGTCGCGCATCGCGGCAAGATCGACGACGGCGGGAACGCCGGTGAAGTCCTGCATCAGCACGCGCGCCGGGCGATAGGCGATTTCGTTTTCGACCGCACCCTTGTTGTTCAGCCATTCGGCGACAGCCAGGATGTGTTCCTTGGTGACCGACTGGCCGTCTTCGAAGCGCAGCAGGTTTTCGAGCAGCACCTTCATCGAATAGGGAAGCTTCGACACGCCGGCCAGACCGTTTGCCTCAGCCTTGGGCAGGCTGTAATAGACATAGTCCTTCCCGTTGACGGAAAGCGTGGAACGACAATTGAAACTGTCAAGAGATTTAGACACGAGATACCCCGTTTCTGATAGCCAACACAGTCGTGCGAACGCCTATGCACTTAATGCACATCAGGATGCGGGTACGGCCATTTCCGCTGTCCGCACGTGGAACAGACGCTCCAAGTTCGGCGCAAGGATGAAATTCACGCCGACCGCTGGCGTGGTTGCAGGTCTTATAGATAATTTCCTAAAAACTTGCCATACCCGAGCACAGTCAAAATCGGACATTTTTTGACCCCGCTGCAAGCCGAAACCAGGAAAGAGCCGACGCATGCATCTCACCGCCGAAAATCTGGCTGCAAGGCGCGGTGAGGATCTCATTTTCGTTAACATTTCCTTTCACTTGGCGGCCGGCGAGGCGCTTGTCCTGACCGGAATAAATGGATCGGGAAAGTCCACTTTGCTGCGTGTCGTCGCCGGCCTCCTCAGGCCGGAAAAAGGCACTGTCATATTTCACGGCGAAGAGAGCCTGGGAGGCAGGGATCCCGGCGAGGTCAGCCACTACCTTGGCCATCGAAATGCGATGAAGAGTGAACTTACGGTTGCAGAAAACCTCGATTTCTGGCGCACCTTTCTCGGCAATACAGGCTCCGCCCCCCTTTCCGTCGAGGACGCCACTGACGCCGTCGGTCTTTCCGGCATCACCCACCTTCCCTTCGGTTATCTCTCCGCCGGCCAGCAGCGCCGGATAGCCTTCGCCAAGCTGCTCGTCGCCCACCGCCCCGTCTGGATCCTCGACGAACCGACCGCCGCACTCGACGCCAGCGCCGACCGGCTGTTTGCCGATTTGATCATGACGCATCTGGAAAAGGGCGGCATCGTGCTGGCGGCAACGCATCAGCCCTTGGGGCTGAGGAATGCGCAGGAATTGAAGATGACGGGCTTTGCCGGCGTGGATTCGGGGATATGGGGTTGATGTATCTCGGTGTGGCTACCCCCCTCTGCCCTGCCGGGCATCTCCCCCACAGGGGGAGAGATCACAAGCTGCTCAGCTTTCCCGCCTCGCAACCGGATTGCCGATTTGGATGGCCGATTGTTTGGGGAAGCAAGAGCATCCAGCCGATCTCCCCCCTTGTGGGGGAGATGCCCGGCAGGGCAGAGGGGGGTGCCCCGTCCACCGCACATCTAGAGAGCTGCCCCGCATGACCGCCCTCTTCTTCCGCGACCTGAAACTCTCGATTCGCGCTGGCGGCGGTGCGCTGATCGGCGTGCTGTTCTTCCTGACCATCGTCGCCGTCATTCCCTTCGGCGTCGGTCCCGATCTCAAACTGCTGTCGCGCATCGGCCCCGCCATTGTCTGGATCGGCGCGTTGCTCGCCGCCCTTCTCGGCCTCGACCGCCTGTTCCAGGCCGAGCGCGATGACGGATCGCTCGACTTGATGCTGATGCAGGAAACACCGCTCGTCCTCACCGTGCTGGTCAAATGCTTCGCCCATTGGACGGCCACTAGCCTGCCGCTGGTCATCGCCTCGCCGCTGCTCGGCCTCTTCATGAACATGGACGAGACCGCGATCGGCGCGACCATACTGACGCTGCTAGTCGGCTCGCCCGCCATCACCTTCATCGGCGCCGTGGGTGCTGCCGTTGCCGTGGCGCTGCCCCGCGGCGGCCTGCTGGTCTCGATCCTCGTGTTGCCATTGACCATCCCGGTGCTGATCTTCGGCGTCAGCGCCACCTATGCCGCAGTCGAGGATGCCGCCCCCTTCCTGCCGCCCTTCCTGATTCTCATTGCGCTGACACTCTTCTTCGCGGTCATCGGCCCGGCAGCCGCCGCCCTGGCGCTGCGAAACACAGCGGATTGATGGGGCGTTCGATTGCGGGAAAAGCCGGATCAAGGTAAGGAAGCGGACATGAGCGAAACGAGCCTTGCCATCAGCAAATTCAGTGATCTCGCCAACCCGACGCGGTTTCTGGCGCTGGCGGCGCGCGCCATTCCGTGGCTGACCGGCATCACCGCCCTCTGTTTTATCGTCGGTCTCTATCTGAGCTTCGCCACCGAAGGCGATTACCAGCAGGGCGAGACCGTGCGCATCATGTATGTGCATGTGCCCTCGGCCTGGCTTTCGATGATGTGCTATACGATCATGAGCCTCTCGGCGATCGGTACGCTGGTCTGGCGCCATCCGCTGGCCGATGTCTCCGCCAAGGCCGCTGCCCCGCTCGGCGCCGCCTTCACCCTGCTCGCGCTCGTCACCGGTTCGCTCTGGGGCAAGCCGATGTGGGGCACCTGGTGGGTGTGGGATGCGCGGCTGACCTCCGTCTTCGTCCTCTTCCTGATGTATCTCGGGCTGATTGCGCTCGGCCGCGCCATCGATGATCCGTCGAAGGCCGCGCGCGTCAGCGCCGTGCTCATCCTCGTCGGCTTCGTCAACATCCCGATCATCAAATTCTCGGTCGAGTGGTGGAACACGCTGCACCAATCGGCAAGCGTGCTGCGCCTCGACGGCCCGGCGATCGATCCGGAATTCCTGCGGCCGCTCTTCGTCATGGCGATCGCCTTCACCCTGCTCTTCTTCACGCTGCACATCATGGCGATGAGGAACGAGATCTGGCGCCGCCGCATTGCCGCCCAGCGCCGTCTTGCCGCCCGCATGGCGAGCCGGGAGGATTAATAGTGACGCATGCCTTCTACGTCTACGCTTCCTATGGCTTTGCAGCCCTGGTGACGATCGCAGTCACGGCCTGGACCTGGGCCGATGGCCGCGCCCGCCGCAGGGAACTTGCAGCCCTTGAGGCTGCCGGCATCCGCCGCCGTTCGGCGCGCCCCAAGGACAGTGTGGGGGATGGCGAATGAACGACACGCCGGAAAACACCGCCGCCAAGCCGCGCGGGCTGAGCCGTTACGCACTGGCGCTGCTGCCGCTCGTCGTCTTCGGCGGCATCGCCGCCACGGCGGCAAAGATGCTCTACGACCAGGACTTCCATGGCAAGAACATCGCCGAAATTCCCTCCGCCTTGATCGGCACCAAGGCGCCGGCGCTCAACCTGCCGCCGCTCGACGGCGCCAACCTGCCGGCGCTGACCGATGCGGCAATCAAGGGCAAGCTGACCCTCGTCAACGTCTTCGCCTCATGGTGCCTCCCCTGCCGCGACGAACATCCGGTATTGAAAGAACTGGCAAAAGACGGACGGCTGAACATCGTCGCCATCAATTACAAGGACCAGAGCGACAACGCCCTGCGTTTCCTCGGCGAGCTCGGCAACCCCTTTCAGGCGATCGGCATCGACCCGAACGGCAAGGCAGCGATCGACTGGGGTGTCTACGGCATTCCGGAAAGCTATCTGGTCGGGCCTGATGGCACCATCCTCTACAAGCGCGTCGGCCCCTTCGACGATATCAGCCTGAAGGAAGGGTTGTTTCCAGCGATGGAAAAGGTGCTCGGCAAGCCGACTTACTGAGTGAGTGATCCACAAAAAACCCCTCCCCAACCCCTCCCCACAAGGGGGAGGGACTTAACGTGCGGCTCTTGCCGTGCGTCCTATCAAACGTCCAGTGTGCAGTTGGTCTGGTTTGCGAGGCGGTGCCACGAGTTAGTCCCTCCCCCTTGTGGGGTGGGGTTGGGGAGGGGTCTTAACCCCCGCTCTGCCAGACCTTGATCGCCTCAACCGGCCAGATCAGCATCACAACGTTGAGCGTCAGGTTGTCGCGGATTATGTAGCCGGTAAAAATCTCGAAGAAGATGGCAATCGCCACCGTCAGCGCCACCGGCGCGCGCCGCGCGAAGAAGAAGCCGACGCACATGAAGACGGTGTCCATCGCCGAATTCAGGATGCTGTCGCCGTAATAATCGAGCGCGATGGTCGCCGTGCGGTAGCGGTCGATGATGAGAGGGGAGTTTTCGAGCAGCTCCCAGCCGGATTCGATGACCAGCGCCAGCAGCAGCCTTGCCGCCAGCGGCTTGCCGCGCAGGATAAGATGCGCGAGGCCGTAGAACAGGAAGCCGTGGATGATGTGCGACGGCGTGTACCAATCCGACAGATGCTGCGAATTGCCGCTGGTATTGACCCCGCCCTCCCACAGCTTGACATAACCGCAGGCGCAGATCGGCACGCGGCCCATCATAAATTCGGCAGCGATCTGAATGACCAGGACCACAAGGCAGGCGACGAACCAGAAGTTCTGGTGTCTTACGCGAGATTCTAAGTCGACAGCGCTCACTTCTCGCCTTCCGTTTCCAGGTTGACGCTATGCTTCAGCACCAGCGGCATCTGCGCCAGCGTGAAGATGATGGTGATCGGCATCGTGCCCCAGACCTTGAAGGCGACCCAGGTACCGTCGGAAAAATTGCGCCAGACGACTTCATTCAGCATGGCAAGGAAGAGAAAGAAGATGCCCCAGCGGATAGTGAGCTTGCGCCAACCCTCGGCATCGAGCTGGAAGGCGGCGTTGAAGACATAGCCGAGCAGCGACTTGCCGAAGGCCAGCCCGCCGAGCAGTGCCACGCCGAAGAGCGCGTTGACGATGGTCGGCTTCATCTTGATGAAGGTCTCGTTCTGCAGCCAGATCGACAGCGAGCCGAAGATGACGACGACGATGCCGGATACAAAAGGCATGATCGGCAGATGGCCGAGCACGATCTTCGAAACGATCAACGAGATGATCGTCGCCGCCATGAAGAGCCCGGTCGCGACGAACAGCGGTCCGCCCAATTCGGAAAGAGCCGGAAAGGTCTCCACCAGCCACTGGCCGCGCAGATTGGCGAAGAAGAAGATCATCAGCGGCCCGAGTTCCAGCGCCAGTTTCAGCAGCGGGTGATGCCGGTCGGCAGCAGACGGGGTGATATCGCTTTCGGTGCTCATGCGTTCTTCAAACCTGTTTTCCTGGAAACCTGTTTCCGGCCGTGCCTTGCAGGCTTTCGGCGGCATATCTGTGGCATCATTGCCCAAGTCCGGCAATGGCATGGGCAAAATCCTCGGCCTCGAACGGCTCCAGATCCTCGACGCCCTCGCCGACACCGATGAAATAGACCGGCAGCTTGTGCTTGGCGGAGATGGCGACGAGAATGCCGCCGCGCGCCGTGCCGTCGAGCTTGGTCATGATCAGCCCGTTGACGCCGGCGACGTTGCGGAAGATCTCGACCTGGCTGAGCGCGTTCTGCCCCGTGGTGGCGTCGAGGGTCTGCAGCACGGTATGCGGCGCATCGGGATCGAGTTTGCCGAGCACGCGCACGATCTTCTCGAGCTCGGCCATCAGCTCGGCCTTGTTCTGCAGGCGGCCGGCGGTATCGACGATCAGCACGTCGCATTTTTTCGCCTTTGCCTGTTCGAAGGCATCATAGGCAAGGCCTGCGGCATCCGCGCCGAGCTTGGTGCCGATGAATTCGGATTTCGTCCGGTCGGCCCAGATTTTCAGCTGCTCGATCGCCGCCGCACGGAAAGTATCGCCGGCAGCCAGCATCACCTTCAGCCCGGCGCCGGAAAGCTTCGCCGCAAGCTTGCCGATCGTCGTCGTCTTGCCCGTGCCGTTGACGCCGACGACGAGGATGACATGCGGCTTATGCGAAAGGTCGAGCTGCAACGGCTTGGCGACCGGCTTCAGCACCTTGGCGATTTCCGACGCCATGATGCGGCTGACATCCTCGCCGGTGACATCCTTGCCATAACGCTCGGAAGCGAGCGTATCGGTGACGCGCATGGCGGTCTCGACGCCGAGATCGGCCTGGATCAGCAGGTCTTCGAGATCCTGCAGCGTCTCGTCATCGAGCTTGCGCTTGGTGAAGAGCGCGGTGATCTGGCCGGTCAGCTGCGAAGAGGTGCGTGCAAGGCCATTGCGCAGGCGCTGGAACCAGCTGAGTTTTGGCTGCAGGACAACGGGCTCCGGCTCGACAACCTTCGGTCCGGTGGCAAAGCCCCTGGGGAGGATGGGAGAACCAATCTCCGGTTCTGCCATGGGGCTACCCCCCTCTGCCCTGCCGGGCATCTCCCCCACAGGTGGGGAGATTGGCTGGGAGGGCGAATCCAGTCCTGCGTCATCCTCAGTCGGAATCTCTTCCGGCTCAGCCGGAACCTCTTCCGGAAGCTTTTCAACGATCTCTTCGAGGTCAGCCGGCTGTTCTGGCGCTCCGGTCTCCACAGGATCTCCCGCCTCGTGCGGGAGACGTTCCAGAGGGACAGAAGCGGGTATTTCCGCAACGGGTTCGGCGACCGCCTGGATTTCAGCCTCCGCCTCCGCTGCTGCCTCGGCTTCCAGCAATGAGAGCGGAACGACACCCATGTCGCTCAGTTGGTCGGCGGCGGGCAGGATTGAGGATTCGACATCATCTTCAGCAACCGCTGCGACCCCGCCCTCGTCAATATCGGCAGCCGGCCCACCGGCCGTATCCATTTCCTCGGCCAGCACCGGATCGTCGGCAACCGGCAGATCTTCGTCGCGCGAACGCGGCTCCAGCTCCCTTTCCACGGCCGCAGGCACAGGTTCTTCAGCCGGCTTGCCGAAGGTGAAGACCTTTTTGATGAAACTGAGCGCCATGGGGATTCCGTGAAAGTCAGGCCGCGGCTGCGGCCGTCAATTGCATGTCGAGATGCTTGCCATTGTGGCCGGTGATCGTGACCGGCACAAGTTCGCCGGGACGAAGGCCGGGGGCTGCGACCAGCGTGAAGTTCTCCGTATGCGCCAGGCCGTTGTTTTCAACAAGCAGCCATTGCCGGGTTCCGATCATCTGATCGAGATGGGATTGATGCAGCCTATGTCCAGCGGCGCGCAGCCTTGCGGCACGATCCTTGACCAGCGACCGGTCGAGCTGCGGCATGCGGGCGGCCGGTGTGCCGGGACGCGGACTGTAGGGGAAGACATGCAGATGGGCGATGCCAGCCTCTTCCGCCAGCCGCACGGCATTCTCGAACATCTCTTCGGTTTCTGTGGGAAAGCCGGCGATCATATCGGCGCCGAAGCTCATTTCGGGGCGAAGCCGGCGCACATCCTCAATGAAACGCAGCGCATCGGCGCGTAAATGCCGTCGTTTCATGCGCTTCAGGATCATGTCGTCGCCATGCTGCAGCGACAGATGCAGATGCGGCATGAAGCGTGGCTCGTCGGCAATGAGATCCATCAGATGGGCATCGGCCTCGATGCTGTCGATCGAGGAAAGCCTGAGGCGGCGGATATCGGGGATCTGTTTCAGCAGCGTCTTCGCCAAAAGCCCGAGCGTCGGGGCGCCCGGCAGATCGCCGCCATAACTGGTTGCATCGACGCCGGTCAACACGATCTCGCGATAACCGCCGTCGACGAGATTGCGGGCCTGATCGACGACGGCTCCCATCGGTACGGAGCGGGAATTGCCGCGGCCATAGGGAATGATGCAGAAGGTGCAACGATGGTCGCAGCCGTTCTGCACCTGGATGAAGGCACGCACATGGCCGTCGATGTGCCTGACCATCTGCGGCGCCGTCGCCTTGACGCTCATAATGTCGTTGACCCGGAGCTTCTCTTCGGCCGAAACGCCGAAATCCGGCAGGCTGCGATAGGAGGCGCTGGTCAGCTTCTCCTCGTTGCCGAGCACGGCATCGACCTCTGCCATCGCGGCGAAGGTCTGTTTTTCCGTCTGCGCGGCGCAACCGGTGACGATGATGCGGGCATGCGGATTGTCGCGCCGTGCCCGGCGGATCGCCTGGCGGGCCTGGCGCACGGCCTCGCCGGTCACGGCACAGGTGTTGACCAGGATGGCGTTGTTGAGCCCGGCCTTCTCGGCCTGCGCCTTCATCACTTCGGATTCATATGTGTTGAGGCGGCAGCCGAAGGTAATGACCTCGATGCCGCTCACTGCGCCTCCGCCTCTCGGGTACCATCGCGCGACCAGAGACCGGTCGAAGGATCGACCCTGCCCGACCATTCCCATTCGGCCGGGCCGGTCATGATGACATGATCGTCGCGCTCGCGCCATTCGATGGAAAGCGTGGCCGGCGGCTTGGCGCTTGCCACATTAATCGTCACCTTGCGGCCGGTGCGGCCGGTGCGCGCAGCACTGACGGCAGCAGAACAGGCAGCCGAACCGCAGGCAAGCGTCAGTCCCGCGCCACGCTCCCAAGTGCGCGTCGTCACCGATGTCGGCGACGTCACTTGCGCCAGCGTGATATTGGCGCGCTCGGGAAACATCGGATGGTTTTCGAGCAGCGGTCCGAAGCGGGCGAGATCATAGGACATCACGTCCCTGTCCACCCAGAAGATCGCATGCGGATTGCCCATCGACATCGCCGACGGCGAATGCAGCACCGGCTTGTCGATCGGACCGATCTGCAACTCGATGCGGCTGGTGTCGTGGAATTCTTCCGCCAGCGGGATCCTGTCCCAATCGAACACCGGCCGGCCCATATCGACCGAGATCGTCCCGTCCTCGTGCTCGACGGCATTGAGGATGCCGGCGACCGTCTGGAAGGTAAAGACCTTCCTGCCGGTCTCGGCGGCAAGCGCCTGCACGACGCAGCGCGTGCCGTTGCCGCAGGCCTGCGCCTTCGAGCCATCGGAATTCAGGATATCGATGAAGGCATCGGTGCCTTCGGCCTTCGGATCATGGATCGCCATGATCTGATCGAACTCAGTCTGCGGATCGGCATTGAGCGCGAAAGCCGCCGCCGGCGTCACCTTGTCCGGCCGGCCGCGCATGTCGACGACCAGGATCTTGTTGCCAAGCCCGTTCATCCTCGCAAATTCGACCGTTGCGCTCATGGGTATCATTCCGTCTGTCTTTCCGGTGTATATGGCGGAAATGCGAAGGAATTACCAGTGGGTGATGCCGGGCAGGCGTTGCGGCCTGCTGACCCTTCGAGGCAGCAGTTCAGCTTTTACCGCTGTGCACCGTCGGGACCGAAGGACGCAGCATGGGCTTCGACAATCGCTGCGGTGATGACCTTTCTCAGCTCGTAGACCAGCGAGCGGGACCGCTTGCGATCCAGATCCTGTGCCGCCTTGGCAAGATTCAGGCCTTCGTTCAGGACAATATGATGGGCCCGCGCCAGCGCCCAGCTCTCAATATCAGGATTTAACATTCGATATCTCCGCCGATTCATTCGGCATCAAGGATATTCACGAATCATTTTACAGGACGCACTTAAGTAGAAAGTAGAATCACACGCCGAATAATTTGCAACCGGCGTTGCTAGCGAATTCAGGCCTCGACTGGAATATTTATCGTCAAAACCTGAAACCCTGGGGGATTGCGCGAGCCATTACATCGATTTGCTTGAATATGTACCTTCGCTGCAACCGCTGGGTGAAACGGCTTCCGAGAAGTCCGCCATGCGGTCATTTGTCCGCATTGCCTTGACTTTCGCGCGGCTTTCCTGTTTATCGCGCCCAATCCGCGACGAGCCGCATGACTCCGAGCCGCCGACCGGGACCTTAAGATCCCGGAGGTCAACACCCGACAGCGCGATGCGCCCTCGGGTGCTTTTTGGCTTTGCGTCTTGTTTTCGTCAAGGAAAAGCACGACGTTTCCGGGCAGGTAAGAACCCGCCCGAAACGTATCAAGGAAGAGCCGATGTTTGAAAACCTCCAGGACCGTCTTGGATCCATTCTGAATGGACTGACAGGCCGTGGCGCGCTTTCGGAAGCCGATGTTTCCGCAGCGCTGCGCGAGGTTCGCCGTGCGTTGCTGGAGGCCGACGTTGCGCTCGACGTCGTCCGTTCCTTCACCGACCGCGTGCGTGAAAAGGCCGTCGGCGCCGAGATCCTGAAGTCGATCAAGCCCGGCCAGATGGTCGTCAAGATCGTGCATGACGAACTGATCGAGATGCTGGGCGGCGAAGGCGTTGGCGTCGACCTTCATGCCGCTGCCCCTGTCGTCATCATGATGGTCGGCCTGCAGGGCTCCGGCAAGACGACGACGTCGGCGAAGATCGCCCATCGCCTGTCGACGCGCGAGAAGAAGAAGGTGCTGATGGCATCGCTCGACACGCGCCGTCCGGCAGCCCAGGAGCAGCTTCGCCAGCTCGGCGCCCAGGCCAATATCGACACGCTGCCTATTATATCAGGCCAGTCGCCGACCGATATCGCTGCTCGTGCCGTTCAAGCCGCAAAGCTTGGCGGCCATGACGTCGTCATCCTCGATACCGCCGGCCGTACGCATATCGACGAGCCCCTGATGGTCGAGATGGCCGACATCAAGAAGCGCTCGAACCCGCATGAAATCCTGCTGGTCGCCGATAGTTTGACAGGTCAGGACGCCGTCAACCTCGCCCGCAGTTTCGACGAACGCGTCGGCATCACCGGTCTGGTGCTGACCCGCATGGACGGCGATGGCCGCGGCGGTGCCGCCCTTTCGATGCGCGCCGTCACCGGCAAGCCGATCAAGCTGATCGGCGTCGGCGAGAAGATGAGCGAGCTGGAGGAATTCCATCCCCGCCGCATCGCCGACCGTATTCTCGGCATGGGCGACATCGTCTCGCTCGTCGAGCGCGCGGCGGAAAACATCGACGCCGAGAAGGCGGCCGCCATGGCCGCCAAGATGGCCAAGGGCAAGTTCGATCTCGACGACCTCGCCGACCAGCTGCGCCAGATGCAGAAGATGGGCGGCATGGGCGGCATCATGGGGATGATGCCCGGCATGGCCGGCATGAAGGACAAGATGGCCGCAGCCGGCCTCGACGACAAGCTTTTCGGCCGCCAGATCGCCATCATCCAGTCGATGACCAAGGCCGAGCGCACCAATCCCGACCTGCTCAAGCATTCGCGCAAGAAGCGCATCGCCGCCGGTTCCGGCACCGATGCCGCCGCCATCAACAAGCTTCTGAAGATGCATCGCCAGATGGCGGACATGATGAAGATGATGGGCGGCAAGGGCAAAGGCGGCATGATGAAGCAGATGATGGGCGGCCTTGCCGGCAAGATGGGCCTCGGCGGCGGCATGGGCGGCATGGGTGGCGGCATGCCCGATCTCTCGAATATCGATCCCCGACAGCTCGAGGCCTTGCAGAAGCAGGCGGAAGCGGCGGGGCTTGGAAAACCGGGTGGGGGCATGCCCGGTCTCGGCGGTATGCCGGGTGGTTTGTCGGGCCTCGGCGGCGCCAAGCTGCCGGGCCTTGGCGGTGGTTTCCCGGGATTGCCCGGATTGCCGAAGAAGAAGTGAAAGGATCGCTTGCCCCATGATTGATCCAAACGTCAAAGCCCAGCTCGCGAGCTATCGTCAGTCGATCGACAATATCGACGCCGCTCTCGTGCACATGCTGGCCGAACGCTTCCGCTGCACCAAAGAGGTCGGCGTGCTGAAGGCCAAATACAATTTGCCGCCGGCCGACCCGGCGCGCGAGGAATACCAGATCGAACGCCTTCGCCAGCTGGCGAAAGCCGCCAATCTGGACCCGGATTTCGCCGAGAAGTTCCTGAACTTCGTAATCAAGGAAGTCATCCGGCATCATGAGCAGATCGCTGCGGATCACGCTGAACAGAGCGCTGCAGCCCGATAACCCGTACCGCTCAAAAAAGCGGTCAAGAAAAGCCCAAGGAGTAAAGAACATGGCACTGAAAATTCGTCTCGCCCGCGGTGGTTCCAAGAAGCGCCCATATTACCACGTCGTTCTCGCCGATGCGCGCAGCCCGCGTGACGGCCGCTTCCTCGAAAACCTCGGTTCCTGGAACCCGATGCTTGCCAAGGACGATGAGAAGCGCGTTCAGTTGAACGCCGAGCGCATCAAGCACTGGATCGAACACGGCGCCCAGCCGACCGACCGCGTTCTGCGCTTCCTCGATGAGGCAGGCGTTGCCAAGCGCGAGGTCAAGAACAACCCGGTCAAGGCAAAGCCCGGCAAGCGCGCCCAGGAACGCGCCGCCGAAAAGGCTCAGAAGGTCACCGACGCCGCCGCTGCTGCTGCAGACGCCGCGGAATAATCGCGACACCCCCTTCGAGCGGGCGGCATGGCGACATGCCGCCCGTTTTCGTTTCCAATCGCACGCACTTCGTTTATGAGAAACCTGTCTTTCGGCTTCACATGAAGGAACCCATGACCAAGCTTGAAAACCCCGTTCTGATGGCGACGATCGGTGGCGCGCAGGGCCTCCGGGGCGAGGTGCGCGCCAAGGCCTATACGGCCGATCCCGGTGCGCTTGGCGACTACGGCCATCTGCACAGCATGGACGGCCGCAGCTTCGAAGTCCTCGAAATCCGCGAGATGAAGAATGTCGTCGTCGTCCGTTTCCGCGGCGTCAACGACCGCAATGCCGCCGAGGCTCTGAACGGGCTTGAACTCTATATCGAGCGGGACAACCTGCCGGACGAGGAGCTGGAGGACGACGAGTTCTACTATGCCGATCTCGAAGGGCTCGAGGCACGCGACGACAAGGGCGTCAGCTATGGCACCGTCACCGGCGTCTTCGATTTCGGCGCCGGCGACCTGCTGGAACTCAAAGGTCCGGGCAAGCGCCCGGTGCTGATCCCCTTCTCCGAAGCCTCGGTGCTGGAGATCGACCTCGAGGCCGGCACGCTGCTGATCGATCCGCTGGCGGCGGGGCTGGTCGAGGATCCCGAAGAGCTTTCGAAATTCACTCCCGACAAGCCGAAAAAGAAGAAGTAATGGCTTTCCGGGCGAGCGTGCTGACACTTTATCCGGAAATGTTTCCGGGGCATCTGGGCTTCTCGCTCGCCGGCAAGGCGATGGAGCGGGGGCAATGGTCGCTGGACACGGTTCAGATCCGCGACTTCGCCACCGACAGACATCGCACCGTCGATGACACCCCGGCCGGCGGCGGCGCCGGCATGGTGCTGAAGGCCGACGTTCTTGCACGTGCGATCGACAGCGCCTCAGAAAACGATACCCGCCCACGGCTGCTGATGAGCCCGCGCGGCCGGCCGCTGACGCAAGAGCGTGTGCGCGAGCTCGCGGCGGGCGACGGAATCATCATCGTCTGCGGCCGCTTCGAGGGTGTCGACCAGCGGGTGATCGAGGCGCGTGGACTGGAAGAGGTCTCGATCGGCGACTACGTGCTATCAGGCGGCGAGCCGGCGGCGCTGATCGTGCTCGATGCGATTATCCGCATCCTGCCTGGTGTCATGGGCAACGATCTTTCCGGCCTGCACGAAAGTTTCGAAGGCGGACTGCTGGAACATCCGCATTATACTCGGCCGCAGGAATGGGAAGGCCGGGAAATCCCCGCGATCCTCACCTCGGGCAACCACGGCGCGATCGAGAAATGGCGGCATCAGGAAGCGGTGCGGCTGACGCGGGAGCGGCGGCCGGATCTGCTGGAAAAGTCTGACGCATCGGCCCCAAAATCGGGATCGAATTTCGGAAAGCACGATGCGTAGATTCAAAATGTCACAACGTCCTTTGCGCCGTCTGAAAAGGCGATCGGCGCTGTAAAGTGAGAAAAACGGCTGATTTCGCAGCCCTTTTCACAAAAATGCCGCCCAAGGGATGACAAGCCCTGGCCTTTCGTGTATTGGCGCACGCGGAAATGGGGTTTATCCCCGTCTGCCAGCAAACAAAGAATGGCGAATCCGCTCCCGCCCTTGACGGGCAAAGTCCTGAGGCCAGTTCCGAAGGATCAGTGTCGAGCGCTCTGGCTGTTTCAGAAGAACCAAAGGTTAAGACGATGAACATCATTCAGCAGCTTGAGGCCGAACAGGCCGCCAAGATCGAAGCCAAGCGCACGCTTCCCGAATTTTCCCCGGGCGACACCGTCCGCGTCAACGTCAAGGTCACGGAAGGCACCCGTACCCGCGTTCAGGCCTATGAAGGCGTCTGCATCGCCCGCTCCGGCGGCGGCCTGCAGGAAAACTTCACGGTCCGCAAGATCTCCTACGGCGAAGGCGTCGAGCGCGTATTCCCGATCTACTCGCCGATGATCGAAAGCGTCGACGTCGTTCGCCGCGGTAAGGTCCGTCGCGCCAAGCTCTATTACCTGCGCGACCGTCGCGGCAAGTCTGCCCGTATCGTTGAAGACACCGGCGTCCGCGCCCGCAAGCTCAACGACGCCGAGCGCGCCGCCATTGCCGAGGAAAAGGCACGCATCGAAGCTGAAAAGGTTGCAGCAGCTCAGGCGCTCGCCGCCGAGAGGGCAGCAGCAGAAGCTGCGGAAGCCAAGGCCGCCGCTGAAAAGGCCGCCGCTGAAGCAGCCGCCGCTGCAGCGGAACCGGCAGCAGAATAAGACCTGCGCCACGCAAAATTCTTTGCTTGGAAAGGCGACCTTCGGGTCGCCTTTTCTATTTTTTGCTTCGGTGCGCAGCCGGCGGCCTTGCCTCGGGCCTATCTTCCGTGACAGTTTTTGCCGTTCAATTTTGGGGAACCGTTCAATGTTGTTTCGTCGTACCGTTCTTGCGAGCTTCGCCGCCCTTGCTCTTCTACCCCTCGCCGCATCGGCCGCCGAACTGCCCGATCTCGGCGGCAAGAGCGTCGTCGTCGTCACCGAGAATGCCTATCCGCCGCTGCAATTCGTCGATCCGAAATCCGGCAAGGCGATCGGCTGGGAATATGATGCGATGAACGAGATCGCCAAGCGGCTGAATTTCAAGGTCGAATACCAGAACACCAGCTGGGACGCGATGATCCAGGCGGTGTCCGACGGCCAGTACAACATCGGCATGACCGGCATCACCATCAAGGAAGACCGCAAGCAGAAGGTGGATTTCTCCGATCCCTATATGCGCTCGCAGCAGTTCATGCTGGTGCGCGGCGATGAGAAGCGCTTCACCGACGCCAAGTCCTTCGGCGAATTCAAGGATGGCCTGGTCGGCGCACAACCCGGCACCACGCCCTTCTACACCGCCGTCTACGAAGTGCTTGATGGCAACGAGCAGAACCCGCGCATCAAGCTCTTCGAAACCTTCGGCGCCACCGTCCAGGCCCTGAAGGCCGGCGACGTCGACGTCGTGCTGACCGACGGCACCGCCGGCAAGGGTTATGTCGACGCCTCGAACGGCGCCTTGAAGCTGATCGGCGAGCCGCTCGGCACCGAAGATTTCGGTTTCATCTTCCCGAAGGGGTCCGACCTCGTCGCCCCTGTTAATGCCGCCATCGCCGCACTCAAGGCCGACGGCACGCTGGATGGACTGAACAAGAAGTGGTTTCTCGACTACAAGATGGGCGAATGACGCCGAGCAACTATTGATGGCCCTGCGACCATCTCCAGACAGACACGTCAAGGACGACTATCCCTGGTGGCTGGTCGCCCTCATCACGATCGGCATCGTGCTTGCCGTTGTCATCGTCGCCAACGATATCTATGCCCAGGTCTTCCGCACCGTCGTCAACGGTGTCGGCGTCACCGTCTTCGTCACGCTGGTCGCCTTCGTGCTCGCCACCGTGCTCGGCCTCGGCATCTGCCTGCTCGGCATGGCCGACAGCCAGGTGTTGCGTCAGATTGCGCGCTTCTACATCGAGATCATCCGCGGCATACCGATCCTCGTGCTGCTGTTCTACGTCGCCTTCGTCGGCGCACCGGCTCTGGTTGCAGGCTATAATTTCCTGATTTCACCGCTGGTGACATCAGGCGTGGCCGAGCCCATCCTGGTGCGCGATCTCTCGCTGATGTGCCGAGCGATCATCGCGCTGACGGTCGGCTATTCCTCCTTCATCGCCGAAATCTTTCGGGCCGGTTTCCAGTCGGTCGATCTCGGCCAGATCGAGGCGGCCAAGGCGCTTGGCCTGTCGCGCTACCGACGCTTTCGTTCCGTCGTCTTCCCGCAGGCGATCCGGGTGATCTTCCCGCCGCTCTCCAACGATTTCGTCTCGATGGTGAAGGACAGCTCGCTCGTCTCGGTGCTCGGAGTCGCCGACATCACCCAGATGGGCAAGGTCTATGCCGCCGGTTCCTTCCGCTTCTTCGAGACCTATTCGATCGTCACCTATATCTATCTGATCCTGACGATCGGCCTGTCGCTGGCGCTGCGGCGGACGGAGAAATGGATGAAATCGCGGTAAGCGATCAATACGCTGCGCCGCTGAGAGGCCGCAGAGCGCCTACTGATGATTCAAATTGAAGCCGCCGCGAAAAATCGCTATATGCAGGGCCATGGAATCCAAGTTCAGATGCATTGGTGCGCATATTTTCGTGCTGCAGGATCACTATCGCCTGCCGGCGCGGTTTTTTGCGTGCGTGTCCGGTGCGCTCAACAGCCGACTTCGTTGATCGAATGACGGCCGGCGGAGCCTGATCTGCCATTTCTCGATTTTCCAAAAGCTTTAGAAAAACGGACTTAACGCCATGAGCGCACCGCGTACCATCTACGACAAGATCTGGGACGATCATCTGGTCGACGAACAGGCAGACGGCACCTGTCTTCTCTACATCGACCGCCACCTGGTCCACGAAGTCACCTCGCCGCAGGCTTTCGAAGGCCTGCGCATGACCGGCCGCAAGGTTCGCGCGCCGGAAAAGACGCTCGCCGTCGTCGACCATAACGTTCCGACTTCGCCCGACCGCCACCTCGGCATCAAGAACGAGGAAAGCCGCATCCAGGTGGAAGCGCTGGCGACCAACGCCGCCGAATTCGGCGTCGAATATTATTCGGCAAGCGACAAGCGCCAGGGCATCGTCCACATCGTCGGTCCGGAACAGGGCTTCACCCTGCCCGGCATGACCATCGTCTGCGGCGACAGCCACACCTCGACGCACGGCGCTTTCGGCGCGCTGGCGCACGGCATCGGCACCTCCGAGGTCGAGCATGTTCTGGCGACCCAGACGCTGATCCAGAAGAAGGCGAAAAACATGCTGGTGCGGGTCGACGGCGTGCTTCCGCCGCACGTCACCGCCAAGGACATCATCCTTGCCATCATCGGCGAGATCGGCACGGCCGGCGGCACCGGCCACGTCATCGAATTTGCCGGCGAAGCGATCCGCGCGCTGTCGATGGAAGGCCGCATGACCATCTGCAACATGACGATCGAAGGCGGCGCCCGCGCCGGCCTGATCGCCCCGGATGAAAAGACCTTCGAATATATCAAGGGCAAGCCGCGCGCGCCGAAGGGCGAGGCGCTGGAACAGGCGATCGCCTACTGGAAGACGCTGCAGACCGACGAGGGCGCTCATTACGACCGCGTCGTCGTGCTCGACGCCGCCAGCCTGCCGCCGATCGTTTCCTGGGGCTCCTCGCCCGAGGATGTCATCTCCGTCCAGGGCATCGTTCCGAACCCGGACGACATTCCGGACGAAACCAAGCGCACCTCCAAATGGCGCGCGCTCGACTATATGGGCCTGAAGCCGGGCACGAAGATGACCGACATCACGCTCGACCGCGTCTTCATCGGCTCCTGCACCAACGGCCGCATCGAGGATCTGCGCGAAGTCGCCAAGGTCGTCGAAGGCAAGACGGTTGCCCCGACTGTCGACGCGATGATCGTGCCGGGTTCCGGCCTCGTCAAGGAACAGGCGGAAGCCGAAGGTCTCGACAAGATCTTCAAGGCCGCCGGTTTCGACTGGCGCGAGCCGGGCTGCTCCATGTGCCTTGCCATGAACGACGACCGCCTGAAGCCGGGCGAACGCTGCGCTTCGACCTCGAACCGCAACTTCGAAGGCCGTCAGGGCTTCAAGGGCCGCACGCACCTCGTCTCGCCGGCAATGGCAGCCGCAGCCGCAATCGCCGGCCACTTCGTCGATATCCGCGAGTGGAACTGATCCATCAAAACGGATGACAATCAAAAGCCCACCGATGCCCCTGCGCATCGGTGGGCTTCGCATTTGTGGCACCCCCCTGTCTTCGGCGCCTGGTGGGTATTGCTTTCTTGGGCTCGTCAGTGAATGACCCGCATTCTCGATTTCACCCGTTCGGGCAATCGACATCGGGGAATGCCTGTGGCTTCATCCAGATGGCGCTTTCAGACGCATCTCGCGCGACTTTCGACAGGCACGCTTTCGCGCGTCCATTGCCGGTTTCGGCGATCACTGGCTTGGCTGCGCTACAGCGCCGCGCGTCTTTTCAGACGCGCAAAGGACGCTGTAACATTTTGAATTGCTGCATAATTTCATCCTTAAATCGATTCCGATTTAAGGAATTATGCAGGAGCAAAGTTCCGCGTTGTGTGATCTGGGAGAATAGCCATGAGACAGAAAATGGCAGGACGCCTGCCGCAAACCATCCTGGGCGTGTTCGCGTCGCTGGCATCAATCGATGCCGCTGCGGCTGCGCCGATCCATCCGCCGGCACCGCCGATGACGGTCTCTTCCAGCTTATGGCAACAGGTCGCGCAAGGCAAAGCACCAACTCTCAACGGATATCGCGGTTATAGCAACGCCCGGCCCGGCTATATCAAGAGCACGAACGGCTACTGGTACCCCTCGCGCGCCTTTGCTTCGGACGAATATACCGGCTCGATCGGACGGCCGCAGCGCCTGAACAATGCCTGCAACTACGGTTTTACCCCGACCAACGGCTCGTCCAAATGTAATTATTGAAGCGGCAGGCCCATCATAGAAAGGCCGCCGCGGGTGATCTCTCCCGAGGCGGCCGCTGATTGGCTTGGCGATAATCGAGACGACGATCAGAAGGTTGCCGTCATCGGATCCGGCCCCATGCGGGCACCGGCGCTGTCGAGCTTGGCGATCGCGGCCATATCGTCGGCATCGAGCTTGAAGTCGAACACCTGCAAATTCTCCTCGATGCGCGACGGCGTCACCGATTTCGGGATGACGACAAGGCCGGTGTCGATGTGCCAGCGGATGATGACCTGGGCCGGCGTCTTCTGATGCTTCTTGGCGATCTCACCGATCACCGCGTTCGAGATGAACTTGCCCTGGCCGAGCGGGCTCCAGGATTCGGTGGCGATGTTCAGCTTCTGATGAGCCGCCTGCGCCGCCTTCTGCTGGAAGTCGGGATGCAGCTCGATCTGGTTGATGACGGGGACGATGCCGGTTTCGCCGATGATGCGCTCAAGATGTTCGGGATTGAAATTCGACACGCCGATCGAGCGGGCACGGCCCTCTTCCCGGATGCGCACGAAAGCCTTCCAGGTTTCTGTATAAAGGCCGCGATGCGGCGACGGCCAGTGAATGAGATAGAGGTCGACATATTCGGAACCGAGCTTCTTCAGGCTGCCGTCGAAGGCGCGCAGCGTATTGTCAAAGCCTTGATCGGTATTCCTGAGCTTGGTGGTGACGAAGATGTCCTTGCGGTCGAGGCCGGAAGAGCGGATGCCTTCGCCGACGCCCTCTTCGTTGTCGTAGCCGGAAGCCGTATCGATGTGACGATAGCCGACGGCGATCGCCGTGCGCACGGTGGGAGCGGCAATATCCTGCGGCGTCTGCCAGACGCCGAGGCCGATTTGTGGAATGGAATGTCCGTCATGGAAAGTGATGATAGGTTGAGCGGTCACAATATATCTCCGGGAGTTTGAAGAATTGGACGAGGCATGAATTGCGCCCGCGCTTGCGGACGTCCCTGAACGCATTTCAGCCGGAGCGTTCGGTCACCGGAAACATATAGGTGACCGCATCCGGAAGACAATCAGACGACGCGGACAATCGTTCCCTTTCGAATGTGTGGCAGCAGGCGGCGCATGTCGCGCAGGCTCACCGCCACGCAGCCCGCCGTCGGCTCGTAGCCCGGCCGGATGAGATGGAAGAAGATCGCCGAGCCGCGATTGCGCGCACGCGAGGAGATGTTCCAGTCCATCACCAGGCAGATATCGTAGAGCCAGTCGCTGCGCCGCATCTCCTCGTGACTTGCGCTGAACGGCGCCCGGACGAGGCGGTTGTAGCTGGCATTGTCAGATTGATCGCACCAGAGCATGTCGGGCCGGATGCGGCGGATGGAAAGCGGAGTGACGAGCCGGCCGTTCCGCTCGCCACGCCGGAAGCCCGATATCAGCCTCATCGAGGCGATCGGCGTGGCGCCGTCGCCCTCGCGTTTCATCACGGTGCGGCCGGAGCGGCCGATCGCAGCGGGCACGGTGATGGCGCCGAACCGGACGATCGCCCGGCTCTTGCGCCCCGGCGCAGGACGCACCACGATCGTCGACGGCGTCATACCTCGCCTCTGCCTTGCTTTTTCCATTTTTCTCGCATGTCGTGCCTTGTCTGGGGCTTCGATTGAAATCATATCGAAACCGACCCGGCAACAGCCCGCTGCCCGATCCTTGCCAAACCAGGAATTTGGCGTAGGACTAGGGGACTTAACATGAGGACGCAAACGGCATGACCGCACGCACCATTCTTCTGGTGGATGACGACGATGACCTTCGGCAGACGCTGACGGAGCAATTGTCGCTGTATGAGGAATTCACGGTTCTGCAGGAAGCCAACGCCGGCAAGGGTGTCGCGACCGCCCGCGCGACGCCGATCGACCTGCTGATTATGGATGTCGGCCTGCCCGATATGGACGGCCGCGAGGCAGTGAAGCTGCTGCGCAAGGGCGGTTTCAAGGCGCCGATCATCATGCTGACTGGCCACGATACCGATTCGGACACGATCCTCGGTCTCGAAGCCGGCGCCAACGATTATGTCACCAAGCCTTTCCGCTTCGCCGTGCTGCTCGCCCGCATCCGCGTGCAGCTGCGCCAGCATGAGCAGAGCGAGGACGCGACCTTCACCGTCGGCCCCTACCTCTTCAAGCCGAGCCAGAAGCTCCTGACCACCGATAACGGCCAGAAGATCCGGCTGACGGAAAAGGAAGCGGCAATCATCCGCTATCTCTACCGCGCCGAACAGAAGGTCGTTACCCGCGACGTGCTGCTCGAAGAGGTCTGGGGCTATAATTCCGGGGTGACGACGCATACGCTGGAAACCCACGTCTATCGCCTGCGCCAGAAGATCGAGCGCGATCCCTCCAATGCTGAAATCCTCGTCACGGAAAACGGCGGCTACAAGATCATACCCTAGAGCATTTCCGTTTTTCCAAATCACGGAAGTGCTCTATCTCTTTGTTTTCACGCAATTCCCGGCAAAAGCGTTTCACGCTTTTCCTGGCAAAACCGCTAGACACTTCTGCTGGAATTGCTCTAAGGCGAAAAGCCCGCATGGCGCTGACCGACGACATCCACATGCTCGCGCAGCTTCCTCTGTTCAAAGACATGAACGAGGATCAGCTGCGGTTGATCGCCTTTGGCGCCGACCGGCGCATGATCGCTGCCGGCCAGATGCTGTTTCGCCAGGGCTCGCCCGCCGAGAGCGCCTATGTCATCCTCAGCGGCAGCCTGGAGCTGAGCGCAACGAGCAGCGACGGCATGCAGAGGACAGGGGGGATCGCCGGCCCCGGAACCCTGGTTTCCGAACTGGCGCTGGTGACCTTGGTAGAGCGTAAGTTCACCGCGGTAGCGCGCGAGGACACCAGCATCATCCGCATCACCCGCGCCCTGTTCCACCGGCTGATCGAGGAATATCCGGACGCAGCCCGGCTGATCGAGAACCGGATCCGCGACAATCTTGCCGAACTCGCGGCAAAGGCCGCAAGCCAGTTCTACCGCTTCAACTGATCCCGGTTAGAGCAGTTCTCCGCTTTACGAAAAGCTGAACCGCATCGCCCTAGAAATCGAAATGCGCCGTCACCGGTACGTGGTCGGAGGGCCGGTCCCAGCCGCGCGCCTCCTTCAGGATTTCTATCCGCTTCAGATGCGGCCCGAGATCCGACGACGACCAGATATGGTCGAGACGACGGCCGCGATCGGCGGCCTCCCAATCCTTGGCGCGGTAGCTCCACCAGGTGTAGAGTTTCTCGCTGGCAGGCACATGCTGGCGCATCAGATCGAGCCAGGCGCCGCGCTTCATCACCTCGAGCAGCCCCTCGGTTTCGACGGACGTATGGCTGACGATCTTCAGAAGCTGCTTGTGCGACCAGACATCATGCTCCAGCGGCGCGATGTTGAGGTCACCGACGAGGATGGCTGAGGTGTTGGCCTCGCCATTGGCTTTCAGCAGCTTCATCTCCTCGATGAAATCGAGCTTGTGGCCGAATTTCGGATTGATCGTGCGATCCGGCTCGTCGCCGCCGGCCGGGACATAGAAATTGTGCAGCCGAACGCGGCGATTGCCGTGCTCGAAGATCGCCGAGATGTGGCGCGCATCGCCGACGCCGCAATAATCCTGCCGGTGATCCTCGGTCAACGGAATGCGCGAGGCGATCGCCACGCCGTGATAGCCCTTCTGGCCATGGATGATGATGTGATTATAGCCCATCGCCCTGAGCGGTGCCGCGGGAAACAGGTCGTTCGTCACCTTGGTTTCCTGCAGGCAGAGGATATCGGGCCTGTGCTTGAGAACGAGCTGCTCGACGATGGGCATGCGCAACCGCACCGAATTGATGTTCCAGGTGGTGATCGAAAAGCCCATGCCCCATACCCTCTCGCGTCCAATGCCCGCATGCCGGCCGAACCCCGGCTCGACGCGATGCGCTTTATGAAAGGGCTTTAAAACAAAGGTGGACGCGAGGGAACCGGCCGCTAGCGCAATTCCAGCAAAAGTGCGCAGCGGCTTTGCGTCCGGAATTGCGTGGAAACAAAGAGATAGAGCATGATGCCGAAAAGTGTGAGCGGTTTTCGGACGACATCATGCTCAAATCTTTGATTGAGATCCGGATGTTTTCAACCTAATCCGGCCTGAAAACATCTGGATCTGGTAAAAGCGGCCGGCGATCAACCGAAAAGCTCTCAGTCGCGCGACTGAGGCGTGCCGGGAATGGTCTCATAGGGCACGCGGAAGACGCGATCGTCGAACTGCATGCCGGTTTTGACGTTGAAGATCATCACCGAGGTATCCTTGCCCTGATTGTCGGTGATCGTCCACTGGCGCAGGTCGTAGGTCTTCGGGTCGAACATCATGGTGATGGTCGAGTTTCCAAACACCGTATTGTTGCCGAGCGCGATCGTCGTCAGGTCGGACTCTTCCTTCACGCCCTTCACCATGCCGGCCGACAGGTCGATACGCTGCGCCAGGAGCAGGCTGAGCGGGGTCTTGGAGAGCGGATAGAGATCCCAGGTCTTGAGCTTCGTATTGCCGATGGCGACGTTCTTGCCGTCGGCAATTACCCGCATCGGCGACGGATCGTCATAGTTGAAGCGCAGCTTGCCGGGGCGCTGAATGAAGAACTTGCCGCCGGTCTGTTCGCCGCGCGGGCCGAACTGCACGAATTCGCCCTGCATTGTCGTGACACCGGAAAAATGATCGGCGATCGCCTGCGCTTTGCCGGAGGCGGGAGCCGCCGCCTGCGCGTAAGCGCCGAAGGGAATAGCGCTCGTTATCGCAGCGACGGCGAAGGCGCCGAGAAGGTCGCGGCGCGTTACCGTCAGGCCGGAGAGGAAGGTATCGGAGTGACTCATCTAAATCTCCTTTATGCGATCTGCATGCTGCCGAAAGGCGGCGTCTTCAAGGCGTTGCGATCGGCCTGCGAGAGGTAACGGCTTCGACGCTATCAGGTTTCCGCAAAAGCGGCTGTATTGGAAATATATGCCTGTTCTGTCAGCGGTCGAGGATGTCGCCTTCGGTCGGAACAAGGATCTCGCGTTTGCCGGCATGGTTGGCCGGTCCGATGATGCCCTCCTTCTCCATGCGCTCGACGAGCGAGGCGGCACGGTTGTAGCCGATGCCCAGCCGGCGCTGGACGTAGGAGGTCGACGCCTTGCCGTCGCGCAGCACGATGGCGACCGCCTGGTCGTAGGGATCTTCCGATTCGGAAAGATTGGACGTGCCGGCCGGGCCACCGCCGCCGTAATCGCCGTCTTCATCGTCATCGGCGGTGATCGCGTCGAGATATTGCGGCGAGCCCTGGGTCTTCAGGTAGGAGACGATCTCTTCCACCTCGACATCCGAAACGAACGGGCCGTGCACGCGCTGGATACGCCCGCCGCCCGCCATGTAGAGCATGTCGCCCATGCCGAGCAGCTGTTCGGCGCCCTGTTCGCCGAGAATGGTGCGGCTGTCGATCTTCGAGGTCACCTGGAAGGAGATGCGGGTCGGGAAGTTCGCCTTGATCGTGCCGGTGATGACGTCGACCGACGGACGCTGTGTCGCCATGATCACATGAATGCCGGCCGCACGCGCCATCTGCGCCAGACGCTGGACGGCGCCTTCGATATCCTTGCCGGCGACCATCATCAGGTCGGCCATCTCGTCGATGATCACGACGATATAGGGCATCGGCCGCAGATCGAATTCTTCGGTCTCGTACATCGCCTCGCCGGTATGGCGGTCGAAGCCGGTCTGCACCGTGCGCGAGATCGCCTCGCCCTTCGACAGCGCCTGCTCGACGCGGGTGTTGAAGCCGTCAATGTTGCGCACGCCGATCTTCGACATCTTCTTGTAGCGCTCTTCCATCTCGCGCACCGTCCATTTGAGCGCGACGACGGCCTTTTTCGGATCGGTGACGACAGGCGAAAGCAAATGCGGGATGCCGTCATAGACGGAGAGCTCGAGCATCTTCGGGTCGATCATGATCAGCCGGCACTGTTCCGGCGTCATGCGGTAGAGCAGCGACAGGATCATCGTGTTGATGGCGACCGACTTGCCGGAACCGGTGGTGCCGGCGACGAGCAGATGCGGCATCTTGGCGAGATCGGCGATCACGGCTTCGCCGCCGATCGTCTTGCCGAGCGCCATGGCGAGCTTCGCCTTGCTGCCTTCGAAATCCCGGGAGGCGACGAGTTCGCGCAGATAGACGGTCTCACGCGTCTGGTTCGGCAATTCGATGCCGATCGCGTTGCGGCCGGGCACGACGGCGACGCGGGCGGCAATGGCGCTCATCGAGCGGGCAATATCGTCGGCAAGGCCGATGACGCGCGACGACTTGATGCCGGGCGCCGGCTCCAGTTCGTAGAGCGTGACGACAGGGCCGGGGCGGACATGGATGATCTCGCCCTTGACGCCGAAATCTTCGAGCACGCCCTCGAGCATCCGGGCATTCTGTTCCAGCGCATCGGCCGAAAGCGTGGAGTCGCGCACGACATTCTTCGGTTCGGCGAGCAGATGCATCGACGGAAGCTGGAAACCCTCGGGACGAATGAACGAGCCCTGCGCTTCCCGCTCGATGCGGGCGCTGGGCTTCGGACGCGCGACCACCGGGACGACGCGTGGTTCCGGCTTGCCGGCGGCCTTTGCCGGCGCGCGGATCATCCAGTCGTCATCATCGTCGTCGGGCAGGATATCGGCCGGGCGCGGCGGCATGTCGTTATCGAAGGGCAGGTCGTCGTCATTATCGTCATCGTCATCGATGGACATCGACGGCGCCGAGACGATGCGCCGCGGTGATGCCGCCCTTGCTCCCATCGATGGCTCCATCGACGGTTCCATGCGCTCGCCGCGGACGGTCAGCGCCTTGGCACGAACGGGTTCGTTCAGCGTGCCGAATTCGTCATCGTTGAAATCATAAGGTGATTCGTAATCGCCCTGACGGCGCTTGCGCGGTCCCATGCCGAAGAGCCGGCGCAGCCGACCCTGGCTCATGTACCAGGCATGCGTCACGGCACCGCTGAAAGCGACCCAGCGGGACTCGTCCTCCTCCTCGTCCTCGTCTCCGACGACGCGAGCCTTGCTACGGGTATCAACGTAGTCCTCCTCGATCTCGTCGTCTGCGTCGCTGCGGCCGACGAGGCCTGAGGCAAAGAGCATCATCCAGGCGGTCGGCGCGGCAAAGATGCAGCCGACCACCATGGCGAAGGTGCCGGTGGGATAAGCACCGACGAAAAGTGCGGGAAAACGCAGGATCATATCTCCGATGACACCACCGATGCCGTTCGGGATCGGCCAGGTGAGCGGCGGCGGAAAGCAGCCGAGTACGGCGCAGGAAAGCACCGAACCGCCGAACCAGGCGCCGGCACGGGCGGGAATACGGCTGAAGCGGCGGCCCGAGATCAGCGTCAGCGCCCAGGCGACGATCGGCAACATCGAAACGACGCTGGCAAGCCCGAGGAACTGCATGACGATATCGGCAAAAGCAGCACCGGTGTAACCGAGAATATTCGTCGGCGAGTTGGCGGTCGCATAGGAATAGCTCGGATCCGCAACATTCCATGTCGCCAGCGCCGCGACGCAGAACGCCAGCAGCAGAAAGATCGCAAAGCCGATGAGCGCCTGGATCTGCCGTAGCATGAATGCCGAGAAGGAGAACCGATCCGGACGGCCATCCATTGCCGGCGACGTGCTTCTTGCCATGTGTCTAACCCGTCCAATGCCTGAGGACACGCGAATCGCTGAAGCTTCGCCGTGCCAAAATGCGTCCGCTCTACCTAATCAGAGCCGGGTTAAAGCGATGTTAACCATGCATGCCTGGACGTGCATTCCGAACCGGGAAATGAAAAAAGCCCGAACCTTGAAAGGTCCGGGCCAAATGCGGTCTATGGTTAGATAGGCCGCGACGGGCCGTGAAGCGGCGCCCTTCTGCCGGGCGCCGCAAACCCTGTGATCAGGAAGAGTGGTAGGCGGCTTCGCCGTGGGTCGAAAGGTCGAGACCTTCGCGTTCGGCTTCGACGGTCACACGCAGGCCGATGACGACGTCGACGATCTTGTAGAGGATCGCCGAGCCGATGCCCGACCACAGCAGCGTCGTCAGCACGCCCTTGGCCTGAGCCCAGACCTGGGTTGCCGTGCCGGCATAGGAGGCTGCGAAATCCGCGGTGGAATAATCGACGATGCCTGCACCGCCGAGTGCCGGGTTGACGAGGATACCGGTGCCGAGAGCGCCGATGATGCCGCCGACGCAATGGACGCCGAAGACGTCGAGACTGTCGTCGTAGTTGAACTTGTTCTTCACGACGTCAACGAAGAAGTAGCAGGCCGGCGAAACGATCAAGCCGAGAACGATCGAGCCCATCGGGCCGGCAAAGCCTGCCGCCGGGGTAATGGCGACGAGACCGGCGACGGCGCCGGAAGCGCCACCCAGCATGGAAGCCTTGCCGCGGGTGAGGGTTTCGACGATGCACCAGGACACAGCGGCGGCAGCCGTGGCGACGAAGGTGTTGATGAAGGCAAGCGAGGCATAGGAATTGGCTTCGAGGTTGGACCCGGCATTGAAGCCGAACCAGCCGACCCAGAGCAGCGAGGCACCGACCATGGTCAGCGTCATCGAGTGCGGAGCCATGATTTCCTTCTTATAGCCCGTGCGCTTGCCGAGCATGATGGCGCCGACGAGACCCGCGATACCGGCATTGATATGAACGACCGTGCCGCCGGCAAAGTCGATTGCGCCATAGGAGAAGATCAGGCCGGCCGGCGAGGTGTAGGAGCTCGGACCGCCCCAGAACCAGACCATGTGTGCCATCGGGAAGTAGATGAAGGTGACCCAGAGCACGACGAAGAGCATGACGGCCGAGAACTTGATGCGTTCGGCGAACGCGCCGACGATCAGGCCGGGGGTGATGCAGGCAAACGTCATCTGGAACACGATGAAGGTGTATTCCGGAATTGCGACGCCCTTCGAGAAGGTTTCAGCGAGCGACGAGGTATTGACGCCGGCGAGGAACGCCTTGGAGAAGCCGCCGACGAAGCTGTTCAGCGAGCCACCGTCGGTGAAGGCGAGCGAATAACCGTAGGTCACCCAGAGCAGCGCCACGACGGCCGTGATCATGAAAACCTGCATCAGCACCGAGAGCATGTTCTTGGCGCGGACGAGACCGCCGTAGAAAAGCGCAAGGCCGGGAATGGTCATCAAAAGGACGAGCGCCGAGGAGACGAGCATCCAGGCATTGTCACCCTTGTCCATGGTGAAAGCAGGAGCAGCAGCAGCGGTGGCGGCAGCTGGTGCAGCCTCCTGCGCGAAAGCAACGGCCGGCGCCAGAAGGGCAGCCGTTGCTGCGCAAAGCCGCGCAAAGGTGGAAGAAAACTTCGAAATTGACATTGGAAAAAGCTCCTTGATCTGCCGTTCTTACAGCGCTTCTGAATCGGTTTCGCCCGTACGGATGCGCACGGCATGGTCGATTGAATAGACGAAGATCTTGCCGTCGCCGATCTGGCCGGTCTTGGCCGATGCCGCAATGGCCTCGACCGCCCTGTCGACGAGTTCTGATGCAACCGCGATTTCGATCTTGAGCTTCGGCAGGAAGCTGACTGCATATTCGGTGCCGCGATAGATTTCGGTGTGCCCCTTCTGGCGCCCGTAGCCCTTCACCTCGGTTACGGTCAGCCCCTGAATACCGATCGCCGTAAGGGCTTCGCGGACCTCATCGAGCTTGAACGGCTTGATAATGGCCATCACAATTTTCATCTGGTTTCCCATCCTTCGTTATCCTCGGCGCGGAGCCGACTCTCCTTGCCGCTGACGTTCCTGAACAGCGACCGGCCAATACACATTCAAGGGACGTGCCAGATTCGAGGCGGGTGGTAAGTTATTGAAAAGTAAAGGTTATAATAAAGAGTGCCAATAAACAGGCAAATGATTGGCCAATAAGCGCACAAATAACGCGCAAATTTATAAAGTTGCACAATTTTTATTCATTTGCCTTTTTCCGAATCAGGCCTTCCTGCGCGACCGATGCGATCAGGCTACCGGATCGTGTAAACAGGCTACCCCGGGTTAATCCCCTGGCGCCTGAAGCCGACGGACTGTCCTGCGTATAAAGCAGCCAGTCGTCGAGCTTGCAGGGTCTGTGGAACCACATGGAGTGATCGAGGCTCGCCACCTGCAGGCTCTGGTCGAAGATGGACGTTCCGTGCGCATAGAGCGACGTATCGAGCAGCGTCATGTCCGAAAGATAGGCAAGCACCGCCGCCTGATAGAGCCGGTCGTCGGGAACCGGACCGGTGGCGCGCACCCAGACATCCTGCTTCGGATCGAGTTTCCTGTCGGAAAAATAATGCGTCAGCGAGACCGGACGGATCTCGATCGGCCGCTCACGCTGCCAGTATTTTCGGATCGCTTCCGGCGCGTGGGCCAGATACTGTTCCTTGATCTGCTGCTCGCCGAGCAGCGCCTCCGGCATCTCGACCTCGGGCATCGCGATCTGGTGCTCGAAGCCCGGCTCCTCCACCTGGAAGGAGGCCGACAGCGCGAAGATCGCCTTGCCGTGCTGGATGGCGACGACACGCCGCGTGTTGAAGCTCGATCCGTCGCGGATGCGCTCCGCCTGATAGATGATCGGCACCGTGGGATCGCCGGGACGCATGAAATAAGCATGCAGCGAATGGACGAAACGCTCGCCCTCGATGGTGCGCTGCGCCGCCATCAGCGCCTGGCCGATCACCTGGCCGCCGAAGACCCGCTGCCAGCCGACCTTGGGGCTGCGGCCGCGGAAGATATCGACCTCGATCGGCTCGAGGTCGAGCGTCGAAAGCAGCGTCTCCATCGCCGAAGGCCATGATGTCTCGCCCGTCATTTCTATGTCTCCCAGCGGTAGGAAGTGAGGTTGCGATGATCTATATAGAGCACATCTGAGGCATAAGGTACGGGAGCGGCGCGATGCTGGACATGCTGGTTGTGGGCGGGGGTTATGTCGGCCTTTCCGCCGCTGTCGCGGTCAAACAGGCCGCGCCGCATCTGAATGTCGCCGTCGTCGAGGCGGCGCCCGAACATGTCTGGAAAAACGATACGCGCGCTTCCGCCATCATCGCGGCGGCGGCGAAGATGCTCGAGATCTTCGGCATCTGGAACGAAATCGAACCGGAAGCCCAGCCGATCACCAAAATGATCGTCACCGATTCCAAGACCTCCGATCCGGTGCGTCCGGTTTTTCTGACCTTCGACGGAGAAGTGGCCGACGGCCGGCCTTTCGCCCACATGATACCGAATGTCGCGATGGTCGCCGCCCTGCGCGGCGCCTGCGACCGGCTCGGCATCGACATCCGCCACGGGCTCGGCGCCACGGAGCTGAAGACCCATGACACCCATGTCACCGTCACGCTTTCGGACGGCAGCGCGCTGGAAACCCGGCTGCTGGTTGCCTGCGACGGCGTGCGCTCGACGCTGCGCGATCTCGCCGGCATCAGGACCGTCACCTGGGACTACGGCCAGTCCGGCATCGTTGCAACCGTCGAACACGAGCGGCCGCATGACGGCTGCGCCGAGGAACATTTTCTGCCGGCCGGCCCCTTCGCCATCCTGCCGCTCAAGAACAACCGCTCCTCGCTCGTCTGGACGGAGCGCACGCAGGATGCCAACCGGCTGGTCGCCGCCGACGACCTGATCTTCGAGGAAGAACTCGAACGCCGCTTCGGCCACAAGCTTGGGAGCCTGAAAGTGATCGGCGACAAGCGCGCCTTCCCGCTCGGCCTGACGCTCGCCCGCTCCTTCGTCGCGCCGCGTTTCGCGCTTGCCGGCGACGCCGCCCACGGCATCCACCCGATTTCGGGTCAGGGCCTCAATCTCGGCTTCAAGGATGTGGCGGCACTCGCCGAAACCGTGGTGGAGGCCGACCGCCTCGGCCTCGATATCGGCTCGATCAATATTCTCGAGCGCTACCAGACCTGGCGGCGCTTCGACACTTTCCGCATGGGGGTGACGACCGACGTCCTGAACCGGCTCTTCTCCAACGACGCGACGCCGATCCGCATCGCCCGCGATGTCGGCCTCGGCATCGTCGACCGGCTGCCGCGTCTCAAATCCTTCTTCATCGGCCAGGCGGCCGGAACGACGGCAAAGGACAATCCGCGGCTGCTTGCCGGCCAGACGATTTAACCTTTGTTCTTACGAAATTCCGGACGGAAAACCGCGACGCGTTTTAGTCGTCGAGGCGGCGGGCCTCGGACACCAGCATGATCGGAATGCCGTCGCGGATCGGATAGGCAAGTCGTGCCTTTTCCGAGACAAGCTCATTGTGTTCGCGATCATAGGAAAGCCGGCCCTTGGAGAGCGGGCAGACCAGGAGATCGAGCAACTTTGGATCGACGCGGCTGAGTTTTTCGTCCATGGCTGAAGTCTACTGCAGAACCGTGTCGGAGTCACCGAAGACGCGCGCCAGCACGATTTCGGTAATGGCGATCAGCGTCTCGGCCCGCGTCTTCAGGTCGGGCGCCTCTAGCAGCGCTTGCTTTTCCGCCGGCCCGAAGGGCGACATCATCGCCAGCGAATTGACGAGCGTCAGATTGCTCGCCCGCTCGACGCTCTCCCAGTCTGCCTCCAGCTTGTTGGCATCAAGATAGGCCTTGAAGGCGGTCAGAAGCGCTGCGCGGTCGACCGCCTCCTCCTCGTTTGCGGCCGAGAGATCGGCGATGAACGGGGCGATACGGAAGATGCGGAAGGGATCACTGGTCGCTTTTTCCTCCAGCAGCCGGAAGCGGCAGACGCCGGTCAGCGATACGATGTAGCGCCCGTCGCCGGTCTCTGCGAAGGAGGTGATCCGACCGAGGCAGCCGACAGCGGCAAGGTTGGGCTCGCTGCCCTTGTCCTCGTGTTCGCCGAGTGCCGGCTGCACCATGCCGATCAGTCGGTTTCCGGTCAGTGCGGCATCCAGCATCGCCAGATAGCGCGGCTCGAAAATGTTGAGAGGAAGCTGCCCGGCCGGCAGGAGAAGGGCGCCGGTCAGGGGGAAGACAGCGATCGCATCAGGCAGATCGCCCGGCTTCAGGTATCTGGCATTCCCGACTTGCATGAAACCGTCCCGCATTCTTGTAAAACGGGCATGCCCGTCTTGACGAGAATGTGGTGCCCTCGCCCGAAAACGCAAGGGCAGATGCTCGAACTTACAGCGCCGCGCGTCTTTTTAGACGCGCAAAGGACGCTGTAACACTTTGAATCACTGCATAATTTAAACCTTAAATCGATTCCGATTTAAGGAATTATGCAGTTGCGAATACCCCGAAAATCGGAATCGACTTTCGGAAAAGATCATGCACGGATTCAATGCGATAGACCGTCCGTGGTGCGCCCTACGAGAACAGCATCGCCGAAAGCTTGCGACGCGCTGCAACCGTCGCCGGATCCTTGAAGCCCCAGACCTCGAAGAACTGCAGCAGCTGGCGGCGGGCGCCATCATCGTCGAAAGCGCGGTCCTTGCGCATGATCAGCAGCAGATGGTCGGCCGCCTCGTCGCGCCGGCCTTCGACATTGCGAATCTTGGCAAGCTTGATCCGTGCCTCGTGATCGTCGGGATTGGCGGCCAGTTCGCGCTCGAGCGCAACAGGATCGCCGAGCTTGCGGGCCTCCTCGATCTGCTCAAGCTTCATCAGCACAGCCTGGATGCCGGCGTCTTTCGCCAGCTCTTCCGGCAATTCCGTCAGGATTTCGCGTGCCCGCTGATGCTGGTTGGCGGCGATCATGCATTCGGCCATGCCGGCAAGCGCCTTGGCGTTCTCGGGATCGGCCTGCATGACGGCGCCGTAGAGCTGAGCGGCCTCGTTGATATTGCCGGCGGCAAGCAGTTCCGCCGCTTCCGCAAGCACCGCTTCGATTTCGGCCGCCTCGTCGGCGCCGGCCGGACCGGCGATCCGGTCGATGAACTGCTGGATCTGGCTTTCCGGCACCGCGCCCATGAAACCGTCGGCAGGACGGCCGTTGACGAAGGCGATGACAGCGGGGATCGACTGGATGCCTAGCTGGCCGGCGATCGAGGGATGATCGTCGATATTCATCTTGACGAGCCGAACGCGGCCCTTGGCTTCGTTGACTACCTTTTCCAAGACCGGCGTCAGCTGCTTGCACGGACCGCACCAGGGCGCCCAGAAATCGACCAGCACCGGCTGCTTGCGCGATTCCTCGATGACGTCCTTGGCGAAACTCGCGGTCGTCGTATCCGTGATATAGCTGCCGGCCGCAGCCGCGGGTTCCGGCGCAGCACTAAAGCTTGTCGTCGCCGTCATCTGATTTCCGAAGGAACCGTTATAGGGGTTGTCGCTGCCGCTCATAGGTATCTCCCGCCGCGCCGATCCTGCCGGCGTCTTTGCTAAAGCATGTCGCACAAAACTGTGTGGCGGTTTTGCGATAAAGACATGCGCAAAACCAAAGACTAAAGCGCGGCAAGCGAATCTAAAAGATCGCGACGCGCTTTAGCGCTAAAATCGTATGTCAGGACGTCACTTTCAAGACAAGCGGCTTATGTCCCGTCGCTTCCATGAAGCGGATAAGGTCGCTGCTCGCAATCGAGGTCGTCGCATCATTGGATAGCGGATGGCAGTTGACGATCTCGTGCGCCATCAGCTCCGCGTCGAGCACGAAGGTGACATTCTCCGCGGTATCGTTGATCGCGCCGAAAGCGGTGACCGCCCCAGGGATGACGCCGAGATATTCCATCAGCTTTTCCGCCCTGCCGAAGGAGACCCGGCCGGACCCGCCGATCAAATTATGCACCTGCTTGAGATCGACTTCGGCATTTTCCTCCACGGTCAGCAGAAAATACCTGTCCTTCTTGTCCTTGATGAAGAGGTTCTTGGTGTGGCCGCCGGGGATCTCGTCGCGCAAGGCGACCGATTCCGCCACGGTGAAGACCGGCGCATGGTCGATCGTCTTATGGGCAATGCCGAGCCCATCGAGAAAGGCAAACAATTCTTCTCTTGTCTTCGGGGCATTTTCTGACATGGGGCAATCCATTGGGCAGGAAGGGAAAAAAGCGAGGCGTCCTGATTAAGTCGGTCCACATCGTTTGGCAATCTTTGCGACCGACGCTTTGCCCCGCATTTGCGGCCTTTCCGCCGGGCGTCTGCGAACACCAGAATTTTTCTTCGCCTCTCCGTCATTTCCCTGTTGCATTTGAAAACCCGTTAGGCCATATAGCGCCGGTCGCCGCGAGGCGGCGCCCACGGTCCAACAACTACCCCGGACCGATGCGGATTGAGCGGGTGTAGCTCAGGGGTAGAGCACAACCTTGCCAAGGTTGGGGTCGAGGGTTCGAATCCCTTCGCCCGCTCCAGTTTTCCAATTTCCCATACCGAAGACATAGGTAACGGATTGTTCCTAAGACATGGGTGACAACCTCGTGCCGAACGGGTTTTCTATGGTTTGCAAGCCCTCTGCTCCAGATCGATGTATCCCAGATCATAGTGCATGAAGCTGACAAGCCAAATATCATCATCGACCTCCTTGATTCCCAGTTTCTGTCCGGCCAGATTTTGATCTTCTTGCGATGCACGCAGATGCGTCCGCAATTAGTCACAGCACCTCGCGATCATGGAAGGGATAGTCGATCTCGGCCAGTGGGGACCGTTCTGCTGCCGATGGCCGGGCTTGATACGTTCGATACCCGCCGAGCCTCGGCCACTGGACCGACAGCTTCGCAGGTTGTAGAGCCGTTGGGGCTGGCAAAGGGCAGGCCTTTTAAGCCAGGGTCATACCGCCATCGACATGAAGCTCGACCCCGTTGACAAAGCTTCCTGCATCGGAGGCGAGGAAGAGTGCGGCGCGCGCCAACTCTTCCGGTCGGCCGAGACGGCCGGCGGGGATCAGGGAAGCCATGTAATCTTCGAATGCCGGCCGCTCGGCCTCCGATACGCCCAGCTTGGCGAGGATTTCCGTCTCGACCGGTCCCGGGCTCAGGATGTTGACGCGGATCCGCCGCGACTTGAATTCGATCGCCCAGTTTTTCGCAAAGGCGGCGGTTGCTGCCTTTGAACCGGCATAGACGGCATGGTCCGGGAGGACCTTCGTGGCCGCAAGCGAGCTCGTAACGATGATGTTTCCGCCGTCGCGGATCAGAGGGGCGATCGTCTGCACGCCGAAGAACACGCCGCGCGTATTGATTGCGAAATGCCGGTCATAGTCTGCCGGAGTCACCTCGGCGGAGGTGGTGAGATTGATGATCCCAGCATTGGCCATGTAGATGTCGATCCCGCCGAAGCGGCTCCTCACGGTGTCCGCCAGCCTGCGATGATCTTCCAGGTCGGCGGCATCACCCACGAAGCCGATAGCCGACGGACCGATTTCTTGCACGGCGCGGTCGACAGCATCCTGCCGGCGCCCGGAAATGATGACCTGCGCTCCTTCTTCCGCGAACAGCCGAGCGGTCGCCTTGCCGATGCCGCTATTGCCGCCGGTGATGACGGCGACCTTGTCTTTGAGGTGTTGCATTGTTTATCTCCTTTCAACGAGAAATTAGATAAACGCTGCCACCCTTCGTCATTAGATCATGGGCGGGCACATGATCTGTGCCGCGGAGGTGCAAATGCCGAATCTGCTCAACGAGATGCCCGGATTGATGGCTTTTGTGCGGACGGTAGAGGCCGGATCGTTCAGCGCCGCGGCCCGCGATCTGGCGACGACACCGTCAGCGGTGTCGAAGAGCGTGGCGCGGCTGGAAAAGAAGATTGGCGCCCGGCTGTTCCTGCGCTCCACGCGCGCCCTGATGCTTACCCAGGACGGGCAACTTTTCTTCGACCGCGTTGCGCCGCTGTTGCGGGACCTGGATGCAAGTGAAGAGGCTATCAGGTCCGACGTTGCGCCCTCGGGTCGCTTGCGCATCAGCATGCCTAGCGAAATGGCGCCTCTATTGCTGCCGCGCCTCTTCGGAAGCTTTGCAGCCGACTATCCGAACCTGCATCTCGAAGTCGGGCTTACGGATCGGTTCGTCGATCTGATCAGGGAGGACTACGACGTTGTGCTGCGCGTTGGAAATCCCGCACCGGGGGACCTCATGGTTCGTCACCTGGCCGACCTGCCGATGGCGATCGTCGGGTCTCCGACCTTTCTGAAGACCTGGGGCAATCCTGCAACTGCCGAAGCGCTGGCCGCTCTGCCCTTTGCCCGCTATGCACTGGGTGGTATCACGCAGCCTCTGCGCCTGCCGGACGGGACGAGCTTCATTCCCTTCGGGCGCGTCGATTGCGACTCAGGGGCCGCACTCATTCAGGCTGCCCTCAGTGGGCTGGGAGCAGCCTATCTTCTGCGATGTCTGGTCGCGAAAGACCTGGCAGGCGGCACGCTTGTTACACTCGCGGCGGGGTTTGCGTTCCCGAGCGCTCCCTTTAATGCACTGCACGCCTTTGGTCGCACTGTGCCGTTGCGCGTAAAACTGGTCTGCGATTTCATCGCCGGGGAAGCAAAAGCCCTCGAAGCCATCTGAGCTTGACCGTGACGTCGCTGATGCGGAGGTCGAAAGCGATCTGTTTGTTGAGGCGTCCGCGCGTCACCACCTCGCGTAGGATCTCGCGCTCGCGATGCGTCAGCAGCCAGACCCCCACCATAATCTATATAGCACTTCGGAATCCCGAAATTGGTTGCGGTGTTGAAATCATTGGATGTTTCCCCGTGGCGACACCGCCCAAAACGCGACGAATTTCGGAATCCCGAAGCGGGGGGATTTCGGGATCCCGAAGTGGGATTTTTTCTTTATGGCGACGCTGATGTTTGTCGGCAGCAATCGGCCCGCGGCATCCGACGGAAGAAACTGAGCAGGTCGGAGGCTTACTGATTATGGCACGTCCACGTCCACACCGGCTTAGAAGATCAAGTTTGTAATTTATTTTGGTTGATTGGTTCGTTTGTAAACTTATTGTCGAGGCAAAAGGACGCGTCTTCGGATCGGACCCTGAATGTTCAGTTTATCGCAGCACGAACTCCTTCGGGCGATACCGGTCCGTATCCAACGCATCGCCGCTCATAACGTCCTGATTGCTCCCAATATCAACTGAGGTTTCCCATGCGCATCGCCGTCGGTGGCATTCATATCGAATGCAGCACATACAATCCCGTCCTGAACGAGGAGAAGGATTTTCGCGTCGTGCGCAGCGAGGCGCTGCTGGAAGCGCCGTATTTCGCTTTCCTCAGGGATTATGATGCCGAGTTCCTGCCGACGATCCATGCCCGGGCCATTGCCGGCGGTCCGGTTTCGCGCGCCACCTACGAAGCCTTCAAGGGTGAATTCCTCGAGCGGTTGAAGCCGATGCTGCCGCTCGACGGTCTCTACCTCGCCATGCACGGCGCCATGTATGTCGAGAGCATGGAGGATGCCGAAGGCGACTGGATCAGCGCGGCCCGGGCGCTGGTCGGCAAGGATTGTACGGTTTCGGCAAGCTACGACCTGCACGGCAACGTCACCCAGCGCATCATCGATGCACTCGACATCTATTCCACCTACCGCACCGCGCCGCATATCGATGTCGAGGAGACGATGCGCCGTTCCGTCTCCATGCTGGTGAAGAGCCTCAAAACCGGCGAGCGGCCGAGCCTCCTCTGGGCGCCGATCCCTGTCGTGCTGCCCGGCGAGCGCACCAGCACCGTCGATGAGCCGGCAAAGAGCCTCTATGACATGTTGCCCGGGATCGACGCGCTCGACGGCGTCTGGGATGCATCGCTGATGGTCGGCTATGTCTGGGCCGACGAACCGCGCGCCACGGCTGCCGCCATCATGACCGGCACCGACCGCGCCGTGCTGGAACGCGAGGCCAAACGTCTCGCGAGGGCTTATTGGGATGCGCGCGAAGACTTTGTCTTTGGCTGCGAGACCGGCTCGCTCGAAGAATGCGTCGCGAGAGCAATCGCAAGCCCGACCGCCCCTGTTGTGCTTGCCGAATCCGGCGACAATCCGACCGGCGGCGGCGTCGGGGACCGGGCCGATGTGCTGGCGGAACTGATCGCCAGGGATGCCACCGGCGTCGTCTTTGCCGGCATCGCCGACACGGCGGCGACCGGGGCCTGTTATGCTGCCGGCGTCGGCGCGGAACTGGAGCTCAGCGTCGGCGCCTCGCTCGACACCAAGGGTAGCAAGCCGGTCATCGCCCGCTTCACGGTCAAGTTCCTGCACGAAACTTCAGATCCCGCCGACCGCCAGGCGGTCGTTTCGGTCAGTGGTATTGATCTGGTGCTTTCCGCCAAGCGTCGGCCCTATCACAACATCGTTGACTTCACCCGGCTCGGCCTCGACCCGCACCAAGCGAAGATCATTGTCGTCAAATCGGGCTATCTCTCGCCGGAACTGGCGCCGCTCGCCAATCCGAACCTGATGGCGCTATCAACAGGTGTCGTCGACCAGTTCGTCGAGCGTCTGCCACGGCTGCGCAAGCAGCATCCGACCTACCCCTTCGACAAGGATTTTGCCTTCGAGCCGCAGGTCTTTCTCTCCGCACGCTCGACGCCGGACTGAGTTTCACCTGAACCAATTGCATTTTTCTGGATGACATTGTCGATCGCGCCGCCGCCCTGTCGGCGCGATCGACCGTTTTCCAGTATCGCGGCAATAGCGGGATTTGAGCAAAAAACGGGCAGATTTCCATTTGCACAAAAAAGCGCTTGACGGTCGGCGCGATTTGGTTTGCACTGAACCAATAGAAAATTGGTACGGACCATTTAAGCGAATGCCGATAGATGAGACGCAGGGCAATTCGAATTATGCGCTGGAGAGGCTGAGGGCTCTCCTGCGGTCCGACAGTCTCGACGCCGACGGTAAGCTGCCGACCGAGCGCACCCTTTCGGAAATGCTTGGCGTCGGCCGCCGTGCCGTCCGTCGCGCCCTCGAAGTGCTGGAGGCCGAGGGCCGCATCTGGCGCCGCCAAGGCTCCGGCACCTATGCCGGGCCGCGCCCCGACGGCTGGAGCGATCATGTCGGCTCGATCGTTGCCGGCACCGATCTCATGGAAGTCATGGAAGTGCGCCTGCGCATCGAGCCGCAGCTCGCCCAGCTTGCCGCCATGCGCGCCAAAGCCGCCGATATCGAGCGCATGTATGATCTGGTGAAGAAGATCTACGAAAGCACCGATGCCGACGGGCGAGAGCTCTGGGACGGGGCGCTGCACCGCCAGATCGCCCAATGTGCCGGCAACGGTTTCTTCCTCACCATCTTCGACGTGATCAACCGCGTGCGCCAGGACGAGGCCTGGCAGACGATCCGCGAGCGCGCCCGCAGCGCCAGCCGGACGCGGCCCGTCACCTTTAACCAGCACACGGCGATCGTCGATGCGATCGCCGCCCGCGATCCGGCCAGGGCGGGCGAAGCGATGCGCCAGCATCTGCTGACGCTACTGGAAAGCCTCGTCCGCATCACCTCGCTCGATCACAGCGAAACGGAGGCCGACAAGACCCTCGCCTGAACAGGGCAGGTGAGCCGGGAGAAAAAACACAGGCGGGCCATAACCGCCGGAATGGAAGCAAAAACCAAACAAAAATAGACAGAGGAGAATGGAATGAAGATCGCCAAATTGCTGACCACCGCCGTTGCCGGCGCACTGTTTGCACTTCCTGCCTTCGCCGTCGACCTGAAGATCGGCCTGCAGGACGATGCCGACGTGCTCGATCCCGCGCAGTCGCGCACCTTCGTCGGCCGCATCGTTTATACCGCGATGTGCGACAAGCTGGTCGACGTCTCACCGGATCTGAAGATTGTGCCGCAGCTTGCCACCGAATGGAGCTGGTCGGCCGATGGCAAAGAGCTCACCATGAAACTGCGCCAGGGCGTCAAGTTCCATGACGAGACTCCGTTCAACGCCGAAGCCGTCGTCGCCACCATCGAGCGCAACATCACCCTGCCGGAATCACGCCGTAAGAGCGAACTGACCTCGGTCGCAAAAGTCGAGGCGACAAGCGAATACGAGGTCAAGTTCACTCTAAAGGCGCCCGACGTCACCCTTCTTGCCCAGCTTTCCGACCGCGCCGGCATGATCGTCTCGCCGAAGGCCGCCAAGGAACTCGGCGCCAAGTTCGGCGATCACCCGGTCTGCGCCGGTCCGTTCAAGTTCGTCGAGCGTGTCCAGCAGGACCGCATCGTGCTCGAAAAGTTCCAGGACTACTGGAACAAGGACAAGATCTTCATCGACAAGCTCACCTATCTGCCGATCCCGGATACGACGGTGCGCCTCGCCAATCTGCGTTCCGGCGATCTCGACATGATCGAGCGTCTGGCCGCGACCGATGCTGAAGCCGTGAAGTCCGATTCGAGCCTCGTCTATGCCGACGCCGTCGGCACCGGCTACATGGCGCTCTACACCAATATCGGCAATGGTGCGCGCGCCGACAATCCGTTCGGCAAGGACAAGCGCCTGCGCCAGGCCTTCTCGCTGGCGATCGACCGCGATGCCGTCAACCAGATCGTCTATGAGGGTACGGCGGTTGCCGGCAACCAGCCCTTCCCGCCGAGCAGCCCGTGGTTCGACAAGGATATTCCCGTGCCCGCCCGCGATCTCGACAAGGCTAAGGCGCTGATCAAGGAAGCCGGTTTCGACCGCGTGCCGATCGAGCTGCAGATCCCGAACAATCCCGTTGCCATGCAGATGATGCAGATCATCCAGTCGATGGTCGGCGAAGCCGGCTTTGACGTCAGCCTGAAATCGACGGAATTCGCCACCCTGCTGAGCGAACAGACGGCCGGCAACTATCAGCTCAGCCGTTCCGACTGGTCCGGCCGCGTCGATCCCGATGGCAACATCCATCAGTTCATCACCTGCAAGGGCGGCATCAACGACACGAAATACTGCAACGCCGAGGTGGACAAGCTGCTGAACGAAGCCCGTGCATCGACCGACGATGCCGTGCGCAAGCAGAAATACGATGCCGCCGCCGTCATCCTCAACGATGATCTGCCGATCATCTATCTCGGCCATCAGTCCTGGATCTGGGCGCTGCACAAGAACATCACCGGCTTCGTTCCGTCGCCGGACGGCATGATCCGCCTCGTCGGCGTCAAGAAAGCCGGCTGATCCCTAGAGCATGATGCCGAAAAGTGTGAGCGGTTTTCGGACGAACATCATGCTCTACTTTTTGATCCAGCAAATCACGCGGCGGAAATCCTCCGCCGCATGATCCCAGTCGTGTCAGGATCGCCCATGTACACCTACATCGCCAAACGGCTCTTGGTCGCCATACCGACGCTTTTGATCATTTCGATCTTCGTCTTCTCGCTGCAGAAGCTGCTGCCCGGCGACCCGATCCTTGCCATGGCCGGTGAGGAACGCGACCCGCAGGTTCTCGAATTCCTGCGCGAGAAATACCGGTTGAACGATCCCGTGCCCTATCAATATGTCCGCTGGCTGGGTGCGGCACTGCAGGGCGACCTCGGCATCTCGCTGCGCACCAACCAGCCGGTTCTGCATCTCATCGGCGAAAAGCTGCCGGTCACCATCCAGCTTGCCATCATGTCGATGATCTTCGCCTTTGTCATCGGCGTGCCGATGGGCATCCTGGCGGCCGTCAAGAAGAACACGATGATCGACTATCTCGCCAACATCATCGCGCTGACCGGCCTGTCGATCCCGAATTTCTGGCTCGGCATCATGCTGATCCTACTGGTTTCGGTCAATCTCGGCTGGCTGCCGGCATCCGGCTACGAACCATTCTTCAGCAACCCGTTGCGTTCGCTGGAGACCATGCTGATGCCCTCCTTCGTGCTCGGCAATGCGCTGGCAGCGACCCTGATGCGGCATACACGCTCGGCGATGCTGAGCGTCCTCTGCACCGATTACATCCGCACCGCCCGCGCCAAGGGGCTTGCTGAAAGCTCGGTCGTGCTCGAACACGGCTTCCGCAACGCGATGCTGCCGATCGTGACGCTGACTGCCTTGCTCTTCGGCGAACTGCTTGCCGGTGCCGTGCTAACCGAGCAGATCTTCACCATTCCGGGTTTCGGAAAGCTCATCGTCGACGCCGTCTTCAACCGTGACTACGCCGTCGTCCAGGGTGTGGTGATTTGCACGGCGATCGGCTTCATCCTGATGAACCTCTTGGCCGATATTCTCTATGTCCTGCTCAATCCACGCATGAGGGCCGCCCTATGACCGCGATCGGAGAGACCGTCATTCCCTCTGCGATCGACCGCACGCCGAGCCGCGCCTGGCGCAAGCTGAAGGCCAACAAGGGCGCCCTCGTCGGCCTTGCGATCATCGCCTTCTTCGCCATTCTCGCTATTGCCGCCCCCCTCCTTCCGATTCCCGATCCGAACGCCACAAGCTGGTCGGCGATCCGCAAGGCGCCCTCCGCCGCCCATTGGCTCGGCACCGACGACATCGGCCGCGACATTCTTTCCCGGATGATCTGGGGTGCGCAGGCCTCGCTGATGGCCGGCGTCTTTTCGGTCGCGATCGCCGTCGTCATCGGCGTGCCCTTCGGCCTGATCTCCGGTTATTTCGGCGGCTGGATCGACATGGTGATCTCCCGCATCACCGAAGCCTTTCTGGCCATGCCTTTCCTGATCACCGCCATCGCGCTTGCAGCCTTTCTCGGCCCGAGCCTGACCAATGCGATGATCGCGATCGGCCTTTCGGCCATGCCCGTCTTCGTGCGGCTGACGCGCGGCCAGGTGCTCTCGGTAAAGACCGAGGAATATGTCGAGGGCGCCCGCTCGATCGGCCTCCGGTCCTCAAGCATCATCACCCGGTATATCCTGCCGAACGTCTTTGCACCGATCCTCGTCCAGGCGACGCTGACGATCGCCACTGCGATCATCGCCGAGGCGAGCCTCTCCTTTCTCGGCCTCGGCCAGCAGCCGCCGGCGCCGAGCTGGGGCTCGATGCTGAACGTCGCCAAGAATTTCCTCTCCCAGGCGCCATGGATGGCGATGTGGCCGGGTGCCGCAATCTTCCTCGTCGTCATCGGCTTCAATCTCTTAGGCGACGGCCTGCGCGATGCGCTCGATCCGCGCGAAGCATGATTTCTCGAAAGGACATTTGACATGACCGCATTCACGACCCGTCCCGAGATCCTCGGCACCTTCGGTGTCGTCACCTCGACGCACTGGATCGCCTCGGCCGTCGGCATGAGCATTCTCGAAAAGGGCGGCAACGCTTTCGACGCGGCAGTGGCGACGGGCTTCGTGCTGCAGATCGTCGAGCCGCATCTTTGCGGTCCGGGCGGCGATATGCCGGCGGTGATCTATTCGAAGAAAAAGGACAAGGTCGAGGTCATCTGCGCGCAGGGCCCCGCCCCCGCCGGCGCGACGATCGAACACTATACGGCGGAAGGCCTGAGCCTGATCCCCGGCGACGGGCTGCTTGCGACCGTCATCCCCGGCTCCTTCGATGGCTGGATGCTGATGCTGCGCGACTATGGCTCGATGAGCGTGCGCGATGTGCTGGAGCCGGCGATCTATTACGCCGAGCACGGCCATCCGATGCTGCCGCGCGTCTCCGCCACCATTAAGGGGCTCGCCGCCTTCTTCGAGAAGGAATGGCCGACCTCCTACGAGACCTGGCTGCCAGGCGGCAGCGCCCCCCAAGCGCATGCAAATTTCAGGAATCCGGTGCTTGCCGAAACCTGGAAGCGCCTCATCGCCGAGGCGGAAGTGAAAAGCGGCCGAGAAGCGCAGGTGCAGGCGGCCCGCGACGCCTTCTATCGCGGCTTCGTCGCCGAGAAGATCGACGATTATCTCAAGACCGCAGAGGTGATGGATGCAAGCGGCAACCGCCACAAGGGCGTTTTGACCGCCAATGACATGGCGAATTGGTCGGCAACGATCGAGGAGCCGCTGACCTATGATTATCATGGCTGGACGATCGCCAAGATCGGCCCCTGGGCCAGGGCCCGGTCTTCCTGCAGACCCTGTCGATCCTCAAAGGCTTCGATCTCGCCGCGATGGATCCCGCTGGCGCCGATTTCGTCCATACCGTCGTCGAAGCGATGAAGCTCGCCTTCGCCGACCGCGAAGTCTATTACGGCGATCCGAATTTTTCGGAGGTTCCCATAGCGCATCTGCTGTCGGAGACCTATGCCGCCGAGCGCCGCAAGCTGGTCGGTGCAGACGCCTCCTTCGATCTTCGCCCCGGCATCGTGCCTGGCTTCGAAGCGCAGCATGATCTGACGATAAAGATGCTCGGTGCGGATTCGAAGACCGGCGCCGTCTACGAGCCAACCATGGCGCATCTTTCCGAAAAGCGCGGCGATACCGTGCATATCGACGTGATCGACCGCGACGGCAACATGGTCTCTGTCACCCCGTCCGGCGGCTGGCTGCAATCCTCGCCGACCGTGCCCGGCCTCGGCTTTTGCCTCAACTCCCGCGCCCAGATGTTCTGGCTGAAACCAGGCCTGCCGACGTCGCTTGCGCCGGGCAAACGGCCGCGCACGACGCTGACGCCTTCGCTCGCCCTCTATGAGGGCCGCCCGACGCTGGCCTTCGGCACACCCGGCGGCGATCAGCAGGAGCAATGGCAGCTCTCCTTCTTCCTGCGTTATATCAATCACAAGCTGAACCTGCAGGCGGCGATCGACCAGCCGCTGTTCCACACCTCGCATTTTCCGGGCTCTTTCTATCCGCGCACCCGCGAGCCCGGCAGCCTGATGGCGGAAGCAAATTTCGGCCCCGATGTCCTCGATGCCCTGCGCCGCAAGGGCCACAAGCTGACGGTCGCCGATCCCTGGACGATCGGCCGGCTGACCGCCGCGAGACGCGATGCCGATGGGCTGCTGCGCGCCGCAGCTACCCCGCGCCTGATGCAGGCCTATGCGATCGGGAGATAGCCATGACCTGGTCCATCGTCGCCCGTGATCCCTTGACCGGTTATCTCGGCATCGCCGTCGCGAGCCGCTTCTTTGCCGTGGGCGCCCTCGTGCCGCATATTCGCGGCGGCATCGGCGCCGTCGCCACCCAGGCCTTCGTCAGCCCGCTTTACGGCGTCGACGGCCTGTCGCTGCTTTCTGCAGGCAGGGCACCGGAGGAGATCATCGCCGAGCTGACCGCGCGTGACGCCGGCCGCAATCAGCGGCAGTTGCACCTCATCGATGCGAAGGGGCGCAACGCCGCCTTCACCGGCGCCGCATGCATCGACTGGGCGGGGCATCTGATCGCGGGAAACGTCTCGGTCGCCGGCAACATGCTCGCGGGTCCCGACGTCGTCGCCGAAACACTTGCCACTTACAACAAGGCAATGGACAAGCCGCTGGCCGAACGCCTGCTACTGGCGATGCAGGCAGGCGAGGATGCCGGCGGCGACAAGCGCGGCAGGCAGTCCGCCGCCCTCGTCATCCACCGCGATCAGGATTATCCGTGGCTGAGCATCCGCGCCGACGATCATCCCGATCCGCTCGCCGAACTTGTCCGCCTCCATGCAGTGGCGGGTGAACGCTACCTGCATGTCGCGGAGACGATGGCGACGCGGCAAAATCCGAACGGCATGACCGACAGGCGCGAGATCGATGAAAAGATCGCGGCGCTGGAAGCCGCCCGTATCGCTGAAGGCAGGCCTTCCGCCTCCTTCGCCGCGCCTTTGAAGATGTGAACCAGATAAAACTAAGGGAATGGCATGAGTGATGTTTCTTCGGCCTCCGCCTCTCCGGTTCTTTCCGTCCGGAACCTGACGACCTCCTTCCTCGTCGATGGCGACTGGAAGCCGGTGGTGCGCGACGTCTCCTTCGACGTCCTGCCTGGTGAGACGGTTGCAATCGTCGGCGAAAGCGGCTCGGGCAAGAGCGTCACCTCCCTCTCGATCATGCGATTGCTCGCCAAGGGATCGAGCCGCATCGATGGCGCCATCACCTTGAACGGCAAGGATGTTCTCACCCTTTCGGAAAGGGAGATGCGCCGGGTGCGCGGCAACGACGCCGCCATGATCTTCCAGGAGCCGATGACATCCCTCAACCCGATCTTCACCATCGGCCGCCAGATCTCCGAAGCGCTCACCTGCCACGGCGAGATCGGCAAGGCCGAGGCGCGGGCCGAGACCGTGCGCCTGCTGGAAAAGGTCCGCATCCCCAACGCCGCCTCGCGCTTTGACGAATATCCGCACCAGTTCTCCGGCGGCATGCGCCAGCGGGTGATGATTGCCATGGCGCTCGCCAGCCGGCCGAAATTGTTGATCGCCGACGAGCCGACAACGGCGCTCGATGTGACGATCCAGGGCCAGATCCTCGATCTGATCAAGATGCTGCAGGAAGAAGAGGGCATGTCCGTGCTCTTCATCACCCATGACATGGGCGTCGTCGCCGAAATCGCCGACCGCACCATCGTCATGTATCGCGGCCAGGCGGTGGAGACGGGCACAACCGACGACATCTTCCATCGCGGCAGGCATCCCTATACCCGCGCTTTGCTCTCGGCCGTGCCACGCCTCGGCTCGATGGCCGACCGGAAATGGCCGCTTCGTTTCCCCGTCGTCGATACCACGACTGGTGAACGGCGCGAGCCGGTCGAGGTGGCCGATACCGTCGACCGCCGCCGGACGCCGATCCTCGAAGTCAAGAACCTCGTTACCCGTTTCGATATCCGCGGCGGGCTGCTTGGCCGCAAGACGGGCGCGATCCATGCGGTCGAGGACGTCTCCTTCGATCTCTTCCAGGGCGAGACGCTGTCGCTCGTCGGCGAATCCGGCTGCGGCAAATCGACCACCGGCCGCTCGATCACCCGCCTCGTCCAGCCGAACGGCGGCAGTGTCAGCCTCGACGGTTATGACGTGCTGAGCCTTGACGCAGTCAGTCTCAGACGGATGCGCCGCAGCATCCAGATGATCTTTCAGGATCCCTTCGCCAGCCTCAATCCGCGCATGACCGTCGGCGCCGCCGTCGCCGAACCGATTACGGAGCACGGCCTCGGCACTGGCGCCCAGGCTCGCGAAAAGGCGGCCGATCTTCTCGAACGTGTCGGACTGAAACCCGACATGATGAAACGGTATCCGCACGAATTCTCCGGCGGTCAGCGCCAACGCATCTGCATTGCCCGCGCGCTCGCACTCGATCCGAAGGTGATCGTCGCCGACGAAAGCGTTTCGGCCCTCGACGTCTCGATCAAGGCGCAGGTCTGCAATCTGCTGATGGATCTGCAGCAAAGCCTCAACCTCGCTTTCCTGTTCATTTCCCACGACATGGCGGTGGTCGAGCGGGTCAGTCATCGGGTCGCAGTGATGTATCTCGGCGAAATCGTCGAGATCGGTCCGCGCGCACAACTGTTCAGCAACCCGCAGCACGCCTACACGAAGAAGCTGATGGCAGCCGTGCCGGTTCCGGACCCCTCGCGGCGCGGCATCAAGCGCAATCTCGGAACCGACGAGCTCAAAAGCCCCGTTCGCCCGGTCGGCTACGTCGCGCCGCCGCGCCGATATCGGGAAGTGTCGGCAGGTCATCTGGTGCGGCTCGATGAAGCCGCCTGAACGTGAAAATCCACTCTCCAAAGCATCAGGAAAACAAGTATTGCGGGAAAATAACCCGTGCCGGTGGCGCGCGGGCTGTCTTTTTTGCTGCACCGCTTATATGACTTCTGCTAGATATTATTTTACCGATAATTATTAACGACCGATTCCACCCTTTTGTGTTCTCTTATCCTTGCGAATCAAAAAGGTTTGATTTGCCCGGGGACGGCCCCCATGTTGAAGCATGGGGCGATGCAACAGTTGGGTAGGAGCCTATGCTGCAACGGATTGAAGACATTGATGCAGCGCTCGTCGACAGGCTGCAGCATTCGGCGTTCAAGTACTTCCTGAAATATACCAATCCCGAAAACGGCCTTGTGGCGGATACCTCGATCGGCGGGGTCCCGTGCAGCATCGCAGCCGTCGGCTTTGCGCTTTCCTCCTATCCTGTTGGTGTCGAGCGTTTATGGATCAGCCGCGAGGAGGCAGCCGAACGCACGGTCAATACGCTGCGGTTCTTCGCCGAGGCGCGCCAGGGCGAGGAACGCCACGCCACCGGCCACCGCGGCTTCTTCTATCATTTCCTGCACATGGATACCGGCCATCGCGCCTGGAACAGCGAGCTTTCGACCATCGACACGGCGCTGCTTGTCGCCGGCATCCTCACGGCCGCGCAATATTTCAATCGCGAAGACGACGAGACGGAAACCGAAATCCGCGAACTCGCCACCTTCATCTACGAACGCGTCGACTGGCGCTGGGCGCTGAACAAGGGCGACACTATTGCCATGGGTTGGAAGCCCTCTTCCGGCTTCCTGCGCTGGCGCTATCACGGCTTCGACGAGGCGATCATCCTCTATACGCTGGCGCTTGCCTCGCCGACGCATCCCATTCCGCAATCGAGCTACGACGCCTTTACGTCAAGCTATTCCTGGATGCTGCATGGCGAGCAGTCCTATCTCTATGCCGGACCCCTCTTCATCCACCTCTTCTCGCATGCCTGGATCGATTTCCGCACCATTCAGGACAAGCCGATGGCGGAGCGGAACTGGGATTATTTCCGCAATACGCAGGTGATGATCAACGTCCAGCGTGACTATGCCGAGCGCAATCCCGGCCAGTTCGTCGGCTATAACAGGAATATCTGGGGTTTCTCCGCCTGTGACGGCCCGCCGCCGACACGGCGCATGCGCGGCGGCCGCCAGCCGAAGGTTCTGGGTTACGCCGCCCGCGGCGCACCGCTCGGCCCCGATGACGGCACGATCGCACCCTGGGCAGCACTTGCCTGCCTGCCCTACGACCGGCAGGCGGCTCTCGACGGCACCAAGGCGCTTCTGACCACCTATCCGAACCTGCTCTTGGAAGGCGGCTTCCCCGGCGGCTTCAACCCGACGGTCAAGACCAAGCGGCCGGAAGGCTGGGTGGACGACCGCACCGTCGGCATCGACCAGGGGCTTGTCGTCATGACCATCGAGAACGACCGTTCGGATTTCATCTGGAAACTGATGCGGCAATCGCCGGTCATCCGCCTCGGGCTCGAGCGGGCCGGCTTTACCGGCGGCTGGCTCGAAGGTATCGAGCCGGAAGAAGTGGTGCGCAAGTTCGGCTAGCGCATAACCCCGGAAATCGAAATCGATTTTAGAGCCCGCGCGTCCAATGGGAGCTGCGGGCTCTTAGTTTAGTTTTCGAAGACATGCGCCTTGCCGGCGATATCGAGGCGAACGAGGTCTCCCCGCGCTGGAAGCGCGACACTCGAGGTCTTGATCAGGATTGGCGGCAGCGCCACGCCGTCGAGCGAGACGGCGACCGTGCAGACCGCGCCGCCGAATTCCACCTCGACGACACGCCCGCCATAGTCGCGATCGCTTTCATCGGCGACGACACGGATCTGCTCGGGCCGCAGCATGATTTCCGCTTTCCCCTGACGACTGCCCTCGACGGCAACACGGCCGAGGGCACAGTCTGCGAGGCCGTTTCGGATGATGGCGGGAAGCAGCACGGCATCGCCGAGGAACAGCGCCGTCTCGCGATCGCGCGGATGCAGATATAATGATTGCGGCGACCCGGCCTGGATCAGCCGTCCTTCCCTGAGCACCGCCACCTGATCGGCAAAGGTCAGCGCCTCTTCCTGGTCATGGGTAACGAGAATGGTGGTGATGCCGGCCGCCTGCAGCACGCGCGCAACCGCCTTGCGCATATTCTCACGAAGGCCGGTATCGAGTGCCGAGAATGGTTCGTCGAGCAGCATCAGCCGCGGCTTACGGCCGAGCGCGCGGGCGAGCGCCACACGCTGCTGCTGGCCGCCGGAAAGCTGATGCGGGCGCCGGATCAGCATGCCGCGGTCGAGCTCGACCATGTCGAGCAGCTCGAGCACGCGCTTCTCGCGATCAGCGGCCCCTCGCTCGAAGCCGAAGCCGATATTCTCGGCAACGCTTAAGTGCGGAAACAGCGCGCCGTCCTGAGAGACGATGCCGATGCCGCGCTTGTGTGCCGGTACCGTCGCCGGACCGTCGGCGAGCAGGTCGCCATCCAGCGTCACCCTGCCGACATCGGGTTGTTCGAAGCCGGCAATGATGCGCAGCAGCGTCGTCTTGCCTGAACCGGACGGGCCGACGACCGCCGTGCGGCTGCCCGCCGCGACGTCGAGCGAAATATCCTTCAACGCCTGGACGGGGCCATAGCGCTTGCTGATGTTCTCGATCGTAAGCAGCGTCATTGGCCGGCGGTCCGTTTCGATTGGAGGTAGAGCATCAAGGTGAGCGGCAGGGACAGCACGATCATCATGAAGGCGTAGGGGGCGGCCGAGACATAATCGATCTCGCTGGTCAGCGACCAGAATTTCGTCGCCAGCGTATCGACGCCATTGGGCGACAGCATCAGTGTCGCCGTGAGTTCATTGGTGATGCCGAGTGCGGCCAGCGCGACGCTGGCTGCGGCTCCCGGTGCTGCAAGCCGCATGGTGATCTGCCGCACCGCCTGACCCGGGGTGCGGCCGAGACCCATCGCGGCGCGCTCCAATTCCACCGGCGCCTGGGCGATGCTGGCGCGCAGCCCGACCATGGCGCGCGGCAGGAAAAGCATCACATAGGCGACGATGAGCGTTGCGAAGGTCTGATAGAGCGGCAGCACAAGACGCACGGTGATCGTCACCAGCGCCAGCGCCACGACGACGCCCGGCAGCGAGCCGACATAATAATGGCAGGCTTCGAGCACCCGCTGGAAGCGGCCGGGCGCCCGCACGGAAAGCCAGGCCATCGGTGCTGCGGCAATCGTCGCCAGCACGCCGCCGACAACGGCAAGCACGATGGTCTGCAGGAAAGCGCTGCCGACTTCGATGCGCCAGATATCGGTGCCGCCGAGATAGAGCCAGCGGCCAAGCGTCACCAGCGGCACGCCGAGCGTCAGCGCCGCCAGGACGACGGGCAGCAGCATGGCCGGCGCCACGAACCAGCCCAGCCGACGGCGGTCCGCCGGACGTGGCGAGCCGGAGCCGACGCGGGCATAACGTTCATTGCCGCGCACCAGCACCTCGAATCCGAGCAGAAAAAGACAGCAGGCGACGAGCACGCCGCCGAGCATGTTGGAGGCCGGGCTGTTGTAGGAGGACTGGAACTGGTCGACGATCGCCGTCGCGAACGTGTCGAACCGGATCATCACGAACAGGCCGTATTCCGACAGCAGATGTAGCGCGATCAGCAGCGAGCCGCCGCAGATGGCAAGTCTGAGCTGCGGCAGCACGGCGCGGAAGAAGACGCGCCAGGGATTAAGGCCCAGCGAGGCCGCGGCATCCTCGATAGCCGGATCGAGACGGCGCAGCGCTGCGGCGACCGGCAGGTAGAGGAACGGATAGTAGGCGATGACCGAGACGAAGACGCCGCTCTGCAGGCCGCGCATGCCGGGAACGAGGCTGACCCAGGCATAGCTGTGCACGAAGGCAGGCACGGCGAGCGGAGCGATCGCCAGCCAGGCCCAGAGCCGGCCGAAAGGAATGTCCGTCCGCTCGGTCAGCCAGGCGAGCGTCACGGCAAGTGCGATCGACACCGGGATGGTGATCGATTCCAGCAGAACCGTATTGACGAGAAGTTCACCGACGCGTGGCCGGAAGACCAGGGTCTTCACCGTTTCCCAGCCGACATCATAGGTTACCCAGCCGATGAAGCCGAGCGGCACGAGACTGAAGATCGCGACGACGGTTGCAAGCAGGATCACCGAAGCGTGCGGCATACGTCCGCGCGGCAAAACCATTCGCGTGGCCCTCGGCGCGACCGGCGCCTGGTTGCCGGATGCGAGCAATCTGTTGTCCTGCAGCAAGGCCGATGCCTTTACACGCTGAAAAAGGAAGGCAACCGCCTTTGAAAGGCGGTTGCCGGATGTCGTCATGCCCTAAGGTTTTCTTGAGCCAAATGCAATAGTTTTGGCCGGAAGACGCCTGCGGCAGAAAGGTCAAAGCATGTCGCGCAAAAGTGTGCCGCGGTTTTGCGACGACGACATGCGGAAAACCAAAGATCTAAAGTGTGGCGCGCCACGCTTTAGATCAGGCCGGCGGCCGTCATCAGCTCGACGACCTTCTTGCTGTCGAGGGTCGAAGCTTCGACCTTCGGCGCGTTGAGGTCGGCAAGCGGCGTGAGCTTGTCGTTGGAAGGCGCATCCTTGCCGATGGCATATTCATAGGAGGTGCCGTCCTTGAGAACTCCCTGGCCTGCCTTACCGGTGACGAACTTCAGGAAAGCCTGGGCTTCCTTCATGTGCTGGGTAGACTTCAGGACGCCGCCGCCCGAAACGCTGACGAAAGCGCCCGGATCCTGGTTCTTGAAGTAATGCATGCCGACATTCTTGCTGTTCTCGCCGGTTTTCGCCTGATCGCCGAACCAGTAGTAGTGATAGATGACCGCGCCTTCGACTTCGCCCGCATTGACGGCCTTCATGGCGACGCTGTTGCCCTTGTAGGGGGTGGCGTTGTCCTTGAGGCCCTTCAGCCATGCCTTGGTGGCATCTTCGCCCTTCAGCTGCAGCAGGGCTGCGACGATAGCCTGGAAGTCGGCGCCGGCAGGTGCCGCACCCCAGCGGCCCTTCCAGGCCGGATCCTGGAGGTCGAGCAGCGACTTCGGCAGCTTGTCTTCGGTGAGCTTCGTCTTGTCATAGGCAAAAACGGTGGTGCGGGCGGCAATGCCGGTCCACATGCCGTCAGCCGGGCGATACTGATCCGGAACCTGATCCAGCGTTTCCTTTTCGATGGGAGCGAAAAGGCCCGCGCCATCGACCAGCGTCATCGCCGGCGAATTCTCGGTCAGGAATACGTCGGCCGGAGAGGCGTCGCCTTCCTGGATGATCTGGTTGGCGAACTGCATGTCGCTGCCCTGGCGCATGGTGACCTTGATGCCGGTCTCCTTGGTGAAGGCATCGATCCATTCGCGGCCGAGGCTTTCGTGCTGGGCATTGTAGACGACGAGACCTTCATCCTGCGCATTGGCGCTGCCTGAAAGCGCGGTGGCGGAAAGAAGCGAAGCGGCAAGCGCGAGGGAAAAACGGTTAAGAGCAATTTTCATGATGGCCTCCGTAGCGATGTCACCCGAGCTCTCCAAGGGCGATCAGAGGCGTATATTTTTCCTGACTGGCAATTTCAAGTTTGGCTTGGCAGGAAAAGACATCACAATATCTTGACTAAATATTTCATATTACAAGGGAATAAGTCTCGATTTGAACAAAAAGGCGGCACTCCCGAGCGCCGCCTCTCTTTCAGCCCGCCTATTCGAGGTCGAACTTGACGCCTTGCGCCAGCGGCAGCGTCCTGCCGTAATTGATCGTATTGGTGGAGCGGCGCATATAGGCCTTCCAGGCATCAGAGCCGGATTCGCGGCCGCCGCCAGTCTCCTTCTCGCCGCCAAAGGCGCCGCCGATTTCGGCACCCGATGGCCCGAGATTGACGTTGGCGATGCCGCAATCCGAACCGCGCGCCGAGACGAAGGTTTCAGCCTCGCGCATGTCGTTGGTGAAGATCGACGACGACAGCCCTTGCGGCACGGCATTGTGCAGCGCCAGCACTTCGTCGAAATCGCTGTATTTCATCACATAGAGGATCGGCGCGAAGGTCTCATGCTCGACCGGTCCGGTCTGATCGGGCATTTCGACAAGCGCCGGGCGAACGTAGAAGGCCTCGGTCGAGCCGGTTTCGACGCGGTCGCCGCCGGTCACCGTGCCGCCGGCCGACTTCGCCTCGCCAAGCGCTGCCTGCATGTTCTTAAAAGCCTGGCCGTCGATCAACGGTCCTACAAGCGTGCCGGTCTCCAGCGGATTGCCGATGGTGACGGAGCCGTAGGCCTTCTGCAGGCGCGGCACCAACTGGTCGTAGATGCTGTCATGCACGAAGAGACGGCGCAGCGTCGTGCAGCGCTGGCCGGCCGTGCCCATGGCGGAGAAGGCGACGCCACGCAGCGTCAGGTCGAGATCGGCGCTCGGGCAGACGATCGCCGCATTGTTACCGCCGAGCTCAAGAATGGCGCGGGCAAAACGCTGCGACAGGCGCGGACCGACGGAGCGGCCCATGGCCGTCGAGCCCGTGGCGGAAACGAGTGGGATCTTCGGATGGTCGACCAGCACTTCGCCGACCTCACGGCCGCCGATGATCAGCGTCGACAGATTGGCCGGTGCGGTACCGCCCTCGGCGACGAAACGCTTCAGCGCCTTTTCGAACAGAGCCTGCACGGCAAGCGCCGTCAACGGGGTCTTTTCCGAGGGCTTCCAGACGGTGGAATTGCCGCAGACCATCGCAAGTGCTGCATTCCACGACCAGACGGCAACGGGGAAATTGAAGGCGGAAATGATGCCGATCACGCCGAGCGGATGCCAGCTTTCCATCATCCGGTGCTCCGAGCGCTCGGTGGCGATCGTCAGACCGTAAAGCTGACGGGAAAGGCCGACGGCGAAATCGCAGATGTCGATCATCTCCTGCACTTCGCCGAGGCCTTCGGAGGTGATCTTGCCGACCTCGATCGAGACAAGACGGCCGAGCGCCGTCTTTGCGGCGCGCAGTTCCTCGCCGAGCAGGCGGACCAGTTCGCCGCGCTTCGGCGCCGGCACGGCACGCCATTCGAGGGAGGCCTGGTGCGCCGCTTCGATCGCCGCTTTCGTCTCGGAAACGGAATGTTCCCTGAGTTTGCCGATTTCCTTGCCGGTGACCGGCGAGGTGACGGAAAGCGTGCCGCCGTGATAGCGGCCGGCATCGACGCCGAGTTCGGCAAGCAGCTTGGCGGTTTCGGTGGCGAGATCGAGGACGGCGATGGTCATTGTCGTGTTTCCAATCTTATTGTGCTTTAGAAGCGGGCATCGGCGAAATGGGCGACCTGAGCGCCGGCTTCGTACCATATTTCCTTGAGCGCGCGGAAGCTCGGTTCGATGGGCGCAGTCAACGGCAACGGCAGATCGGCTTCGCCAATCCGGCCGAGGATATGCTCCGCCAGCGTCCGGCCGAAGACCGTGCCGGGCGCAATGCCGCGGCCATTGTAACCCGAAAAGCCGACGACCCCAGGCGCGAATTTGTGGAAGCGCGGCAGCGCATTGTCGGTCATGCCGATCTGGCCATACCATTCGCACTCGAATTCGACATCGCCGATATCAGGGAAGAGCCGCTTCAATGCGCGTTTGGCCCAGCCCTTGTGCACGGCAAGCCCAGTATTGCGCAGCGCCCCGACACTGCCGAAAACGAGACGGCCGGCCTGATCCATACGGAAGGAGGAGAGGATTTCCTTGGTATCCCACGCACCTTCCCGCCCCGGCAGGATCGATTGACGCAGATTGTGGCCGAGTGGCACGGTGGCGAAATTGAAATAGGGCAGATGCACCTGTTCGCTGCGCACCTGCTCCCACGGGCCGGTGCTGTAGGCATCCGTTGCGACGATGATCCACTCCGTGCTGACTTCGCCGCTTGCCGTCTTCACGGTCCAGCGGCTGCCATTACGCTCCGTTGCAACGACCGGGCTGGACGTATGAATGGCGACGCCGGCCTTGACGGCGGCATGGGCAAGGCCGCGCGCATAGGCAAGCGGCTGCAGCGTGCCGGCGCGTTTGTCGAGCAGCGAACCGGCATAGGCATCGCTGCCGATGCGTTTTGCCGTTTCCGCGGCATCGAGTAGCGTCACGGCTGCGCCGCGGGCGGACCATTGCGCCGCGCGATCCTCGATCTCCTTCAGTCCGTCCGCGCCGACCGCGCAATGCAGCGTACCGTTCCGTTCGAGTTCGCAGGCAATCTGATGTTTGTCGACCAGCTCCATGACGAGCTTCGGCGCATTGCCGAGCAGGTCGAGCAGACGTTCGCCATGCACCGGGCCAAGCACGTTGGGCAGATCGTTCGGCATCACCCACATGCCGGCATTAATCAGCCCGACATTGCGCCCGGCACCGCCGAAGCCGATCTCCTTGGCCTCCAGCAACACCACCTTCGACCCGGCTTCGGCAAGATGCAGGGCGGAAGAGAGGCCGGTGTAACCACCGCCGACGATAACGACGTCGGCCGAAATCGCGCCGTCGAGAGGCGAGGTCGTCGGCGCTTCGGGCGCTGTCTTTTCCCAGAGGCCGTGGGAGCGCGGATCATTCAGCATGGCTCAGTCCGATCAGAGCGAAATCGCGGGTACACTAATGCATAAAAGAAAGTGTTGAACCTGCCATTTCACGCAACGGTCTTCAGCGGCAGGTCCGCAAGGCCAAGCGCGGCCAGTGCCGAATCCAGCGATGCCGCCTGGCGTTCGGCGTAAAGTACCAGCTCGTCCTGAACGGTAGCACCCAGTGCCGCCTCAAAGGCGTCACGGTTCGAGCGGGTCGCGTAGTTCTGCTGCTGGTCGGTGCCGAGGTTCGACTGGAAGATGCCGGCCGCGCTGACGGGCAGGAAGTCTTCGTAGACGATCGGAGTGAAGGCGAGGTAACCCTTGGCGATCAGCGCCCCCGGATCGCCGGACAGCCTGCTGCCGGCCGCGGCGGCAATGCCCGCAGGCGTCGCGGAATAGCGGAAGAAGGCCAGATCCGCCCTGCGCAGCTCATCCCAGCTATCCGGGAGTGCCTTAAAACGCGCGGCGAGTTCATCGTCGTAGGCGCCGGCCTTGGCGCCGCCGGCGCCCACCTGCACCTCGCCGCGAACCGAGGCGAGCAGCTGGTCGTAGAGCGCCCGGCCCTTCGCCGTCAGCGCTACGCCGCGCTGTTCGATCTCGCCGAAGCGGGCGGTATGCGTACCTTGAACGGCACCATCACCATTCGAAAAGGCGATCGTTTCCTCCAGCGCCTTAAAACTCGTCTGTCGCAGCAGGATATCGCAATGACGGCGCGGCGGCCCTTCGATGACAGCCTTCGGCGTGATGCCGCGTTCCGGCATGCGGGCCTGGACCGCGTCGATATCGAGCGTGCGCGGCGTCAGATGGTTGATGTGCGGTCCCTTGAAGCTGACGACGTCGGCGATCAGCCGATGGGCATCGTGCAGGCGCTTGTAGGTTTCGGCGCTGACCGTCGCTTCGCCATGCCAGCGGAAGGTTTCCAGCGCCTCGGCGACGAATTCCGTCGCTTCCGCCTCGCTCAGGCCACCGTTCTGCTCGTGGCGCTCGATCAGCGCGACGGCGCGCGGCGTGTAGATCCGCCGTTTCGCCAGAATGGCTTCGGCCTCACGGCGCAGCCCCTCGTCCTCGATCAGTTCCAGTCGCAGCAGCGAGGTGAAGACACGGAACGGGTTGACGTTGAGCGCTGCCTCGTCGATCGGCCGGAAGCTGGTGGAATGAACCGGCACGCCGGCGACCGAAAGATCGTAATAGCCGACCGGCTGCATGCCCATGACCGCAAACAGCCTGCGGATGGTGAAAAGCTCGTCTGCCGTACCGAGCCGGATGGCGCCGTGACGCTCGACATCGATGCGCTCCAGCTCGCCGGCGCCGGCCAGACGATCGCGCAGATCGGGATCATTCTCGAGGCAGCCTGCATTCACATCCGCCACCAGTTCGATCAGCGTGCCGTATTGCGGCACCTCCGCCCGGTACATCTGCGACATCGCCTCGGTAAACAGCGATCGGATGCGGTCTGGGGAAACGAAGGCTTGCGGCATTGGGAAACTCCGGCTCATTCCGTTTTTGCAGGATGAACCTCTTTACACGCGCGACAAAGCCGCAAATATCGCTATTTCGGAAATAGCCCATTCTGAAACGGAATGATCATGCTGACGTCTAGACGTTTCCTGCCATCGATTTCGCATCTCGCCGCCTTCGAGGCGGTTGCCCGCACCGGCAGCGTGACGGCAGCGGCGCGCGAACTCGATCTGACGCAGAGCGCCGTCAGCCGGCAGGTCAGCGCGCTGGAGGAGCAACTTGGCGTCGAGCTCTTCCGGCGCGAACGCCAGACCATGCGGCTGACGCTCGCCGGCGACGGATATGCCCGCGAGATTCGCGAGGCGCTGCGACGGATATCGAGCGCCTCGCTGAACCTGCGCGCCAATCCGCATGGCGGCACGCTCAATCTCGCCATCCTGCCGACCTTCGGCACACGCTGGCTGGCGCCGCGCCTGGGGCGCTTTCTCGCCGCCAATGCCGGCGTGACCATCAATCTGGTGACCCGGCTTTCGCCCTTCGATTTCCGCCTCGATTCGATCGACGCCGCCATCCATTTCGGCCATCCGCACTGGCCGGGCGCCGAACTCGCGCTTCTGATGTCGGAGCGCACGGTGCCGGCCTGCAGTCCGGATTTTCTGAAGCAATATGCGATCTCAGGACCGGAGGATCTGCTCGCCGTTCCGCTTCTGCATCTGACGACGCGTCCTGACGCCTGGGAGCAATGGTTCGCCGGCAATGGCGTTTCCTTCGAAAGCGTGCACGGCATGCTCTTCGACCAGTTCGCCACCGCCGCGCAGGCGGCAATCGCCGGCCTCGGCGTCGCCCTGCTGCCGACATTCCTGATGCAGGAGGAGATCGGGCGCGGCGATCTCGTCGCCGCTGTCGACCGTGAAATGGAAAGTCGCGAGCGCTATTATCTCGCCTTTCCGCCCGAGCGCGCCGATTATGCACCGCTTGCCGCTTTTCGCGACTGGATCGTCGCCGAAGCGACCGCCAATCCGACTGCGTGACGAACGGCTTGCATCGGCAGGGCGCTTTCGACCATTATGCGATCCAAACAACTTTGCAGGAAATCTTCATGAAGCCGATCTTCGTCCAGCTCCAATGCGCACCCGGCAAGACCTATGATGTCGCCGACGCCATCTACCAGACCGAACTGGTCTCGGAGCTCTATTCGACCAGCGGCGACTACGATCTGCTGCTGAAGGTCTATATCGAGGAAGGCCAGGATATCGGCAAATTCATCAACGACAACATCGCCAATATTCCCGGCATCGTCCGCTCGCTAACGACGCTGACCTTCAAGGCATTCTAGAGCAATTCCAGCAAAAGTGCGCAGCGGTTTTGCGTCCGGAATTGCGTGAAAACAAAAGAGATAGAGCGTTTCCGTGATTCGAGAAAAACGGAAACGCTCTGAATTCCCGTCAGACACGGTTAACCTTTTTCGCGAAGATTGGCCCTCGCAAGCGGTCACCTAAACCGCGCCTTAACGCCGGGCATATCTGGTCGTTGTTATCACGGGGCCCGCATCAGCGCGGGCCGGTACGTGCAGCGATAGGTGAAAAATGTCGATCGTCGAGGCAGATAGGGTGCACGCGATGCCGCAGTTGGAAACGGCTCCGCTGATCGTCCATGTCGTGCGCCAATTCCTGCCCAATCGCGGCGGCCTGGAAGACGTGGTCGCCAATCTCGCCCGCCAGACCGTGCGCCGTGGTTACCGCGTGCGCGTCGTCACGCTGGATTCGCTCTTCACCGCGCCTGAGGACAAGCTGCCGCTTCGCGAAGATATCGACGGCATCGAGGTGGTGCGCATTCCCTGGTTCGGCACCAGCCGCTATCCGCTGGCACCGCAGGTTTTCCGCCATCTTGCCGATGCCGATCTGGTGCATGTCCATGCCATCGACTTCTTCTTTGACGCGCTCGCCTGGGGCCGGCTGCTGCACGGAAAACCGATGATCGTCACCACCCATGGCGGCTTCTTCCACACGCGGAAATACGCGGCGATCAAGAAGATCTGGTTCCGGACGCTGACCCGCGCTTCGGCGATGGCCTATCGCCGCGTCGTCTGCTGCAGCGCCTCCGACCTCAAGCAGTTTTCAGAAATCGTGCCCGACAGCCTGCTGATCGAAAACGGCGCCGATATCGGCAAGTTTGCCGACACCGCTTCACGCCGGGCAAAGCGCCGCATCGTCACGATCGGCCGATTTTCGGTGAACAAACGGCTGGACCACCTGCTCGATGCGATGGCCATGTTGAAGACCCGCGATCCGGAATGGCATCTCGACATCGTCGGCGCCGAATCCGACCTGAACCGGGCGGATGTCGAAGGCGCAATCGAAAGCCGTCATCTGTCCGGCCGCGTCACCCTGCATGTGTCGCCCGAGAACGACACCATCCGGCGCATCATCGCAGAAGCCTCGATTCTCGCCTCCGCCTCGGAATATGAAGGTTTCGGCCTGGTGGCGCTGGAGGCGATGAGCGCCGGCCTCCTGCCGGTGCTGAATGCCAACGATGCCTTTGTTACGCTTGCCGCCCGGCATCCTGTTCTCATGCTTGCCGATTTCACCAATCCTGAGAGCGCCGCCACGGCGATCGAAACGGCATATGAACACCTTTCGCGCCAACCGGACGCCGTTCGCGCCGAGCTTCTCGACGCCGCCCGCGGCTATTCCTGGGATATCGTCGCCGGACATTATATTGATCTCTACAGATCGCTTGATGTCAGCGCCGCAGAAAGCATCTGATCCTGTCTTCCTACCGCATAAGCGCTACAGCCTTGCGCGTGTGAAAAGACCCCCGGCGCTGTAAAATCCCCAATCATGCTATGGCGAGCAATCATGCTCTGGCGAGACGAATGATCTCGTCGAGCACGAATTTGCGCGATTGCGGCGGCGTCAGATTGTGGTCGGCATCCGGCAGCATCAGCAGCCGCACGTTCGGATAGCGGGAAAGCCTGGCGCCGCGCGGCCCGAAGTGGAAATAGACATGGTCGAGCCCGACATCGCCCTCGCTGTAGATCAGCGTCAGCGGCACCTTGCGCTTGCCGAACAGCGCGAAGGAGTGCCGGACCTCGCGGGCGATATGGCGCCGGTCGGGAAGCAGCTCGAGCAGCGGCGCAATCCATGGCGACAACCGGCGGCCGGCGGCGATGACGATATTCTGCAGCGCCGCAACGACGTCCACCTGGCCGCGCAGCAGCCGCTTCAGCGTGTCGAGCCGCGCCAGGCGCTGGCTGTAATCATCGAGGCTGCGGGGAACGGAGACGACATGTTCCCTGCGCACCGGCATGTCAGGATCCCAGTAATAGACGAAGGGATTGATCGACACGACAGCCTTCAAGCGCTCATCGGCGACGCCGGCGCGGAAGGCGACATAGCCGCCGCTGCATCGGCCGGCGACCATGACGGGGCCGGCGACGACACCTTCGAGCAGATCGAGCGCGGCGACTGCATCTCCGGTCTGCGTATCCGAATAAAGCACCTGTTCCGGCGCATCCGGCCGGGGCGGGCTGTCGCCGACATTGGCGGAATCGAAGCGCAGCGAAACGACGCCTTGGCGGGCGAGCTCGCGCGCCATATCAACCGTCGTCCGTCCCCAGCCGGCATGCCGGTCATAGGCCGTCGACAAGAAGAGCACGGCATTGCCCTTGATCTCGCCGAGCGGCCGGCTGACGACGCCGACCAGATGATTATGGCTTCCGAAACGCACCGGAGCTTCGGCAAAACCATCGCCGGCAAGCGGCGGGTTGTCGATCGCCGTCGGCGAATGGGCGGCGGATGTCTCTGTCGTCGTTGCCTCCAGCCACGTCGTCAGCAGCGCCACGACAGCCATCGGCGTCTTGGCAAACAGCGGGTTGGTGGCGAGCTCGTCATAGCCTTCGAAAGCCTTCTGCTCGACATCGGCGCCAAGCGCCTTCAGCGCATCGGCAAAGCCGGTATCCTCGGCCTTGGCAGGACGTTCGAGGATCAGGTAGCGGGAGGTTGCGAGCCCCTGCGGCGAGGTGATGTTGAGCTTGCCGAGCTCGGCGGCGATCTCTTCGGGCATGACGAGCCCGGCGATCTGCACCTTGGCGATCTGGACATGCTCCTTGCCGAGGCCAAGATCGGCATCGATGATCTTGGACCACATGTTGAGTTCGCGCAGATAGGCCCGGCCGCTCAGCACCGGCGCCAGCATGACCAGGCTGTCGACGCCTTCGATCGAGGAGCCGACGCGGTGGGCAAGCGTCGCACCGAGGCCCTGGGCGATGAGGATGATGCGGTCGCAGCCGCTCAGCGACTTGAGCTTATCGGCGGCCGCACGGATCGAATCTTCCCAGGTTTCCAGCCTCGCCGGCAGTGCGCCGAAATCGAGCGCATCGCCGGTGCCGCGATAGTCGAAGCGCAGGCTCGGCACGCCGATATCCGAGAAATGCTCGGCCGCGACGCGGAAGAATTTACGGCTGCACATCTCCTCGAAACCCCAGGGACTGACGAAGAGCACCGCGGCCGAACGTTTCTTGGCGAGAGGATTTTCAGGCATGAACAGCCCGATCGTGCCGTCGAAGACCACAGGCAGGGCGGCGCTGCGTCCCGCCCCCTCGGCCGGTTCGAGCGAGAATTCACCGGGCGCGACCTTCGCACGATCGGGATCGCCGGGAAGCCGCGGCGCGATGAAATTGATCGCGTAGCCAACCGGTCGCCGCAGCAGGGACGGCATCTTCTCGAGAATGGAGCGCATGACTTCGACATCCTCGCCCGGCACGGCGCGCAGCACCCGGAGTGCTGCAAAATAGGCGAATGCGCCGGCGATGATGGCGCCGACCAATCCGGCCGGACCCTGGACGAATTCCAGCACGGAAGTCGCTCCGCAAGCACACAGCACGGAGGCGAGCGTCACCTTCGTCAGGCTTGCGTAGAGACCCGAAAGCTGGGATCCGAATCCTGTCTGTCTGATCATCATCACCGACATCGCAACGAATACGAGGATGCGCACGAGTGCGGCACCCTCGGCGGCAAGCCTAGGTACGATCAGTAAACAACCCGCTACCATCAGTAGGCCACCTATCACACTGATGTTCAGGCGGGAGCGGGCCCTGTCCATCGACAGCAAATAGAGGCTGAGGATCTGCATGAAGGTATAGGCGGGAGCAACAAGCGCAAGCAGCGCCACTACCGTCCCGCTGCGGCGGAATGCTTCGCCGAACACCACGAGCACCAGTTCGCTAGAGATCGCGGCGAGCCCCAGGCTCATCGGCAGCACGATATAGGCCATGCTGCGGGTAACGGCGGTAAAGACCTCGACCGGCAATGTCGAATCGTCGCTGCTGTGCCGCCGCTCGGAATAATAGGGCAGCAGGCTGCCGGTCATCTGGATCGGCAGTTGCAGCGCGATATTGGCGATCGACAGGCCGACGGCATAATAGCCGACCATCTCCACCGACCAGAACTGCTGCAGGAAGAGAAGCTCGAGGCGGTTGAGGAAAATGGAATCGATGATGAACTGGATCGACAGGATGACGGAAGAGGAGGCGAGATATTTCAGCGAGACCCCGCACCAGTCGCGCCGCGCCAGAAGGATCGGCAGCGTGGCGAAAAACAGCACGAGCTGGCCGAGCGCATAACCGACGAGAACGCCCTCGACGCCGTAGAAAACGGCGCCGACGGCAACGCCGGCAAGCTGCACGATCGAGACGGCGACCGTCAGCTTAAAGAAAGCGCCGAGCTTCTTTTCGCCGATCAGGTAGAATTTGACGAAGGATCCGATCGCCTGGATAAAGAACAGCACGCCCGTGACCAGAGCGACGGATGGCGCGGTGTCGGCCCAGTGCATCTTTTCGGAGGTGAGGAAGAACAGCGCGTAGAGCGCCAGCAGCACGACGGTCGAGAACATCATGAAGCTGACGAGGATGGCGGCAAAACCCCGCCGGCGGCGCGCGTCGAAGCCTTCCGCCGAAAGTTGCGGCAACGTCTTCAGCAGCGTGATGCTGGAGCCGAGCTCGGCGATCGAGGCGCCGGTCACCACCAGCCAGAGCGAGAAGGCGACGATGCCGTTGGCTTCCGGCCCGAGCAGCCGCGCGGTTATGATCGATGACACAAAGCCCGTCAGAAGCAGCAGCATGCCTGCCGCCGCGTTCATCACCGAGTTTGCGATAATACCCTTCGACATCTGTCCATCCGTCAGGATCGGCCTACCGCCGCATACCCGCCATCTCTAATGCGAAAATGTTAAAATAAAGCGGAGTGGCACCTTAGCTGGCCTGCATCGCCGCCAGCGTCTGAAGCGCCTTCTCGTAGCTGTTTTCCGCGAGGTAACGTAGCAGGAACTCCCGCGCCTTCTCGGCCTTCTCTCGTGCACGCTCGGGTGTGCGGAAGATATCTTGCAGGTGCGCGGCCGCCGCCTCGGGTGAGGGATCGGCCCAGACCGCGCCTTCGAGCCCGGCAAATTCGGGATGGGTATCGACCACCGGAATGAGGGGAGAGGCAACCAGCCAGCTATTGTCGGGATCGCAGAAATCCACCGTGCCCGACCAGGCCGTGGAAATGACGGGTGTACGCTGCATGATCGCCTCGGCCACCGTCAGCCCGAAACCCTCGGAACGATGCAGTGAAAGATAGGCATCTGAGCAGCGGATGAGGCCATTGATATCGGAATCCGACATCCTGTCGGTAACGATCCTGATCCGGGTATTGCCCGCGACCGAGGCGACCAGTTCGCGCAGGCCCTCATCCTTGTTGATATCGCCGCTGGCCTTCATCAACAGGAAGGCGCTGGGGCATTCGGCGGCAAATATCCAGAAGGCCTCGATGACGGCTTGCGGATTCTTCCGGTTGATCGAGGAGCCGGCGCTGAAGATGAAGCTGACGAGAAAGGCGTCTTCCTCGATGCCGAATCTCTGACGCATGCCTTCCGTCGCAGGCTTCTCGGTGACGGGATGCGGAACGACGATGACCGGTGCCGCAGTGAGGGGCGCAATCGCCCGCCTGGTGAATTCCGACGGCACGAAGACGGCATTCATGTAATGCATCGCATTGCGCCACTCGGCCGGCACGACTTCGAGCTCCCAGGCGAAATAGCCGATGTTGAAGGCGCGGGTGAAATTCGCCACGCCCTTCTTCAGGATGGCGCGCGGCAGCATCGGCGGATTGAGATGCCAGATCCGGCTTCCCGCGGGTTCGGTGGAGAGATGCGACGGCATCCATCCGGCGAAGGAATTCTCGTCAGGATGCGTGCTGACGTCGGAGAGCGAAATCGCCCGCCCCGCCTCCGACAATGCGCCGGCGCAGAGCCTTGCCGATTCGCCGACGCCGACCGCCATCGAGAGATAGCCGACGATTTCCACCGGCCTGCGCGGATTGAAAGCAAGACGCGACCGCGGGATCAGCCGCTGCAGAACATGGGCGCGCAGAAAGCGGTATATCGTTCTCAAATCACGGTCTTTCCCAATGGATCGGCATCATCCTTCGCAGCGGCGTCAGCCCTCGATTGCGACGCGATGCGAACTGCCTAGACTTCTGATCTCGCCCGCAGGCGGAATGTCGCTTTCCACGCCGGACAGCGCGTGGAGCTTCACGCGCCGCATCGCGCCGGGGGCAAGGTGGAACCAGTCGTCGTCGGCCCGATAGCCTTCGACGTCGATATGCACAGATTGCGCCAGCCGGTCGGCCCTGAGGTCAACGAACCAGTCGTCGCCGTCTCTGGTGAATGATGCTTCGATACCTGCATCATGCAGCGCCTTCCCCCGTCCGCACGGGAAGTGGAAGCTCTCGGCGAGAATGGCGCCGTCCGCCAGCGAGCGCAGGCGCGCCACACTGGCATTATGCGCCGGCGGCCCGAAACGGAAGGCATAGGTCGTGTCGAAGAAGGCGCCGAACAGCGCGGTGCAGGCAAGGCGCTCCGTATCTCTTGCCGCCAGCTTGAAGGCCCTGCTGCCGCTGACGACCTGCTGTTTTCCACCGCGCAGACAGACGACCTCGAGCTCGACATCGAGTGCTTCATCCGTCTCGTTGACGACATGCACGTCGAGACCGTTCGTTCCCTCGTCGGTGAAGACCACTTGCACCGGCCGGAATGCACGGCGCATCGCATACCAGACCGGCTTCGGCTCTCCGGTGGAGTCGATCACTCCCCAGCCGGGGCCGGGCAGCAGATCCTGCAGCGTCCAGACGAGCGCGCCATTGCAGGCGGAGCCCTTGCGCCGCCATTCAGCAAAAGTCTCCTCGATCACCTCGCCGGTAACGGCGCGGGAGAGATCGAGATAGCGTTCCGGATCTTCGCGGCGCAGCTCAGCCGGATCGAAACCGTAGAGAAGCTGCAGGTAGAAGTCGCGAACATCCTCGAAATCCCACGATGCACTGCGGTCGCGGGGCACGCGAGCCTTCCATAGCGGGCTGTGGACGGCGGGCACATCGAGATGACGCTGCAGCGTCCTTTGCTGCGGCACATGCGCGAAGGCGAGGCTTTCCGAGGCAAAACGCACATCGGCGCGGCGCGCATCGGCAATCGGCCGCATATAGGCACCGACGCCGTAATAATGCGCGATACCGGCATTGGGCGAAAAGGGCATCGCTCCGCCGTATGGCGAGTTCGGCACATAGGGCACGTCGGGGCGCATGCGCGCGACGACCGCCGGGATGATTTCATCGGTGACCGGCCCGCTCCAGAATTCCGCCGGCAGGCCGAGCATTGCCGCCTGCTGGTGGACTTCGCTGCCGCCGCAGAGCACGGCCAGCGAAGGCGACGCCTGCACGCCGTGGAGGAATTCCTCGACCTCCGCATGCACGTGGCCAAGAAAAGCCTTGTCGTTGCGCGGATAATCAAAATTGGCGAACATGAAATCCTGCCAGACGAGCAGACCGAGTTCGTTGCAGAGCGCGAAGAAATCCGGCGTTTCGTAGGCCATGGTGCCGCCGATGCGGATCATGTTCATGCCAGCTGCAGCGGCAAGCCGCAGGAACGGCTCATAGTCCGCCCGCCCGCCCGGCAATCGCGCGATATCGGCCGTCGTCCACACCGCGCCGCGGCAGAAGATGCGTTCGCCGTTGACGAGGAGCGCGAAGTCATCGCCATGGGCACCACGGTCGATGTCGATACGTCGAAAGCCGGTCCTGCCGAGCGGATATTCCACGCCGTCGGAAACCAGCGTCAGCGCGTAGAGACGCGGAGCGCCATGCGTATGCGGCCACCAGGCCTCGATGTCGGAAAGCTTGAGGATAGCCGAGTAATGACTGTCGCCGACCTTCTCGAAGGGCTGCTCCATCCCGCCGCAGCGCAGCAGCATTGCCGGATCCTCGGCATTGCTATGCAGGGAAACGCTGAGGCGGCCGACACCACTCTCCTCCAATACGGCGCGGATCGAGACATTGTCGATCGAGACGGGATGACGCCGCACCATCGAAATCGGCCGCCATGGCCCGACGGCATGGATATCGGGGCACCAGCCCGGCATGTGGCCGAGCAGCGTCGTGCGGAAATTCTTCAAGCCCGCCGGCGTGATCATCTGCGGCCGCCAGCGCGCGCGCGGGCCCGGCTCCGACAGGCGGGGGCCAAGCGCCCGGAAGCACAGCGCCAGTTCGTCGCCGCCCGAAAGCGTCACCGGAATCTCGTGCGCCGTGAACATGCTCTCGGAAAACAGGATTTCCTGGCCGTTCAGGAAGACGTGGCAGAGCGTCGCCAGCCCTGCGAAACGCAGGATCGCGTCGCCGGGTTCGGCATCGAAAAGCCGGCAGAGATACCAGGCATCCCGCGTGTTCAGCGGCTCGGGATTTTCCCGGTCGAAGAGCCCGGCTTTTTCAAGCGCTGCGGCGACGGTGCCTGGAACGGGTGCTGGAATGAACTGTGCGGAAAGCGGGATGTCGTGCGGCACGGCGCAGGCGCCCGGCTCCGTCAGGATCAGGTTCCAGCCTTCGGAAAGTAGACTTTCCTCGGCACCGATGCTTGCCAAACGCCCCCGCATGGTCAGATCTCCGGCCTCAGATTCGCCCCGCAAGCGACGCCATCATGGAATCCCATGCATCGGCGGCCGGATCAAGTGCTGCCTGCAACGGCTCGAACTTCCTGCGGGTGACGGCGCGGGCAAGCTGGAACTGCACCGATTTCGCCACCTCCGAAATACGCCTGGCATGCTCGGCGGCAGCGGCGAATTCACCAGGGGAAAGCCAGGCGAGGTAATCGGCCGCCAGCTCGAAATTGGCGCCCACCTGGCGAAGCGTGTTGAAGGCGTATTTGTGGAAGAAGCCGAACGGCCGTTCCGCCAGCGATTCGACCTGTTGCGGAAAGACGCTTGCAAAGGCGCGGATCGGGTTTTCGCGGGGACGCCGGGCAAAATGAAAACCGGCAAGCCGCCGTGCGCTCGCGCGCAGATGCGCCTCATCTGCCGGCCTTTCCGGGAAACGCGCAAATTCCGTGTAGGGCAGGAATGGCGGGTCGTTTTCCGTCAGATGCAGCTGGAACAAACCGTCGAAATCCTCGCCTTCGAGACGGAAATAACCGGCATTGTGGAAATAATCGACGCGCTTGGCCGCAACGTCCAGGCGGTTGATAGCAACCGTCGTCTTGCCGTGCTCCTGCCGGTAGGCCGTGCCGCGCGTATCCGGCATGTAGAAGGAATCCATTTCGATCAGGCAGAGACGAGCCCGCGCGATCTGAACCTCGACATGGCGTTCGACACGGTCGTAGATGGCAAGCTCGGTCACACGAATGCCGTAGAGCGCTTCCAGATCCTCAAGCGGCACCTTGAAGAAGGTGAACTGGTCGCCCTCGAAATCCTGCGTCAGGGTAAAACCCAGCATCGCCTCGGGCGCAACGCCTGATGTCGCCAGAACCTCGATCCAGAGATCGACATAGCAATTGGTTTCCGGCCAGGCGCGCTCGCCGGTATGCAGCGCATGCGCCCGGTAGGTTTCCGGGTCGATTCCCGAAAAGACCGATGTCATCGATTTGCTCAGCCCCACAGCGCTTTCCGTACGCTGGCCGGCCAGTGCTTCACATCGAGTCCGTGATGATGGAAGAGGGCAAGGGCGATGCGCTCCAGTCCGAAGCCGACGCAGGCGGTGTGCGCGACACTGCCGTCCTCGAGATTGAGACCCCATTTCGTGCCGAAGGCATCCTGATGGTAGTTGAAGCTCATGCAGGCGGTCGGATTGGCAGCCGAGGTGATCGGGATCAGCAGCTCGAACTTCAGGTTCTGGTCGCGCTGATTGTTGGCGAGCATCTTGCCGGCGCGGCCGAAGAACGGATCATTGGCAACGTCGATCGTCACCTCGAGGCCGACGGTCTTCATCATCTCGACGCCGCGATCCATCCAGCGCTGGCGGAAATCGGTGACGTGCAGCTCTGTGCCCATGCAGACATATTCACGCATGCGGAACAGCTGCTGTCGGGCAGGGTCTTTCGACGGCTCATGGCGGAAGCAATAGGATTGCAGGTCGAAGAGGCCGCCCGTCTCCGGCAGATTGCCGCGCTTGGCGATCGTCGGATAGAGCGGATAGCAGGCAGCCGGCGTCAGCACGATGTCGGTCGCCTCCTGTCCCTTGGTCCAGTCTTCCCCGACTTCCATGCATTGCAGCAGGCTGACATGATCGAGCTCGCTGCCGCAGAAGCTGTGCACCGTGCCGGCGAGCTGCGGAAAGCTCTTCATGTAGCCGCTCTTTTCGAAGAAGGCGCGGTTCATGCCGGGCGGAAAACGCATGGCTTCGGCACCATCGGCGCCGCCGAACGTGTCGATCAGGCGCTCGAAGGCAGCGATCACGTCTTCGAACTGGCCGCTGCGGCCGTAGAGCCCGTCGATGCCGGTATCGATCAACAAGCCGGATTCGAAAAGCCGGTCCAGAAACGAGGTCTGCATATCCATGACTGTCACCCCAGTAGGCTAGTGTCCTGCTTATGGACAAGAAGCATGCTCGACGTGTTGCCGAGGATGCGGTCATTCGAAATCATGAGCTGTGCGGAATGCGCGTCGCGCAGATGGCGTCCGAGGCTGAAGGGCGTGCCGTTCTTGTAGCCCATGATGCCGCAGATCAGCATGGCATGGTTGACGATCTCCAGGATCGTCTCGGACGAGGCAATTTTGACATTGTTCATCGCCACCGCAAATCCCATCGAAGACAGCCTGTCGGCATCGGCCTTGGCATCCTCATAGGCCTTGAGGCCGGCAACCACGTTGGATTTCACCATCTGCAGCAGGTTCGAAACCTCGGCGAGGCGCAGCGCGCCCGGCGGCTGGGCATCCGGCGCCTTGCGGGCGGCAGCGCGCACGAAAGCCTGGGCGCGCACAACGGCATCGACGGCGATGCCGTACCAGACGCCGCTCCAAAGCAGATGCGAAGAGGCGAGCATGGATTGCGCCGCGATCTCAGCGAAAGGCTTCGGCAGGATCTGGCAAGCCGGCGCTTCGCCCTTGAACAGGAACCCATCGGAGCAGGTGCCGCGCATGCCGAGGGTATTCCAGACATGCGTTTTCTCGATCGTGTACTGGTCCTTGAGGAAGGCCGTCAGCACCTGATCGGAGGAAGCCGCCTGCGCATGGGCGCGCGAGGTGATAAGGATGGCGTCGGCGTGCGAGCCGTAGGAAATGACGGTCGCATCCTTTTCGAGGCGGCACGTGTCGCCATCGACCTCGACCGCGCAGATGCTGTTGCGCAGATTTCCGCCGATACCGCCTTCGGTGGTGGCGGATGCGATCAGCAACTGCTCGGCTGCGATGCGGCGCATGAAACCGCGATGCCATTCGCTGTCGGCGCCATGTTCAACGAGGCTCGACAGCTTGATGTGGTGCATGGCGAAGACCATGGCGCTTGCAGCGCAGGCCTGGCCGAGCATCGAGCACAATTCGGCGATCTCGGTGATCGAGGCGGATTCGCCGCCGAAGTGGCGCGGCACCTGGATGCCGAGCAGCCTTTCGGCCTTCATCGCATCGACGGCTTCCCGGGGGAAGCGGGCCTCGGCATCAACGGTATCCGCGTGTTTCGCCGCGATTTCGGCGACACGGGCTACCCTTGTGACAAGACCGTCCTGCATGATCTTGACGGGGAAATTCATCAGGCGACCTTCCGGCTGTCCCGGATCAGATCGACGGTCCTGGCGATGGCCGAGATGCTCGCGAAGGATTTGCGGTTCAGGAGATTGTCGGGAAATTCGATGTCGAAGGCCTCTTCGAGGCCAAGCATCAACTGCACAGAAGCAAAGGACGTCAAACCCGCCGCATAAAGATCGGCGTCGTCGGCGACCTGGTCGATCGACCCAGGAAGCTTGCCGAATTTGGCTACGAGGTCGCGGATTGCCTTATTCATCCCATCACTCCAAGATTCTCATGATCCCGAACCGGCGTTCATCGCCTTGTCATGAGCGTTCTTTTAGTGCGGAAAACAGAACATTCCGCTAATTAATTGAGTTAAATATGACTAAGGCTCACAGTTAGGATTTTAGCGATCACTCCCGCTCCGTCGTAAACAACCACCTTAAATCAATGACTTAAGGTAATTTCGATACTGCGACACACTCTGGTTTCTGGCGTGGAGAGTACAGAAATGACACGCAAACGCCGCGTTTTGTCTCAATCGGCCGGCGGATAGGAATGCTCGCCGCCGCGATAATCGGTGACGGAATAACATCCGTCGCCTGTTGCCCGGATCGCGCTCCCACTGACGACGGCCTTGCCGTGACCGCCGGGGATATCGAGGATGTAGGCCGGCTGGCAGAGACCGGAAATCCGCCCGCGCAGCGCCGCGACGATCTCCTGCCCCTCCTCGATCGTCACTCTGAAATGGCTGGTGCCAGGCGCCAGATCCGGATGATGCAGGTAATAGGGTTTGACGCGGATTTCGACGAAGGCCTTCATCAGCTTCGCCAGCACGTCGGGATCGTCGTTGACACCCTTGAGCAGCACCGACTGGCTGACCATGGCGATGCCGGCATCGACGAGGCGGCCGCAAGCCGCCCGCGCTTCCGGCGTCAGTTCCCGGGGGTGGTTGGCATGCAGCGCGACATAGACCGTCTTGCCGCTCGCCTTCAGAGCGGCGATCAGCGCCGCATCGATCTTCTCGGGGTCGACGACCGGAACACGCGTATGGAAACGCACGATCTTCACATGCGCGATCTCGGCAAGCGCCTCCATGATCTCGCGGAGCCGGCGCGGCGAAAGCACCAGCGGATCGCCGCCGGTGAGGATGACCTCCCAGATCTCCTCATGACCGCGGATGTAATCGAAAGCGGCCTGCATCGCCGCCGCATCGAGCGTGCCGAGGCCTTGCGGCCCGACCATTTCGCGCCGGAAGCAGAAGCGGCAATAGACCGGGCAGACATGCACGGCCTTGAGCAAGACACGATCGGGATAGCGGTGAACGATGCCTTCGACGGGGCTGTGGGCATGATCGCCGATCGGATCGGTGCGTTCTTCCGGGGCGATCGTGAGTTCTGCCGCATCGGGCACGAATTGCCGAGCGATCGGATCATCGGGATCGGCTCGATCGATGAGCTTGCTGATCGCAGGCGTCAACGCAATCGCGTAGCGCGCCGCAACCTCCTCAAGCCTCGCACGATCGGCAGGCACGACCAGCCCCGCCTTCACAAGATCGTGGACGCTCTTGATCGATTTGACGACATTCATCTTCCATACTCCGCCACCGGCGCCCAGAGCACCTGGTCGATGCGCGATGCTCCCGTCGCCAGCATCACCAACCGGTCGAAGCCGAGCGCGATACCGCTTGCCTCAGGCATCAGCGACAGCGCGGCGAGGAAATCCTCGTCAATCGGATAGGTCTCGCCGTAGACCCGCGCCTTCTCGGCCATCTCGATCTCGAACCGTCGCCGCTGTTCGGCAGCGTTGGTGAGTTCACCGAAGCCGTTCGCAAGCTCGACGCCGCAGGCATAGAGCTCGAAACGTTCGGCAACCCTGGAGTCGCGCGCCGAGGGACGGGCAAGGGCTGCCTCCGAGACCGGATATTCGTCGAGAATGGTGATGCGGCCGAAACCGAGATGCGGCTCGATCTTTTCGACCAGCACCCGGCTGAAGAGATCGGCCCAACCGTCGTCATCGGCAACACGCATGCCGACGCGCTTCATCTCGGCGGCCAGATGGTCGCGATCGGTCGAACCGTCGGCTACGACCGAGGCGAGAAGATCGATGCCGGCATGACGCTCGAACGCTTCGGCAACGCTGGTCCGCTCCGGCCCGGCGAAGGGATCGCTCTCGGCACCGCGATAGGCAAGCTTGCCGGTCTTCACCGTCTCAGTCGCCAGCGCCAGGATCCGCACGCAATCCATCATCAGGCTCTCGTAGCTTTCGCCGGCCCGATACCATTCGAGCATGGTGAACTCAGGATGATGCAGCGGCCCGCGCTCGCGGTTGCGATAGACATGGGCAAAACACGAGATGCGCTCCTCGCCCGCCGCAAGCAGCTTCTTGCAGGCAAATTCCGGCGAGGTATGAAGGTAGAACGGCGCCTTTTGCCCATCCGTCGTCAGCGCTTCCGTCGCGAAGGCATGCAGATGCGCCTCGTTGCCGGGAGAGACCTGCAGCACCGCCGTATCCACCTCGATGAAATCCTCGCGCGCGAAAAACCCGCGCAACGCCGCCTGGATCGCATTGCGTCCGATCAGGAGCGGACGGCGGTCTGCATGCACGGACGGGGTCCACCAGGGGGACGCTTTCGCCGAAGAGTTCATTCCAAGCTTTCTTCGCCGGAGAGGCCGGTATGGGGGGTGGCTATTTCCCGGATTTTAGGTTAGTTGCGCCCCAAAGAAAAACATTTGCGTCTTCGGGGGCGTCTCGACAGTCATTTACGACGCCGAAAGCCGAGTTACAAGGAAGTCTTATGGTCAAGGTCATCGCCTCTTCGGTCCGCAAGGGCAACGTTCTCGATGTCGACGGCAAGCTCTACGTCGTTCTCACCGCCCAGAACTTTCATCCGGGCAAAGGCACGCCGGTCACCCAGGTCGACATGCGCCGCATCGTCGACGGCGTGAAGGTTTCCGAGCGCTGGCGCACCACCGAACAGGTCGAGCGCGCCTTCGTCGAAGACGTCTCCTTCCAGTTTCTCTATGAAGACGGCGAAGGCTTCCACTTCATGAACCCGGCGAGCTACGATCAGGTCGTCGTCGATGTCGCCACGATGGGTGACGACAAGGCTTATCTGCAGGAAGGCATGTCCTGCATCCTCTCGATGCATGAAGGTATTGCGCTGGCGCTCCAACTGCCGCGCCACGTCACGCTCGAAATCATGGAGACGGAACCGGTCGTCAAGGGACAGACGGCATCGTCCTCCTACAAGCCGGCGATTTTGTCGAACGGCGTGCGCGCCATGGTGCCGCCGCACATCAATGCCGGCACCCGCGTCGTCATCGCGACGGAAGACAATTCCTACGTCGAACGCGCCAAGGACTGATCCTGGTTTCAGCCTATCGAAGAGGCCGGCTCACGCCGGCCTTTTTTTGTATCCGCCGTCTCAATTAATAAGTAGAGCGTGATGCCGTCCGAAAGCCGCTCACACTTTTCGGCATCAAGCTCTAAAGCGCGTCGCGATCTTTCAGATTCGCTCATCGCGCTTTAGGTCTTTGTTTTTACGCATGTCGTTATCGCAAAACCGCGGCACACTTTTGCGCGACATGCTTTAGAGATGCGGGTTGCGCGGCCGGTATTTCTTGACGAGCTTCTGGTTGATCTCGGCAGCACCCGGCATGTTGGCGCTGAGATAAATTGGCGCATCGCCGGATTTGGAAAGCTCCGAGGCGACTTCGGCGAAGATCGCATTGATGACGGTCACCCCGACCGCCGTCGAGACTGGCCCAACCCTAAGCCCCGTGCCTTCGAGATCGACGACGGCGTCACCCGGTGGCAGCCCGTTGTCGAGCACCACATCGGCCACGTCGGCGAGCCGCCGGCGTCCATTGGCGATCGCTGAGGAATAGGCGATCGACGTGATGGCAATCACCTTTGCGCCGATTTCGCGCGCATAGTCGGCGGCCTCGATCGGCGCGGCGTTCACGCCCGAATTGGAGGCGATGATGATGACATCGCCCGGCTGCATGCCGTAACGCTCCAGCATCGGCCGCACCAGGCCCTGCGTGCGCTCATAGACCGAACTGATGACCGCGCCCTCGTGCAGCATGGCCGAGCCGACGAGTACCGGCACGGTGAAGGCGAGCCCGCCGGCACGATAGTGCACCTCTTCCGCCAGCATATGCGAATGGCCGGTGCCGAAGACATAGACGCGCTTGTCGCCATGGGCAGCATCGAGGATGACGGCTGCTGCCTGCGCCATCGGCTGGGCAAGCGTCTGCTTGAGTTCTTCCAGCCGGCCGATCAGATTGGAGAAGTAGGCATCGGTAATGTCAGTCATCCGGCTTATCCTTGATTTCAGGCTACTTCGCCGCTGAGCCAGATGGCGGTGACGGCAAGCGCATCGGTGAGATGCACGAGATCGGCACGCGCGCCCGGCGAAAGATGGCCGCGATCGGCAAGCCTGAGAAACCGCGCGGGATAAAGGGTCGCCATGCGCAAGGCCTCGGCGAGCGTCAGGTCGAGATAGGTGACGCCGTAACGGATCGTCGAGATCATGTCGACGTCGGAACCGGCCAGCGTACCGTCGGACAGCACCAGCTTCGAGCAGAAGCCGCCCCTTTCGCGCCGGACGGTGCGCCCGTTCAGCGTGAACGAGTCCTTTTCCGACCCGACGAGCGACATCGCGTCGGTGACGAAGAACAGCTTGCCTTCGCCGCGTTTGGCGCGCAGCGCCGTGCGCAGGGCCTTCGGATCGACATGATGGCCGTCGGCGATGATGCCGCACCAGGTCGAGGGATGATCGATCGCTGCGCCGACGAGACCGGGCGCCCGGTGTCCCAACTGGCTCATGGCGTTGAAGAGATGCGTGACGCCCCGCGCGCCGGCATCGAAACGTTCTTCCGCCGCCTCGCTCGAACAATCGGAATGGCCGATGCTGACGGTGACGCCGGCTTCCGCAAGCTCGCGCACCTGGGCAACCGTCACCTGCTCGGCGGCCATGGTGACCAGCAGCGTGCCGATCGCCTCGCGCGCCCGGATGAAGGCTTTGACATCGCGGTCCTCCACCGGCCGCATCAGTTCGGCCAGATGCGCGCCCTTCCTCGCAGGCGCCAGATGCGGGCCTTCGAGATGCAAGCCGGCGACGCCGCGGTTCATTTTCACTGCCTCCTTGGCGGCCTCGATGGCGGCAATGGAGGCCTCTGATGTGTCGGTGATCAGCGTCGGCAGCAGCGACGTCGTGCCATAGGGACGGTGCCCGCCGGCGATGATGTCCATCGAGGCAACGGAAGGCTGGTCGTTCAGCATCCGCCCGGCGCCGCCATTGACCTGCGCATCGATGAAGCCGGCCGACAAAACACCACCGGCAAGCGTCACCACCTCGCCGTCCGGCAGATCATTTCTTGCGACGATCGCTTCGACGCGGCCGCCGGCAACGATGAGGGCTTTGTCGTCGTGGAAGCGCTCGCCGTCGAAAATGCGGGCGCCGAGGAAGATCTTGCGGGCCATCAAACCGTCTCCGTCACCTTGAGCAGGTTTGCCGGCTTGTCGGGATCGAAGCCCTTGCGGCGCGTCACCGACTCGATCAGCCGGTAGTAGACAAGCAGCGACACCAGCGGATCGACAAGGCCGTTGCCCGTCGTCGGTACGCGCAGATGGACGCCGGAAAGCGGCTGCGTCGAGAAGCCGACGGTGGTGGCGCCGAGTTTCTGCAGGCGTTCCAGCGCCTGCACATTGTTGGCGAAGGCCGCGTCGTCAGGCGCAAAGGCGACGATCGGGAAGCCCGGCTGCACCAGGCGCATCGGGCCATGCATCAGTTCCGCCAGCGAAAAGGCTTCGGCATGCAGGCCGGAGGTTTCCTTGGCCTTCAGCGCAGCTTCGAGCGCGATCGCGAAGGCTGGGCCACGGCCGGCCGTATAAAGCGAGGTCGCGTTGAAGAGCACCTCCTCGGCTGCCGCCGTGTCGATCCCGGCGGTCGCCGACAGCGCCTCCGGCAGCTTGCCGAGCGCCGCCTGCAAATCGGACGCACCGCCGATCGCAGCCGTCACCCCGGAAAGGGCGGCGACCGAGGCGATGAAGGATTTTGTCGCCGCGACACTCTTTTCCGCGCCGGCATTGAGACCGAGAACGATGTCGGCCTGCTTCGCAAGCGGGCTATCGGTGACGTTGACGACGGCGATCGTCGTTGCTCCGCCCTTCTTCGCTGCATCCTGCAGCGCGACGATGTCGGGGCTGGCACCCGACTGCGAGACGGTGAAATGGACACCGCCCTTCAGATGCAGCGCCGCACCATAGACCGAAGCGATCGACGGGCCGAGCGAGGCGACCGGAACGCCACAGGTGATCTCGAACAGATATTTGAAAAAGGTGGCGGCGTGGTCCGAGGAGCCGCGCGCCGCCGTCGTCACCACGCTCGGGCGGGCGGACGAAAACAGCCGGGCGATCTCGGCAAAGACCGGTTTTTCCTTTTCGAGCAGCGTGGCGACCACCTCTGGCGATTGGCCGGCTTCCTGCAGCATCAGTGACTGGTTGTCATTCATAGGTCATCTCCGATTCTCAATTCGGCAACGAAATCATAGGCATCGCCGCGATAATGCGAGCGGGTGTATTCGACGACGCGCTGGTCTTCCAGGCGCGAGACACGTTCGATCAGAAGCGCCGGCGCGCCTGATTTGACGTTCAGGATCGCGGCAGACGACGGATCGAGCGTGACCGCGGTCAGCCGCTGCAGCGCGCGCACGGGCCTGTGGCCACTGGCCGTCAGCGCATCATAGAGCGATCCCTCGCCGCCGGCGTCGTGCCCCAGGAACTTGATCGGCACCACGGCGCGTTCGATCGCCAGCGGCAGGCCGTCGGCAAGGCGCAAGCGGTCGAGCCTCAGCACCGGCTCGTCGCCGCCGAGGCCGAGCAGGAAGGATTCCTCCGGCGACGGCGTGTTGACCGCCCGCGACAATATCCGTGCGGCCGGCAGACGCCCGCGCGAGCGCATGTCGGCGGAGAAGGAGGAAAGCCGCCACAGCGACTGTTCCATGCGTTCCACCCTGCTCGATACGAAAGTACCGCTTCCATGGCGCGATTCCAGTGCGCCGGATGCCATCAGATCGCGATAGGCGGTGCGCACGGTAACGCGGCCGAGTTTCAGAGCCTCGGCAAGGTCGCGCTCGCCCGGCAGCGCCGTGCCGGGCTTCAGTAGCCCTTCCTGAATGAGGCCGGTCAGCGTCTGCGCCAGCCGCTTGTAAAGCGGCCCGGTCAGCGCCTCGTCACGCAGGCCGCGGCTGTTCAGTTCCGCTATCAGACTGGTTCTATCCATGGGCGCACAATAGAACCTATATAGAACCAATCGGCAAGTCGGAATCGAGCACGGAATAAAAAAACCCTCGCCGGCGGACCGTCGAGGGTTTCATAGCGATCAAATTTGACAGCCGTGCATCCTCCAGCGCCGCGCGTTACTAAACGCGCGGCGCTGGAGGATGCTCAGTTCTTGGTGAAGATATAATCCGTCTCCTGGCGCAGCACTTCGCCGGGGCGCAGGACCGCATTCGGAAAACCTTGGTGATTGATGGCATCCGGCCAGACCTGTGTCTCCAGGCAGAAGCCGGCGAATGGACCGTATTTGCGCCCGCCGATGCCGGGCGCCCCGACATCGAGCTTGAAGCCGGCATAGAACTGCACGCCTGGCTCCGTGCTGCGCACTTCCAGCGACACACCGGAATAGAGGCTGCGGGCAAGCGCGACGCTCCGCTTGGCGGTACGCTCGCCCGACAGGCAGAAATTATGGTCGTAAAACGCTTGTTGGCTGCCGACGAAACGCTTCATCGGCGCCATCTCGCGGAAATCGAATTCCGTGCCCTCGACGGGACGGATCTCACCGGTCGGCACCTGCTTCTCATCAGTCGGCAGATAGTGATCGGCGGCTATCATGATGTCATGGCCAAGTGCATCTTCGCGGCCGTCGAGATTGAAATAGGCGTGCTGGCAGACATTGGCGAGCGTCGGCTGGTCGCTGGTCGATTCGTAGGTGATCGACAGTTCACCATTGCCATGCACCCAGAAAGTCGCCTGGATGGTGCAATTGCCGGGATAGCCGGCGCGGCCATCGGGATCGACGATCTTCAGCACCACGCGGTCGTGGTCATGCTCGACGATCGTCCAATTGCGTTTGGCGATATTGTCGCTGCCGCCATGCAGATGCGTGACGCCGTTTTCATTCGGCTCGAGCTGATAGTCCTTGCCGTCAAGCGTGAACCTGCCGCCGCCGACGCGGTTGGCGCAGCGGCCGGGCGTCGCGCCGAAGTAGGACGAATAGAGGAGGTAGCTGTCGAAATCGTCGAAGCCGAGCTGCAGCGGCGCATCATGTCCTTCGAGACGCAGATCCTGGATGACCGCGCCCCAGCTGATGATCTTGGCCGTCAGCCCGCCGCCCTTGATCACGACGCGATAGACGGTCTCGCCCGCCTGCGTCTGCCCGAAAACGTCCCGCTCCAACTTATCCGACATGATCGACCGTCCATTCTGTCCCTGCTGAAAATTCCTCAATTCGGAATCGATTTGAGGAATGTGCAGCGATTGAAAGTGTGCATTGCACGTCCGACGAAGACGCGCGGTGTGGTAGGCTTCAGGACAGGAACCTGCCCGGATTTGCTTCGATCCGCAACCGGCGGATCAGAAAGAAAAGCCACAGCAGTGGTGCGGCGGCATCGGCTCCAGGCGTGATCGGCAACGGTCAGAGATCGCTGCCGATCTCTTCCACATCAAAGGGCGTCGTCTGGTAGATTTCGTTGATCCAGTTGCCGAACAAAAGATGCGCATGGCTGCGCCAGCGGTTCTGCGGCGCAAGCGCCGGATCGTTATGCGGGAAGTAATTGTGCGGCATCTTGATCGGCACGCCGGCATTGACGTCGCGGAAATACTCGTCGGAAAGCGACGTGGAATCATATTCGACATGGTTGAACATGTAGAGCCGCCGGCCCCTCTTCTCATGCACGAGGCAGACGCCCATTTCGCTGGACTCCATCAGGATCTCCAGGCTTTCGGATTTCTCGATATCGGCGCGGCGCACTTCGGTCCAGCGCGACACCGGCACTTCGAAATTGTCGGAAAAGCCGTTGAGATAGATCGAGGAAGGCTTCAGGTTCCGGTGGCGGTAGACGCCGAAGGCCTTCTCTTTCAGCTCGTATTTCGGAACGCCGTGAAAATGATAGACTGCCGCCATCGCGCCCCAGCAGACGTTCATCGTCGAATGGACATTCGTTTCCGTCCAGTCAAGAATCTCCTGCATCTCCGGCCAATAGGTGACATCCTCATAGGGCAAAAGCTCGATCGGCGCCCCGGTGATGATGAAGCCGTCGAACTTGCGGTGCTTTACTTCTTCCCAGGTCTGGTAGAAGGCAAGCAGATGGTCCTCGGACGTATTCTTCGCCTTGTGGCCGCCGATACGGATAAGCGACAGCTCCACCTGCAGCGGCGAGGCGCCGACGAGACGGGCCATCTGCAGTTCGGTCTTGATCTTGTTCGGCATGAGGTTGAGCAGCCCGATCTGCAACGGTCGGATATCCTGACGGATCGCCAACGTCTCGGTCATCACCCGCACACCCTCCTGAACCAGGGTTTCGAAGGCGGGCAGCGTATCGGGGATCTTGATGGGCATTGCGGTCACTCGATCAAAAACAAAAAACCGGCGGCGACAAAAATCGCTACCGGTCCGCACGCGGCCCTTTAGCGACTTTTTTAACGTGGCTGCAAGCCGGCCGGCCAAATCACCACGGAGGCCTTAATTAGACCCAGTCGGATTGCGAATCAACTGGCGAGTACATGCAGGAGAGACTCATGCAAGCATCATCACACTTTAATGACTGATAGAATCTGTTGATAGACCGGTAACGCCACCATGTTATTTATAAGGGTATGGGCGATTTGGAAAAGCGTAATGGCAGATAAAATCGAGGGGAGGCCGGGCATCCGGAGGCAGGATAGGGTAGGGTATGATTTAAGCCTGACATATCGCCTCGGCGTCATGTTCTCAGCATTCTGGAATTCGGAAGTGCGTGGCAAGGTGCTGTTTCTGGCGACCGTGCTGATCCTCGTTATCCTGGCGACGTCCTACGGCCAGGTCATTTTGAACGAGTGGAATGCGCCCTTCTACGACTCGCTGGAGCGCCGCGACCTCGGCGAATTCTTCCACCAACTCGAAATCTTCGCGATGATCGCCGGCACACTGCTGCTGCTCAACGTGCTGCAGGCCTGGCTGAATCAGATGACGGCGCTCTATATGCGCGAAGGCTTGTCCCGCGATCTGGTTGACCAGTGGCTGAAGCGCAAGCGGGCGCTGCGGCTTGCCTCCAGCGGCCTGATCGGCGTCAATCCGGACCAGCGCCTGCACGAAGATTCCCGCAACCTCGCCGAAAGCACGACGGGATTGGTTCTCGGCCTGCTGCAGTCGACCATTCTTCTGGTGAGCTTCATCGGCGTGCTCTGGGAACTTTCCAGCGGCTTCATCTTCCGCATCAGCGGCCATAGCTTCTCCATTCCAGGCTACATGGTCTGGGCGGCGATTTTCTATGCCGCTTCCGCCTCGGTGCTGAGCCAGGTCGTCGGTCGGAAGCTGGTGAAGCTCAATGCCGACCGTTTTTCGAAAGAGGCCGAGCTTCGCTTCACGCTGATGCATGCCAATGAGAACATGCCGGCAATTACTGTTGCCCGCGGCGAGGAGAACGAACGCCGGCGCATCAACACCGACATCAGCTCGGTCCTGACAGTCGTCAAGCGGCTTGCCATGGCCAATACCAATCTCACCTGGGTTTCGGCCGGCTATGGCTGGCTGGTGATCGTCATCCCGATCATCGTTGCCGCCCCCGCCTATTTCTCTGGCGGCCTCACCCTCGGCCAGCTGATGATGTCGGTCGGTGCCTTCAACCAGGTCAACACGGCGCTGCGCTGGTATGTCTCCAATTTCGGCCCGATCGCCGAATGGCGCGCCACGCTGATGCGCGTCACCGATTTCCGCCAGGCGCTGGTCGAGATGGAAGAGGACTTCGACCTCAAGGACAGCATCGCCTATGAAAACGCCGCGCCCGACACGCTGACGTTGAAGGATGTGGTGATCGTCGCCAAGGTCGGCGAAGACATCGAGGAATGCGGCGGTTTTCGCCTGCGTGAAACCGATGTCGTGATCAAGGCCGGCGAAAAGATCATGATCAACGGCGATCACAGCGTCAATCGCAAGCTGCTCTTCCAGGCGATGGCCGGCCTCTGGCCGTGCGGCAGCGGCACGATAGGCCTGCCGCCAATCGACGACATGCTCTTCGTTCCGCAGGTTGCCTATGTTCCCGGCGGCACGCTGCGCGAGGCGCTGGCCTTTCCCGAACGTCCCGAAGCCTACGAGAAAGCCGCCGTCGAGGCGGCCCTCGACAAGGTTGGTCTCCATTCGCTGATCGCAAGGCTCGATACCCGCGCCCGCTGGGACAAGATGCTCGACGGCGACCAGCAGAAAGCGATCGGATTTGCCCGGCTGCTTCTCGTGCGCCCGCGCTGGATCATCTTCGACGAAGTGTTGGAAGGCATGGAGCCGGAATTACAGGAAACGATGGCCAAACTGCTCACCTCGATGCCCGAAAGCGGCATGATCTATATCGGCCGCTCCGAGGCCTATCTCGAGGCGCTGAGGCCGCGCGTGCTGCATCTGCAGGCGCTGCCGTCAGCATCCGAGGAGCCGCCTGCCGTCCAGACCGGCGCCAGCGCCAGTGCGGGCGCTGCCGCCGTGCCCGCGCCGGCGCTTTAATGCATGCCGCCCAAAAGTGTGGAGCGGTTTTGGGATGACGGCACGCATAAGACAAGGATTTGAGCCGCTGGTCACATAGGCGGTATGACGCCGTTGAGACCGACGGCGATCTGGCTGGCCGAGATGCTGCCATCCGCCGCCTTCTCGCCGGTGACGACGACGCCGGCGCCGGGCTTCAGATCATCCTTGGTCGCAGGCGCCAACGTCACGATCGGCGTGCCATCGGCCATCGAGATGGTCTTTTCCTTGCCCTGATAGGTCAGCGTGATCGTGTGGCCGTCGACGGATTTGACGGCGTTGCTGACAGTCGCGTTGGTCATCTGGCTGTTCGGCTGCGCATCCCAGGGACGGTTGCCCTCACCGGTTCCCTTCATCGACGCCGGAAAGATCAGCACCTCGATCGCCCCGTCCGGGCCCGTGCCCTTCGGAAGCGAAGCGACGCCGACGAAATCGCCGGGTTTGATATCCTCGACGGAGGCTTTCTTGATGCCGCCGACCTTCCAGCCGGCTTTTAGCGCGACCGTCGCATCACTGCCCTCGCGCGTCTTGACGACGAGCGTATCGCCGCTGAGGCTTTCGATTGCGCCGCGAACACGAATGCGCTGGGCATCCTGCGCCTGTGCGGCTTGCGACAGGGCAAGCGCAACGAGGCTGCCGGCAGTAAGTGCTGTGAGAAAACGGGAATGAGGCTTGCGAGACATATGACTTTTCCTTGTCGCCATTGCGATCGGCAATATCCCCGGCTGCCGGACGGCACCTTATGCCGCAGGACGACACACTGACGAATCAAGGAAAAGTGAGCCTCGAGCCTCGAGAAAATCTCAGCCTTCCAGCTCTTCCCGCAGCATTTCGAGCTCCAGCCACTCCTCTTCCATGTCGGTCAGGCTGGTGCGCAGTTTTTCCATCTCGCCGGCAAGCCGGTTGAAGGCTGAGGGATCGCGCGTGAAAAGATTGGGATCTGCCATCACCTTTTCGCGCTTGGCGATTTCGGCTTCGGTCTTCGCCATTTCCTTCGGCAGGTTTTCCAGTGCAAATTTCTGCTTGAAGGAGAGCTTGACCTTCGAGCTGCCTGACGCTGTTGCTTGCTGCGTCTTCGGCTTCTCCGCCGCCTTCTCGGCCCTCTTGCGCTCCTCGAGCGCGCCCTTGCGCTGTACAAGCATGTCCGAGTAGCCGCCGGCATATTCGATCCAGCGACCATCAGGCGCATCCGGCACGGCGGGTGCGATCGTCGAGGTCACGGTGCGGTCGAGGAAATCGCGGTCGTGGCTGACGAGAATGACGGTGCCGGGAAAACCGGCGACAATCTCCTGCAGGAGATCGAGCGTTTCGATATCGAGATCGTTGGTCGGCTCGTCGAGGATCAAGAGGTTCGTCGGGCGCGAAAGGATGCGCGCCAGCATCAGCCGGGCGCGTTCGCCGCCGGAGAGGTTTCTGATCGGCGTACGCGCCTGTTCCGGCTGGAACAGAAATTCCTTCATGTAGCCGGTGACATGGCGCTGCTCGCCGTTGACGAGCAGGTTTTCGCCGCGCCCATCCGTCAGATAGTTGGCAAGCGTATCCTCGGGGTCGAGATCCTCGCGTTTCTGGTCGAGCGTCGCAATCTCCAGATTGGTGCCGAGCTTGACGATGCCGCTATCGGGCGAAAGCTGCCCGGTCAGCATCTTCAGCAGCGTCGTCTTGCCGGCGCCGTTCGGTCCGACGAGACCAATGCAGTCGCCGCGATGCACGCGGATCGAAAACGGCGTGACGATTACCCGCTCGCCGAAGCTCTTGGTGATCTTGTCGGCCTCGATCACCAGCTTGCCGGATTCCTGCGCGTCCGAAACCGTCGCCTGCACCGTGCCCTGCGGCCCCTTGTGGCCGCGATAGTTCGAGCGCATCGTCTGCAACTCGCCGAGACGGCGCATGTTACGCTTGCGCCGCGCCGTGACGCCGTAGCGCAGCCAGTGCTCCTCACGCTCGATCGACTTGCCGAGCTTGTGCTGCTCCAGCTCCTCGGCCTCCAGCACCTGGTCGCGCCAGGCTTCGAAATGCGCAAAGCCTCTGTCGAGTCGCCGCGAGGTGCCGCGGTCGAGCCAGACGGTTGCCGTCGAGACCTTTTCGAGGAAACGCCGGTCATGCGAAATCAGCACCAAGGCGCTGCGTGTCTTCTGCAGCTCGCCTTCCAGCCATTCGATGGTCGGCAGGTCGAGATGGTTGGTCGGTTCGTCGAGCAGAAGAATGTCCGGCTCGGGTGCCATAACGCGGGCAAGGGCTGCGCGCCGCGATTCGCCACCGGACAGCATTCTGGGGTCTTCATCGCCGCTCAGCCCGAGATGCGACAGCAGATAGGTGACACGATAGGGGTCATCGCCTGGCCCGAGGCCGGCCTCGGCATAGGCCTGCACCGTGTTGAAGCCGGCAAAATCCGGCGCCTGTTCGAGATAACGCACCGTCGAGGAAGGATGGCGGAAGACCTCGCCGGACTGCGCCTCGACCAGGCCGGCGGCAATCTTCAGCAGCGTCGATTTTCCCGAGCCGTTGCGCCCGACGAGACAGATTTTATCACCGGGCTCGATCTGCAGGCCAGCACCCGCCAGAAGCGGTGCGCCGCCAAAGCTCAGGAAGATATCGTCGAGTTTCAGAATGGGAGGGGCCAAAAATCAGACTCCGGAAAGATCGTAGGGCCGGGCGAGCACGATTGCCCGGCCGCTGCGGAGCGAAAAGCGAACCTTGCCTTCCGCAACATTGGAAATGGTGCGCGACGAGCCGAAAGGCAGATGGAAATCTGCCAGCGGATAACGCGCATTCTCGATGGTAAGCCCTCTCAGCTCGCTGAATCCGGGCACGGAAAACAGGCTGCCTTTGGGAAGGTCCAGTTCGATCGTACAAGCAACCAGCGGCACCGCCTCTTCCTTGCCCGAGGTCAGCAGCAGGTCGAAACCCTCTTCCGCCAGGCTGACGGCCGACAGCAGATGCTGAAGCGCGTGGTCGGAACGCTCGCCGCCGAGCGCACCGGCGAGGATCAGCCGCCGCGCGCCCCGCGCGATTGCCTCCGCCACGGCGATTTCACCGTCCGTCGCCGCCTTCGCAGCCGGATAGGGCTGTTTCGGCACATCGGGAAATGCACCCGCGAGATCATCAGGCGTCGAATCGAAATCGCCGACCCAGAGCTCCGGCGTAATGCCGAGTGCTGCCGCATGCCGCATGCCGCCATCGGCCGCAATGAAGCGGCTGTCTTCGATGGCATCGCGCAGGCGCTCCGTCAGGCTGAGTTCGCCGCCAAGGAGAATGGTGAAGGTGGATTGGCTCATGGGCATTGCCCTTAGCGCAAACGAGGGGTCGAGGGGAAGGGCCGGCGAACGACCGCGTCTGCCTCAGCCCGGCGTATCCTTGTCGCGCGACAGGAAAACCGCCTCGTAGCCGCCGATGAAGCGCTCGAAAAGCGCTGCGAAGCGCTCGACATCTTCCTGCGGCCAGTCGGAAACGATCTCGGAAATGATCGCAAGCTTCTGCGCGACGATCTCGGCAAGCAGGTCCTGGCCGACCTCGGTCATGACGACGACGATCCGCCGCGCATCGGTCTGCGAGGCCTCGCGGCGCAATACGTTGCGCCCGACCATGTCGGCCACCACCCGGCTTGCCCGTGACGGATCGATGCGCAGCATCTCCGCGATCATGCCGACCGTGACCTCGCCGGCAGGCTGCGCCCTGCGCACGGCATCGAGCACGTCGAGATGCGAAAGCTCGAGGCCTGGTGCAGCACTTTGGATCGCCAGCCGGCCGATCAGCCGCCGCCCGGTCATCAGCCGCATGCGCGCCATGCTCCGGCCGATACGCGGCACGTTTTCACAATCCGGCTCGGCCGGCTCCACAGAAGGGGTCTTGGTCAGGACGTCGCTCATCACAGGACCATAACAGAGCCGATTCAAAAATTGAATATGCCGATGTCATTAATGTGCCATTGACAACTATATGCTGTTAGCACATAAAAGCATCTCAACCCGGAACGATGCCTCCCATGGACATGCAACTCGCGCCTGCGCCGCTCGTGACGGATCCTCGTCGCCGGCTTATCCTCTTCTTCTTTCTGATGACCGCCATGTTCATGGCGACGCTCGATAATCAGATCGTCTCCACGGCGCTGCCGACGATCGTTGGCGAATTCGGCCATCTCGAGCGCTTCGGCTGGATCGGCTCGGCCTATCTCCTGTCGCTCAGCGCCGTCATGCCGGTCTACGGCAAGCTCGGCGATCTGTTCGGCCGCAAATACGTGATGATGACGGCGATCATGATCTTCACCGTCGGATCGACAGTCTGCGGCCTTGCGGTCTCGATGGACACGCTGATCGCCGCCCGTGTGCTGCAGGGCCTTGGCGGCGGCGGCATCATGGTATCGATCTTCGCCGTCAACGCCGACCTGTTCGAGCCACGCGAGCGGGCGCGCTACCAAAGCTATTCCAGCCTCGTGCTGATGGCATCGGGCGCGATCGGCCCGGTGCTCGGCGGTACGATGAGCGATCTCTTCGGCTGGCGCTCGATCTTCCTCGTCAACGTGCCGATCGGCTTCATCGTGCTCACCGGCCTTGCCTTCATGCTGCCGTACCGCAAACCGCATCGCCGCCCCAAGATCGATTATGCCGGTGCGCTCCTGCTTGCCATGACGACGACAAGCATCGTGCTTGCGACCGACAGCAGCGAACTGTTCGGTGCATTGATTTCGCCTGAGAGCATCGGCATCGTTGTCTTCGGCATCGTCTGCGCCGTCACCTGGGTGTTCGTCGAGCGCCGCGCGCCCGAACCTATCGTTCCCCTGCAGCTGTTTCGCAATTCGACCTTCAGCCTGCTTCTGGTGATCTCGATCATGGGCGGCGCCATTGCCATCGGCATGGTCAATTATCTCGCCCTCTTTCTGCAGACCACGACCGGCCTTTCGCCGTCGGCCGCCGGCCTGCTCTTCATCCTTCTGACCGGCGGCCTCGTCTGCGGGTCGCTTTCCGCAGGCCGCATCATCTCGAAGACGGGGCGCTACAAGCCCTTCGCCATCGCAAGCCTCACCTGCAGCGCCATCGCCTTTGCGCTGATGTCGCAGATCCACGCCGGAACGCCGATCGCCTTCATCGGCGCGGTCATGATGCTGCACGGCATCGGCATCGGCCTTGCCCAGCAGGTTCCCGTCATCGGCGTACAGAATGCAGCACCCGCCCGCGACGTCGGCGCCGCCACCGGCTCGGTGACGCTGTCGCGCATGGGCGGCGCCTCGATCGCCATTTCCATCTATGGCGCCATCATCGCCTCCGAGCTCGGCAAGGTCGGCGTCTCCATTCCCGGCGTCGCCGATATCAAGCAGCTGACGCCGAAAATGATGGCCGCCCTTCCTGAAGCGAGCCGCCAGGCCGTCGCCGATACCTATGCCGCCGCGTTCTCGCCGCTCTTCATGACTTCCTGCGCCATTGCGCTGATCGGCCTTGCCGCCGCCATCATGCTGAAACCCGTGCAGCTGCCCCGCGCCGGCGAGACGACGAAGCCGCAACCGGCGACGGCGGAAGCCGCCGAATAGTCGAATCGTTACCTGCGAGAGAATGCTTCATCAGGAGGCGTTCCCTCTCGATGCCTATATCAAGGGTTGTAATTTTCTCGCAAGACTGTGGCTATCGAGCCGGTTGCTTCAATCGGGCCGTTCTTTTTCCGCGCCGTCGACGAATCTCGGCTTTGTGACGGAACTTTCGCCATAATTTCATCCGAGCGAAAGGAAGCCTTAATGCCTGAGGCTTGCTAAAATGCAACGGCGCCACATTTAAACAGAGTCTCGCTATGCAACCGATGCGTAAATCAGCTACAGCAACGACTTGTATCGGCCGATTGTGCAGCGCGAGATCAGGGGTGCGCACCTGTTGAGTTCCCCTTGCCACGGTCGGTCCGAATCTGCGGCAAACCGGCAAGACAGCGACATGATGCGGAGAACCAGACTGGACAGCTTGACGACGTGGAAATCGCCCGCGCTTTCCAGTGATGCCATCTCCGCACCGCGGCGCTTCGCGCGTCGCATGATGCTGCTTTCGGCCCTCGCAATGGCGCTGAATGGCTGTCAATCGCTGATCGACCAATCCTATCAGCCCAGTGTTTCGCCTTCATCCAATCCGCAGATCGTCGACGAGGTGCAGAAGAACGATCCGCGCGCGGCGATGGGCGCTCGTGAGCATCCGCGCATCGTGGCCAGCTACGGCGGCGAATACAAGGACGCCAAAACCGAGCGCCTCGTCGCCCGCATCGCCGGCGCGCTGACGGCGGTGTCGGAAAATCCGAGCCAGTCCTACCGCATCACCATCCTGAATTCGCCGGCGATCAACGCCTTCGCGCTGCCGGGCGGTTATCTCTATGTTACCCGCGGCCTGCTCGCCCTTGCCAACGACGCCTCGGAAGTCGCCGCCGTGCTCTCGCACGAAATGGGCCATGTGACCGCGAACCACGGCATCGAGCGGCAGAAGCGCGAAGAGGCTGAGGTCATCGCCAGCCGCGTCGTCGCCGAGGTCCTCTCCAGCGACATCGCCGGCAAACAGGCGCTTGCCCGCGGCAAGCTGCGGCTCGCCGCCTTCTCCCGCCAGCAGGAGCTGCAGGCCGATGTCATCGGCGTGCGCATGCTCGGCGAAGCCGGCTACGACCCCTATGCCGCCGCCCGGTTCCTCGATTCGATGGCCGCTTACAGTCGCTTCATGTCAGTTGATCCCGAAGCCGACCAGAGCCTTGACTTCCTGTCGAGCCATCCGAATTCGGCCCAGCGCATCGAACTTGCCCGCACCCACGCCCGCGCCTTCGGCCAGGAAGGCTCGGTCGGCGACAAGGGTCGCAATTATTATCTCGACGGCATAGACGGGCTGCTCTACGGCGACAGCCCGGAAGAAGGCTATGTGCGCGGCCAGACCTTCCTGCATGGCGGTCTCGGCATCCGCTTCGACGTGCCCCCGGATTTCCACATCGACAACAAGGTCGAAGCGGTGATGGCCACCGGCCCGAACGACATTGCCGTCCGCTTCGACGGCGTCGCCGACAATCAGAACCAGAGCCTCACCAACTATATCTCCAGCGGCTGGGTGACCGGCCTCGACCCGTCGACCATCCAGCCGATCACCATCAACGGCATGGAAGCAGCCACCGCGCGCGCCAGCGCCGACCGCTGGGATTTCGATGTGACCGTGATCCGCAACAATTCGCAGATCTTCCGTTTCCTGACCGCCGTGCCGAAAGGCAGCGGCGCCCTTGAGCCAACGGCGAATGTCCTGCGCGCGAGTTTCCGCCGCATGACGCCGGCAGAGGCCGCCTCGCTGAAGCCGCTGCGCATCCGCGTCGTCACCGTCCGGCCGGGCGAGAACATCTCGACACTGGCCGCCCGCATGATGGGCACAGACCGCAAGCTCGATCTCTTCAAGCTCATCAACGCCCTGCCCACGGGTGCAGCCGTTGCAACAGGCGATCGCGTCAAGATCATCGCCGAATAAAAGAGGCCCGGCTTGCGCCGGGCCAGTCTCTGCTGCTGGAGGGGATAAAACATCTGGCGCAAAACTGTGCGGTGCTTTTGCGACAATGACCTAAAGCGCGACGCGCTTTCGGTTCAGGCGTAGGCCGCCATATGCGGATCGGCGCTGACGAGCGCGCTGCGAAGCTTCTCCATCGCCCGGCTTTCGATCTGACGCACGCGCTCCTTGGAAATGCCGAGATCGGCACCCAGCTCTTCGAGCGTGGCACCATCTTCCGCCAGTCGTCGGGCGCTGATGATCTTCATCTCGCGTTCGTTGAGATGTTTCAGCGCCGAGGCGAGCCAGACGCGGCGGCGTTCGCCGTCGATCATGTTGGACACCTGCTCGTCCGGCAGGGGATCGTCGCTGACGAGGAAGTCCATCTTCTCCGCGCTCTCGGCATCGCCGGAGACCGAAGGCGCCTGCAGCGAAGCGTCGTTGCCGGAAAGCCTGGCATCCATCGTCTGCACATCGGAGAGGCTGACGCCGAGGGCCGCGGCGATTTCCTGGTGAATGGATTGCAGCGTCAGTTGGGTGTCGCCCTTGGCGAGCTTGGCGCGCAGACGGCGCAGATTGAAGAACAGCGCTTTTTGCGCCGAACTCGTGCCGCCGCGCACGATCGACCAGTTGCGCAGGATATAATCCTGGATCGACGCCCTGATCCACCAGCTTGCATAGGTGGAAAAGCGCACGTCGCGTTCCGGCTCGAAGCGGGCGGCGGCCTCGAGCAGACCGACATAGCCCTCCTGCACCAGATCGCTCATCGGCAGGCCGAAATTGCGGAACTTGCCGGCCATCGATATGACGAGGCGCATATGAGCCATGGCGATCTGGTTGCGCGCGCCGCGGTCGTCATGATCCTTCCAACGGGTGGCGAGATCGTGCTCTTCCTGGCGGGCGAGATAAGGCGCGGCCATCGCGATTTTGATCATGCGCCGATCTGCAGACATGTTCTTCATTTCGATCTCCCGAAACAGGCCTCTCTCGCCCTGAAATGAACAATAAAACTCATCTTCCGGAACATCGCTGTCCGGATTGAATGGGGTTCTGAATGCATAAAAGCCTCGCCCCTGGACTTTTCAGGGGGAGGCCCTATTTCTCATCATGTGCCGGTAAGACGGCCGGGCTGGACCTGTTTCTTCACTTTGCCGGATTGGCAATATAGAAAAGGCATGATCCGCTCCTCATCGAACATTGACGGAATAGCAGTTCGCCCGTTGAGGCCGTTGCCCGACGAGCAGTTCGCAATTACGTGTGATAAACGCGGCAGTCGGGAAAAAGTTCCAATAAAAAAACCCGGCTCGAAGGCCGGGTTTTTTGATAGAAGACAGGCGTCGCTTTTATGCGGCTTCGTCCTGTGAATCGTCTTCTTCGATCGCTTTGCCGCGCTTCGGACCCTTGTTGAGATTGGTCTCGACGAGGCGAACGGCTTCGGTTTCCGACATCTTGTTGACAGCGGCGATTTCGCGCGCCATGCGGTCGAGCGCAGCCTCATAAAGCTGGCGCTCGGAATAGGACTGCTCGGGCTGGTTCTCGGCACGATAGAGATCGCGCACGACTTCAGCGATGGAAATCAGGTCGCCGGAATTGATCTTGGCATCATATTCCTGGGCGCGGCGGGACCACATGGTGCGCTTGACGCGCGCCTTGCCCTGCACGACCTTCAAAGCACGCTCGACGAAATCCGTTTCCGAAAGCTTGCGCATACCAATGCTCATCGCCTTCGCGACCGGAACCTTCAGACGCATCTTGTCCTTCTCGAAATCGATAACGAAAAGTTCGAGCTTCATGCCGGCAACTTCTTGCTCTTCGATAGCGGTGATGGTACCGACGCCATGAGCGGGGTAGACGATCGATTCACCGGTCTTGAAGCCGTGACGTGCTGTAGAAGGCTTTTTCTGCTGAGTCGTCATTCTATTCAAAAACTCCCTGTTACGCTTCCGGCGGCGGCCGGAGCCGGGTCAGTCAGGCCCGGGTGAGACGGTAGTATCCGTCGGGTGACTTCACTCTGGTCCCATCGGGCAAAAGCAAAGACTTCTTGCGCACGATCTTGGGACCCGGCGCTCAAAGCGTTGATATGTCACGGAAACCGTGTACGGATTTGTTTTGCTTTCGTGATGGTTTTGGGCATGCGTCATGCCACAAATGGAACAGTAGACGAAACCTATCATAAAAATATGAGGAAATCAATAATTTGCTTCGCTTGAGTCATGCGGGCAACACATGTCACCCATATGCCTCACGCAGCTTTTAAAAACGTTTCGCCCCGCGGCCGCCCGAATCCGGGGGCCGAATGTGGGTGCTGTCTCAATCGCCGGAACCGGGCTTCTCCGAAAAATACTTCTCGAATTTTCCGGTCTCACCATCCATTTCCTTGGCCTCGGGCAACGGGTCCTTCTTGACCGTGATATTCGGCCAGATCGTGGCATATTCGGTATTGATCTTCAGCCATTTGTCGAGGCCCGGCTCGGTATCGGGCTTGATCGCCTCGGCGGGACATTCAGGTTCGCAGACGCCGCAATCGATGCACTCGTCGGGATGGATGACGAGGAAATTCTCGCCCTCATAAAAGCAGTCGACAGGGCAGACTTCCACGCAATCGGTGTATTTGCACTTGATGCAATTGTCGGTCACGACATAGGTCATGAAGAACTCCAGGATTTCCATGCGGATGGGGCCGGGCAACCTGGAACGTCGCGCCTATCCCCGTGCCGGAGGAAAAGCGTGAGCAGGCTTGGGAGGCAAGCACGCTTCCGGCAGGTTGTCAGTGACCTATCGGCTTTATCGCCGGATTTCAAGGATAAACGATCTGCAAAAGCCGCCGCCGCAGACAGAGTTTTCTAATCCTCGTCCGACATCAGCCTGTCGATTGCACGTCTTTCCTTTTTGGTCGGACGGCCGGTGCCGGTCGCCCGGATCGCCTGCTCGTAGGCCGTGAGACGTTTTGCCTCATCGGGCGGCGGGGATTGGTCGTCGTAGAGCAGGCGCGCCTCTTCGTAAGGCCCCCGCCGTTCGCCGGCAAGGCGCATGACGAGAACGACATCGCGCCGCTCCAGCGTTAGCTCGATACGGTCGCCCGGCTTGACCATCTGGCTTGGATGGCTGCAACGCTCGCCGTTGATGCGCACATGGCCCGATTGGATATGGCTCTGCGCCAGCGAGCGCGACTTCACCATGCGCGCGAAGAACAGCCACTTGTCGATGCGCTGGCGCGAACCGCTTGTCGGCTGTGTCTCCCCGCTCATGATTACTTCTTCATCTGCTCCTTGAGAGCAGCGAGCTTGGCGAAAGGCGAATCCGGATCGATCGGCTTCTCCTTGCGCGGCGGCTTGGCCTCGAAGCGCAACGGCTGCGAGCCGCCACGATTGTTGTTGCGGTCGTTGCGATCGTTACGCTCGCCGCGATCCTTGCGATCGCCACGGTCCTGCCGGTCACCGCGCGGCTGGTCGCCCCGTGGTTGGTTATTGCGGTCGCCTCTTGCCTGCTGCGGCCGGCCACCATCGCGACCGCCGCCTTCCTTGCCACGGTTCTGGCGATTGTTGTCGCGGCCGTCGCCATTGCGATTGCCCTCGCCGCCTTCACCGCCGCCCGGCCGGCGATTGCGGTCGCCGCGCTCCTGGTTTTGACCGCGCTCCTGGCCCTGGCCGCCACGGCGTTCGCCATGCCCGCCGCGCGCCTGGCGCTGATTGTCGTTGCGACCGCCAAGACGCCACAGAAGAACCGGCTTCGGTTCCGTCGGCTCGCCGGCTTCCCCAGGAGCAGATCCTGCTTCCTCGGAAGCCGATACCGCTTCCGCAGGAGCGGATGTCTCGATCGGTTCGGCCGGAGCGGGAGTTTCGACCGCTTCCGTCACCGGCGCGTGGGCGACCGCCGAAGCCGCCTCGGTTGCGGATGGCTCGGCAGCAGTCTCTTCCGCAGCGCCATCGGCATCGTCGTGATCGGCCTTCTCGGCTGTCTCTTCCGCAGGCGTTTGTGCGCTGGCGGCAGGCACCGAGGCCACATCCTGCGCTGCAAGATGTAGTGATGCCTCTTCCGCCTTCACGGCATCGGCGCGATAGCCGAGACCCTTGAGGATTTCTTCCATGTCCTCGAGCGTCGCACCGAGGATCGACAGCATCGCCGTCGTCGTCGTGAAGCGGCGGCCATCATAGGCGCCCTCCGGACGGTTGTTTTGGCCGGGCTTCCATTGCAGCAGCGGACGGATGATATCGGCCAGCCGTTCCAGGATGTCGATGCGTACGGCTCGCTTGCCGAGGAAACGGAAGCCGGCGAGCTTGTAGAACATCCGCTCGAAGGTCGGATCCGTGACGACGGAGGTGCGGCCGGCGGCAAGCACCGGAATGAGATCACCGTAGCCGGGCTTGTCGAGACCGTCGTTCTTCAGCGCCCAGAGCAGCGTGATGAGCTCGGCCGGCGCCGGCTTCAGAAGTGCGGGAACGAAGATATGATAGGCGCCGAAACGCACGCCGTAGCGGCGCATGGAGGCACGGGCCTCCTGGTCCAGCGACTTCACCTCTTCGGTCACGTCGCGGCGGAAGAGCACCCCGAGATTCTCGACGAGCTGGAAGGCAAGCCCTTTGGCAAGGCCCTGCAGATCCTCGGCGCGCGACAGATCATCGAGCGGCTTCAGCACCGTGCTGATATGATGATTGACGAAGCGCTCGATGCGGGCGGCGACGTGATCGCGGGCATTGCCCGTCAGTTGTTCGTCGGCCAGCAGGATCACGCGCGGACGCATGATGTGATCACTGCCCGAAAGCCGCGCCACCGGGTCGCCCAGCCAACGGATCAACCCATCCGAACCGATCACCAGATCGCTGTTGCCGGCGGCATGCATCCGGGCCGCGCGGGCTTCGAACTCGAGCCCGAGCGCCTTCTGCGACGCAGCCTGAACCGCCTTGGCATCCGGTCCGTCCGTTCCCGCCACCGGCGTGAAACGGAACCCGCTCAATTGCCCTACATGATGTCCTTCAACGAAGACATCGCCATTCACACTGATTTCAGCTTCCAGCATCGCATTCTCTCTCAGGCGCTTCATGAGCACAGATGTCCTGCGATCAACAAAGCGTTTCGTCAACCTTTCATGTAACGCGTCGGACAATCGATCTTCGATTTCCCGCGTCTTTTCCTGCCAGTGTGTCGGATCGGCAAGCCAACCGGGCCGATTCGAAACGTAGGTCCAGGTCCTTATCTGCGCGATTCGCGCCGAAAGCGTGTCAATTTCCCCATCTGTTCGATCGGAGCGATGAACCTGCTCCGCAAGAAACTGCTCATTCACCGTGCCATAGCGGACAAGATCGGAAAAGAGGGTCGAGATAAGATCGGCATGTTGTGCTGGGGTGATACGCCGATAATCGGGAAGCGCGCAAGCCTCCCAGAGTTTTTCGACGCGCGCCGGCCTGTCGGCAAGATCGATGACCTCGGGATAGCGCGAAAGCTGTTCCAGCGCCTGCTGGTCGACCGCAGGCAATGCCCGCGTCAGCCCCGGCACGCGCGGTCCCACCTCAAGGCTGGCGCGCAGCGATGCGATTGAGGAGAAGTCCATCTCCGTCGTCCGCCACTGCAAAACCTTGACGTTGTCGAATTCGTGCCCCTCGATGCGCTGCACCAGTTCGTCATCGAAGGGCGAGACTTGCCCGGTGACGCCGAAGGTCCCGTCCCGCACATGCCGTCCGGCGCGCCCGGCGACCTGGCCGAGTTCGCCCGGATTGAGATTGCGGAACTGGTAGCCGTCGAATTTCCGGTCCTGGGCAAAGGCGACGTGATCGACATCGAGGTTGAGGCCCATGCCGATCGCATCGGTCGCCACCAGATATTCGACGTCGCCCGCCTTATAGAGCGCCACCTGCGCATTGCGGGTGCGTGGGCTGAGCGCGCCGAGCACGACCGCCGCGCCACCGCGCTGCCGGCGAATAAGCTCGGCGATGGCGTAGACCTCGTCAGCGGAGAAGGCGACGATGGCCGAGCGCTGCGGCAGCCGTGTGATCTTCTTCTGCCCGGCGTAGAAAAGATGCGAAAGCCGTGGCCGCTCGACGATAGTGATGCCGGGCAGGAGCTGCTGCAGGATCGGCCGCATCGTTGCCGCGCCGAGCAGCAGCGTTTCCTCGCGGCCGCGAAGATGCAGGATGCGGTCGGTGAAGATATGGCCGCGTTCGAGATCGCCGGCGAGCTGCACCTCGTCGATCGCGACGAAGGCAGCCTTGGTCTCGCGCGGCATCGCTTCGACAGTGCAGACGGAAAAACGCGCATTGGGCGGCGAAATCTTTTCCTCGCCGGTGACCAGCGCCACATTCTGCGCGCCGACCTTCTCTACCACCCGCGTATAGACCTCGCGGGCCAGAAGCCGAAGTGGCAGGCCGATCACGCCCGTCCCGTGCGCAACCATGCGCTCGATGGCATAATGGGTCTTGCCGGTATTGGTCGGCCCGAGCACCGCGGTCACACCGCGCCCGCTCAGAATCATCGGCTGCGAAATCAGAGTCATGAGTCCATGCAAATGAGGCGGGTGGCCCCAGGAAAATCTCGGCTCCTCGATGGAAGCTGGACAACACATGGACAGCTGCCGTCGCAAACGCAAGGGCAGATTTCAAAATGCATCGGGGATTACGACCTTTGCGAGTCCCGTGGAACGCCCGAATTTCCGATTCGGAACAGCGCAAGAACGAATCAGCGACGAATCGATGACTCCCGCTGATTCAGCTTTTGTTCACGGCTAAGTATTGATTTTGAATCACTTTTTCCCACTAGATGCTGAATCGCAAGACTCTCACCTGTTCATATTTTCGCTATCGCGACTCCGCAATTCCCGCCCGATCTTGGATAGGCGAAAATCCGCCCGAAATTAACCTCTCGACCAAAGCCGGAACGAATCGGAGACGAATCGCTGACTCCGCCGTTTTCGCCTTTCGTTCACGCCCACATCTTGTGGCGCTATCAGGTCCAGGTCCTAGAATGCGCATGGGCGGCAGATCCTTCGCCCCGCCCTCGTCAGATCGGCATTAATCTTTCGGAAACCGGATTCAGACGGCGTTAAGTCGCAGCGTTAACTCAGGGGCGGCCACTCTCGGCTCGCCGATCAAAAACGGAACGAATCGCTGACGAATCGGCGACATCGCGATTTTCCCGCTTTGTTCACCGCAACATATTGTATTTAAATGTCTTTTTAACCATAGCGGCAATTTTCGGAAATGACGGAAATTAAACCGTGAATCAGGCTTCGTCACATTTCCAGAGCTTAACCGGGAACAAAAATCGCCAATACGTGTTTCCAGTCCATCCAAATTGCGGATGAAATGAAGGAAACACACCATGCTTGGCACGATACTACTTGTTATCCTCATTCTGCTCTTGATTGGAGCCTTGCCGAATTGGGGTTATAGCCGTGGCTGGGGCTATGGACCTTCTGGCGGTTTGGGGCTAGTTCTCGTGATTATCATTATCCTTGTACTAATGGGCCGCGTCTAAAGGCCAACTAACCTGGGGAGTTACGACATGATGAAGAAGATTGTTCTTATTGGTGCGCTCGTGGGCGCACTCGCATCTTGCACAGCGACCGAGCAAGGCACGGCGATCGGCGCCGGCACTGGCGCTGTTATCGGCGGTGTCGTCACCAACAGCTGGGGTGGTGCCGCCGTCGGCGCCGTTGCCGGCGGTCTGACTGGCGCTCTGATCGGCCAGTCGGTCGAACGCCGCGGCTACTGCGTCTATCGCGACCGCTACGGTCGCCGCTATGAGGCTCGTTGCCGCTGATCGGCACAAGCATATCGGACTCCCAACGGGCGCTTCGGCGCCCGTTTTCTTTGCCGGTCGTATCCGTCAACGAGACGTTGACAATCGGTTGCGAAAGTCAAATCTAGCGCCGCCCAACGGGCAGGCACATATTTCCTTCAGAGCATGATGCCGAAAAGTGTGAGCGGTTTTCGGACGACATCATGCTCTCACTGTAAATGTAGAACAGGATGATTTTAGGCCGACCCGGCCTAAGATCATCCTGTTTTGGAGCGCAACGGACAGGCAGAGCCGCCCGGCGCACCGGAAAGGAAACGCTTCCATGATTCAGATTTTGCTGAATTCCCTCGTCGCCGTTCTCATCGCGTCGGCTTTCCTGACAACCGCAATATCAGCCCTCAGCGCCAATGATCTTTCGCTGCGCAAAGTGCCGGCCAGAGTTCGGCCACAGCGACGTCCGAACACAGACCGCCGCTCTTGATCTTCTCGAAACAGCGCGACTGCTCCGGCCACAAAATCGCAACCGGCATCACGAGACGCCCATAAACAGCGATGGCGCGATCCTGCCGGACGCGCCATCGCTTTGAATCTAATTCCTAATGTCGACGTGAAGACAGAAAGCCTAGGCGAAGAACTGTCCGCCATTGGCCGTCAGCGTCGAACCGGTGATGAAGCCGGCATCGTCGGAGACGAGGAAGGTGACGCAGCGCGCGATCTCTTCCGGTTCGCCGAGCCGGCCGACGGGGATCTGCGGAATGATACGTTCGTTCAGCACCTTCTCCGGCACGGCAAGCACCATTTCCGTTCCGATGTAACCGGGGCAAATGGCGTTGACGGTGATGTTCTTGTTCGCCCCCTCCTGAGCCAGCGCCTTGGTAAAACCGAGATCGCCCGCCTTGGCCGCCGAATAATTCACTTGGCCCATCTGGCCCTTTTGGCCGTTGATCGACGAGATATTGACGATACGGCCGAAGCTGCGGTCACGCATGCCGGTCCAGACCTGATGCGTCATGTTGAACAGGCCGGTGAGGTTGGTATTGATCACCTCGTGCCATTGCTGCTGCGTCATCTTGTGGAACATCGCGTCGCGGGTGATGCCAGCATTGTTGACGAGGATTTCGACCGGGCCGATCTCGCTTTCGACCCTGGCAATTCCCTCGCCGCAGGCGAGATAATCCGAAACATCCCATTTGAACACCGGAACGCCGGTAACGTCGTGGAAGGCTTTGGCCTTCTCGTCGTTGCCGGCATAGCTGGCGGCGACCCTGTATCCGGCATTTCTCAGTGCCATGGATATTGCCGCGCCGATGCCGCGTGTACCCCCGGTGACCAAAGCCACTCTGCTCATGTTCCGCTCCCCTTTTGTTTTTCGCCCCACCGCTTGGCGGGATCTTCAATCAAACATGGATCGTATGCTATTTAAAGCGCTTCAAAGCACATGGCCACACCCATGCCACCCCCGATGCACAGCGTGGCGAGACCCTTCTTGGCGCCGCGGCGCTTCATTTCGAACAGCAGCGTGTTGAGAACGCGCGCACCGGAGGCGCCGATCGGATGGCCGATCGCGATCGCTCCGCCATTGACGTTGACGATCGACGGATCCCACCCGAGATCCTTGGTGACGGCACAGGCTTGCGCCGCGAAGGCCTCATTGGCTTCGACGAGATCGAGATCGTTGACCGACCAGCCGGCCTTTTCGAGCGCCTTGCGCGAAGCCGGGATCGGTCCGGTGCCCATGATCTGCGGATCGACACCCGCTGTTGCCCAGGAAACGATGCGGGCGAGCGGCTGGACGCCGCGCCGGACCGCCTCCGCTTCGCTCATCAGCACCGCCACAGCGGCACCGTCGTTGAGGCCGGACGCGTTCGCGGCCGTGACCGTGCCGTCCTTGTCGAAGGCCGGGCGCAGCTTCCCCATCGCCTCGATAGTCGCGCCGTGACGGATATATTCGTCAGCATCGACCGTAACGTCGCCCTTACGTGTCTTGATGACGTAGGGGATGATCTCGTCGACAAAGCGACCGGCCTTCTGCGCTGCCTCCGCCTTGTTCTGCGAACTGACGGCGAACTGATCCTGGTCGTCGCGCGAAAGCTGCCACTGGCGCGCAACATTCTCGGCGGTGATGCCCATGTGGTAGCCGTGGAAAGCGTCGGTCAAGCCGTCCTTGATCATCGTGTCGATCATCTTCATGTCGCCCATCTTGACGCCGCCGCGTAAGTGCGCGGCATGCGGGGCCATCGACATGGATTCCTGGCCGCCGGCAACGATGATCTTGGCGTCGCCGGTGGCGATCTGCTGCATGCCGAGCGCGACGGCGCGCAAGCCCGAGCCGCAGAGCTGGTTAACGCCCCAGGCCGTCGCTTCCTGCGGAATGCCGGCCTTCATCGCCGCCTGGCGGGCCGGGTTCTGACCCTCGCCGGCGGCAAGCACCTGGCCGAGGATGACCTCATCCACCTCGCCGGCATCGACGCCGGCACGCTCGAGCGCGCCCTTGATGACGGCCGCCCCGAGCTCATGCGCGAGGACCGTCGCGAAAGCACCGTTGAAGGCGCCGACTGCTGTTCGCCCTGCGCTGGCGATGACGATGGATGGATTGCTCATGGGGACGCTCCTCGTTTTCGTCTCACTTACATAAGTGGAAACTGGCAAAGCTTGGAGCACAAGTCAAACGCGAAGACCGGCTGCTGTCATTTTTCGGCAAAGCCTTTCAAAGCCCAATTCATCTGCTCTGTTAAAGGTTTGCCGCATCGCACAAAGAGATTGTCACCGGCCTTCTTTTGCGTTTACAGTCTCAAGTGGAGGAATATCCATAAATCAGACGGGGGTTCAGGAGACTGATATGGCGAAGCATGAGGGTCAGATCGTTATCAAGAAATACGCCAATCGCCGCCTATACAACACAGGCACCAGCACCTATGTGACGCTGGAAGACCTGGCGGAGATGGTGAAGAAGGGCGAAGAATTTAACGTACAAGATGCAAAAAGCGGAGATGACATCACCCATTCGGTGCTGACCCAGATCATCTTCGAACAGGAATCGAAGACCGGCAACACATTGCTCCCGATCTCCTTCCTGCGCCAGCTCATCACCTATTACGGCGACCAGATGCAAATGGTCGTGCCGAGCTTTCTCGAACATTCGATGCGCTCCTTCACCGAACAACAGGCCCAGATGCGCGAGCAAGTAAACCGCGCCTTCGGCGAAACGCCGCTCGGCAAGAACCTGCAGTTGCCGATGCAGATGGTCGAGGACCATGTTCGCCGCAACACCGAGCTGTTTCAGCAGGCGATGCAGATGTTCTCGCCCTTCATGACGCCGCCTGCCAAGGAAAGCCGCAAGGCCGAGGCCAAGGATATCGATGAGCTGAAGGAACAGCTCCGCGCCCTTCAGAACAAACTCGACAACCTATAATCCGATCGAGACATCCCGCCCGGCGCTTCGGATCGATACGGCAAAACCGCCGATGACATCGATCAGAGCGATCGTCATCAAAATGAAGAAGACCTGCGTCGCAGCATCCCGGACGAGCAAAAACTCGACCAGGAAAGCGATGAACACCAGCATCGACAGCATGTGGTTGACGAGATTGCCGGGACCAGTTCTGGTCGCTTTGAGGATTTCGAAGAACAGCACGACAAGTGCGATGACGATGAAAAGATCACCGAGCGCCATGCTCCAGATCGCGCCCGAGATCATCGACAGCACGATGATATCATGTTGCAGTGCTGGAATGCCGCCATTGCCCATCAGGCCCAGCATCGCAAGATTGTAAAGAATAAATGGGATAATCATCAGGGGCATGGCGGCTATCATCGGCAATCTCCCAGTGCATCATGGAACAATACTGCCGCAAACCCTTGCCCCACCGCAAGTCATTGCAAATATTATATTGTCGAAATGCAAAAGGCCGGCGTGACGCCGGCCTTGAAACTTCGATCGGACAAGCCGGATCGGGAAATTATGCGCTTTCCTTCGGCGTCAGAACCTGGCGTCCGCGATACATACCGGTCTTCAGATCGATATGATGCGGGCGGCGCAGTTCGCCGGAATTCTTGTCTTCGACGTAGGTCGGAGCCTTCAGGGCGTCTGCCGAACGGCGCATACCGCGCTTGGACGGGCTTGTTTTTCTCTTCGGTACAGCCATTTCTCTTACTCCACTTGCGGGCAAAACATTCCCACGGCCACACCGGCGGCCGAAACGGACATGTCGCGATTTCGGAATTTGGCGCGCTTATACATGCAAGGGGTGACCTTGACCAGTCCCCATGCGTATTTTTTGCAAAGCCGATGATTCCAGGCTCAGACTTCGTCTTCCGGCACGATCCAAGGCTCGGCGCGGGCCGCCTCTTCCCATTTCCGCCAGGCCGGATGCGCCTTCATGGTCTCCATATAGGCCAGCGTATCGTTTTGGCTGACGAGATCATAGATTTCGAACCGGTTGACGACAGGCGCAAACATCGCATCCGCCCCGCTGAACGCGCCAAACAGAAACGGTCCGCCGGATTGCTGCAGGAGGTCGCGCCAGATCGTCTCGATGCGGCTGATATCGGCGTCGACACCATCCGGCAACGCGATCTTGCCCTTCGGCCGGCGGATATTCATCGGGCAGGCACCGCGCAGCGCCCGGAAGCCCGAAAGCATTTCCATCGAAACCGAACGGGCGAGCGCCCGCTCGGCGCGATCCCTCGGCAGAAGGCCGGCGTTCGGATAAAGCTCGGCGACATATTCGATGATCGCCAGCGATTCCCAGATCTTCAATGCGCCGTGCTGCAGAAGTGGTACTCGCCCGGTCGGTGAGACCGCCTTGATATCGGGGTTGCCACCAGGATAGTCGAAGGGGATCAGGACTTCCTCGAAATCGACGCCGGCGCCCGTCAGCGCCATCCACGGCCGGAACGACCAGGAGGAATAGTTCTTGTTGGCGATGTAGAGCGTCGGTCTATCCATGGGCTTCTCCCGTTCAGGCTTCAAAATCGAAGATCAACAATTCGTGGAAATGGTTCATGTCCTCGAACAGGCAGAATGCCGGCGGGGTCAGCTCGAAAACAGGGGCCTTGCGGCGGACATCGTCGGCCACGTTGTCGAGCATTGCCTGCCATCGCGGCAAGGCTTCGTCCTCCAACCGTTCGATCGCATAGGCGAAGGTCATGTGGAACTTATAGTCCTCATGGTTCGGCTGGCGATAGCCCAGAAGCTCGGCCAGCGCATTGCGCCAGGCGCGCATGACCTTGCGGTCTCTCTCCGTCGCCCCGTCGACGAGCAGGCCCGACGGGCGAGCTTCGACGATGGCGACCTTGAAGGGATCGGCCATCGAGAAACCTTCGAGCCGGGCCGCCATCAGCGCTATCATGTCGTCGATCGGCGTATCGAGAGGCAGGTCGCCCGGCCAGCAATCCTGGCGGCGCCTGGTCTCGATGACACCTTCGAAAAGTGTCATGTGAATGCTTGATATCGGCGTGAAGAGGAACTGCGGGGCTTCGGGCATCGCCAGATATTTCTCACGCGCCTCGATCAGCACCGCCTGCGTTTGCGAACCCTTCTCGATATGGCAAACGATGGTGTTGCCGGCTTCCGGCAGAAAGCCGCCGACCTTGCGATAACGGCTGCCGAGATGGGCGGGCGGGGTTGGATTGTGCCTCTTCGAATAAAAGAGAAGCTCGGGCGAAAATGTCGTGATGGTCATGGGCGACTCGGGGGCTCTGGTTGGACTGCATTCGCCCATATGGCAGAACCAAGAATGTCAGATGACACTTGCCACGTCTCGAGCACGATACCGAAAAGTGTGAGCGGTTTTCGGACGACATCCTGTTCTAACGATAAGTTCTGATCTCAATCATAGATGCACCTGATGTAATCGCCCGAACCTTGTGCGCGTCTCTCGATTACGCCGGCGAGCCGGCGAAGACCTCGTCCGGGCTTGCCGGCATTGCGGTCGATCGGGTTCGGCAGCGAGACGGCAAGCAGCGATGCCTGGCGCCGCGTCAGCTTCGAGGCCGGCACCTTGAAATGATGCTGGGCCGCCGCCTCGATACCGTAAATGCCGGGACCCCATTCGGCGATATTGAGATAGATTTCCATCAGCCGCCGTTTCGACAGGACGAAATCCGTGCTCACCGCGAGCGGAAGTTCCAGCGCCTTGCGCACGAAGGAGCGGCCGTTCCAGAGGAAGAGGTTTTTCGCCGTCTGCATCGGGATGGTGCTGCCGCCACGTGTCGCCTGACCTTTCAGCGTATCCTCGACCAGCATGCGCATTTCCGCCCAGTCGACACCGCCGTGAAAGCAATATTGCCCGTCCTCCGACATCATCACCGACTGCACCACAACCGGGGCAATGTTATCAAGCGACACCCATTGCCTGTCGTAACCCCGCAGCAGCACGAGATCGCGCAGCATCAGCGTCGAGACGGGATGAATGAAAGGCAGCAGATAGAAAAAGATCAGCGCATAGGGAAGAATCAGCAAGACGAGCACGGCAAGAACAATGCGTTTCAACACACGCCCGTCTCCGAACCATCGCCGACGAGCCGGCATGTCGACGCTGTCCTCTCTCTCCGGCGCTATATCCAATGTCCCCAGTCCGATTTCGCTCCTGTCGTTCTCATAACGCCTGTGCAGAGCTTATGCCAGAGTGCGTGGCGAATCTTGCTGCCGCCATCGACAATTCCGTTGCAAGCCCGTGGGCGCTCATGCCAAACAGCGCCCATGGACGCGAACCGGGACACTTTCGAGACGAGGCTGAAGAATAACGCCAGCGAAATCGAGGCGCTGCTCGACCTATTGCTTTCGCCAAGCCCCCTTTCCGATGAAATCGCCAGACCCGAGACGCTGCGCGATGCCATGCATTATGCCGTGCTGAACGGCGGTAAGCGGCTGCGTCCGTTTCTCGTCGTCGAAAGTGCAGCCCTTCTCGGCGGCGACGCAGAGGCAGCGCTTCGCGTCGGCGCCGCACTTGAATGCGTCCACTGCTATTCCCTCGTGCATGACGACCTGCCTGCCATGGACGATGACGACCTGCGCCGCGGCAAACCGACGGTACACATAAAGTTCGACGAAGCGACGGCAATCCTCGCCGGCGACAGCCTGCTGACCTACGCCTTCGACATTATCGCCTCGCCGGAAACGACCCTTCCCGATACGAGCAAGGCATCGCTGGTGCTGGCCCTTGCCCGCGCAGCCGGTCTCGGCGGCATGGCCGGCGGCCAGGCGCTCGACCTCGCGGCGGAAAAGCAGGCCCCCGACGAGGCCGGCATCATCCGCCTGCAGGCGATGAAAACAGGCGCGCTGATCCGCTTCGCCTGTGAAGCCGGCGCCGTCATCTCGGCAAGCCCGCCGGAAGATCGCCGCCGCCTGCGCGCCTTCGGCGAAAAGATCGGTCTTGCCTTCCAGCTTGCCGACGACATTCTCGACCTGACCTCGGACACCGCGACCATGGGCAAGGCGACCGGCAAGGATGCGGCCCGCGGCAAGGGAACGCTTGTGGCCCTGCGCGGCATGGAATGGGCCGAGACCCAACTGCACCAGCATGTCCGCGATGCCGAGGCCCTGCTTGCCCCCTATGGCGCCCGTGCCTCGACCCTCATTGCTGCGGCGCATTTCATCGCCGACCGGAAGAGCTGAAGCGGCAGGTCAGGCTGCCAGTATCTCCTTGAGAGCGGAAACGAGACGGGCACACTCCTCATCCGTGCCGATGCTGATCCGCAGGAAGTCGGAAATACGCGGTTTGGCGAAATGCCGGACGAGAATGCCGCGCTCCCGCAAAGCGGCTTGAAGCGCTGCCCCCGAACGGCTTTGGTGCCTCGCGAAAACGAAGTTCGCCTGCGACGGCAAGACCTCGAAACCCGAAGCTTCGAGTTCAGAGACGAGGATTTCCCGGCTGGCGATGATGTTCCTCCGGCATGTCTCGAACCACGCCTCGTCCTTGATCGCCGCCGTCGCCGCAAGCTGCGCCAGACGATCGAGCGGATAGGAATTGAAGCTGTCCTTGACCCGCTCCAGCGCCTCGATCAGCGGCCGCTGCCCCAGCGCGAAGCCGATGCGCAGACCGGCAAGCGAACGGGACTTCGACAGGGTCTGGATCACCAGTAGGTTGGGATAGGTTGAAACGAGCCCGGCGGCGCTCTCGCCGCCGAAATCGATATAGGCCTCGTCTATGACGACGACCGCATCCGGATGGGTGGCAAGAAGTGCTTCGATACTGGCAAGTGGCAAGCCGATGCCGGTCGGCGCATTCGGATTGGGGATGATGATCGCGCCGCAGGGCCTGTCGTAATCTTCCAGCCGGATCCGGAACCCATCGTCAACAGCCACCTCGATCGCTTCGACGCCGTATAGCAGGCTATAGGTCGAATAGAAGGCGTAGGTCACATCGGGGTAGAGAAGCGGCCGCTCGTGTTTCAGCAGCGCCTGGAACGCATGCGCGAGAACCTCGTCGGAGCCATTGCCGACGAATACTTCCTCAGCCGTCAGGCCGAAACGAGCCGCGATCGTCTCGCGCAATTCCGTGGCAGTGGGATCGGGATAGAGCCGCAGACGATCGTCCGCCGCGTCCCGGATCGCCTCGAGCGCCTTCGGAGACGGCCCATAAGGATTTTCGTTGGTATTGAGCTTGAGCATGTTCGCGATACGGGGCTGCTCGCCCGCGACATAGGGCCGAAGCTTGCTGACGATGGGCGACCAGTACTGGCTCATCCGAAGTTGCGGGCGTTCATTCCGCCGCCGTCCGCTGGCCGAAACGCTTCTCGATATAGTCGACGACAAGCGCCTCGAAATCGGCGGCGATATTGGCACCGCGCAATGTCAGCGCCTTCCGGCCGTCGATGAAGACGGGGGCGGCCGGCGTTTCACCGGTGCCCGGAAGCGAAATGCCGATATCGGCATGTTTGCTTTCGCCCGGCCCGTTGACGATGCAGCCCATGACGGCGACGTTCAGCGCCTCGACCCCAGGATATTTCTCGCGCCAGACCGGCATGTTTTTGCGGATGTCGTTCTGGATGTTCTGGGCAAGCTCCTGGAACACCGTCGACGTCGTCCGTCCACAGCCCGGACAGGCCGCAACGACGGGTATGAACTGGCGGAAGCCCATGACCTGCAGGATTTCCTGCGCCACCTGGACTTCGCGCGTGCGGTCGCCGTTCGGCTCGGGCGTCAGCGACACGCGGATCGTATCGCCGATGCCGTGCTGCAGCACGAAGCCCATCGCCGCCGACGAGGCGACGATGCCCTTGGTGCCCATGCCGGCTTCAGTCAGGCCGAGATGCAGCGCATGATTGGAGCGTTCGGCGAGCATGGAATTGACGGCGATCAGGTCCTGAACCTGGCTGACCTTGGCCGACAGGATGATGCGGTTGCGCGGCAGGCCGATTTCTTCGGCAAGGGCAGCCGACAGCAGCGCCGATTGCACAATCGCCTCGCGCGTCACCTGGCGGGCCGAAAGCGGCGATCCGGCTTCGGCGTTCCGGTCCATCAGCGCCGTCAGCAGATCCTGATCGAGCGAGCCCCAGTTGACGCCGATGCGCACCGGCTTGTCATAGCGGATCGCCATCTCGATGATCTCGGCGAACTGTTTGTCCTTCTTGTCCTTGAAGCCGACATTGCCGGGGTTGATGCGGTATTTCGCCAGCGCTTCGGCACAATCCGGATGATCGGCGAGCAGCTTATGGCCGATGTAATGGAAGTCGCCGATCAAGGGCACGTCCATGCCGAGGCGCAGCAGCCGATCGCGGATCCTCGGCACGGCGGCCGCACTCTCGTCGCGGTCGACGGTGATGCGCACCAGTTCCGAACCCGCCCGGTGGAGAGCGGCGACCTGCGCGACGGTGGAATCGATATCGGCCGTATCGGTGTTCGTCATGGACTGCACGACGACCGGCGCCCCGCCGCCGACGATGACACCGCCGACATCGACGGCAACGGAAGCACGGCGCGGTTTCGGATCAAAATCGGCGGCTGAAGACATGGAGAGTTCTTGCACCCCTAAAAAACAGTGCTTTTCAGGTGGATCAAGGCCGGCTGCTTGTCAACCGCCCCTGATATCACTTTTGTTGGGAGGCGGCTCAGTGACCGCCTCCGGAGGTCTCATCGGCATAATGGGCCAGGTTGGAGAGCAGCAGAACGACGATGAGCAGCACCGGCAGCGCCATGAAAACGACGGCAAAACCGATATGCTCGGCGACGAAGCCGATCAACGATGGCGCAACCAGCATGCCGGAATAACCCATGGTCGTGACCACCGAGATGCCGATGCCGGGCTTGAGTCCTGGAATATTGCCCGCCGCCGAGAAAGCGATCGGCACCATGTTGGAAATGCCGATACCGCAAAACGCAAAGCCCAGGATGGCAAGCTCGGCATTGGGCGCCAGGCCAGCAAGCAGCATGCCGACAATGGCAAAAAGCGTGCAGATCCGCAGCGTCTTGACGCCGCCCAGACGGTCGCGCACCAGGTCGCCGCCAAAGCGCATGATTGCCATGGTGGCCGAAAAGGCTGCGAAACCAAGACCGGAAAGTGCCACGGACGCATCCATTTCCTGCCGAAGATAGAGCGCGCCCCAGTCGAGAACAGCACCTTCCGGCACCATGCTGAACAGCGCCATCAATCCGAGCAGCCACGGCAGCGGCACCATCGGCAGCTTCGTCTTTTCCTTCTTGGTGTCGGGATGCGGCGGATCCGCAAGGATCATCGGCCAGGCGACGGCAAGGAAGATCGCCGCCAGCACCGTCGCCAGCTGCGCATGGCCGAGAATGCCGAGCTTGGAGATCACGATGCCACCGAGACCTGAGCCGATCAGTCCGCCAAGGCTCCAGAAAGCATGGCAGGACGACATGATGGCGCGGCGCATGGATTTCTCGACCGACACTGCATTGGCATTCATCGCCACATCCATTGCGCCGATGAAGCCGCCGAACAGGAAGAGCGAGATTGCCCCGGTGAGCACGTTTGGCGCGAGCGTCAATGCCAGCAGCAACGGCAGCACACAGACAGCTAGGACCTGAACGACGACACGCGAGCCGTGTTTGGCGATCTGCGCACCGGCGATCGGCATCATGACCAGCGAGCCGACGCCGAAGACCAGGATCATCAGCCCAAGCTCGAACTTGGTCAGCGCCAGACGCTCGGCAAAATCCGGGATCTTCGGCGCCCAGCAGCCGACAACAAAACCATTCATAAGAAAGAGCAGGGAAACCGCCGCCCTGCTTCTGGTAATGAAGCCGCTCCGGGCTCCCGGCGCACTCACATGACTATCCATTTCCGGTCTTCCTCATTGCCGGGCTTTCACCCGCCCGGTTTCCCTAAACTCTATGACGTCGCCTCAGTTCGTTTGCTCGGCGAGAACAGTTCTGCATCCGCGCTCGCGGTAACGGGCGAGAATGGCCGGATCGGCATCGTGCTCGACGACCAGGCATTCGCAATGCGCAACCGGCAGGATGCTATGGGGGGCAGCCGTGCCGAATTTCTCCGAGGTTGCAGCCACCAACACTTTTCTGCTCCTGGATGCCGCAAACCGCTTGAACTCCGCATCCTCGAAGCCGAACACCGTGATGCCGGCTTCGAGATCGACGCCACAGGCGCCGAGAATGCAGAGATCAGGCGAAATCTGTTCCATATCCCGCAAGGCCTTGGCGCCGAGCGAACCGCCGGTCTGCCGGTCGACCATCCCGCCGATCAGGATGACGTTGACGCCAGGCTTGTCGATTAGCGCTGCAGCAATCGCCGGCGCATTGGTCGCAGCCGTCAGTACAAGTTCGGCCGGCAACGCATTGGCAATCGCCAGATTGGTGCTGCCGGCGTCGAAGAACACGGTCGAACCGGCGGCAATCTGCTTTGCCGCTGCGCGCGCCAGCGCCTGTTTCCGGTCAGCGGCAAAGCCGATGCGTTGCGTCAGGCTTCCATGCGCCGGCGAGACCGGCAATGCACCGCCATAAACCCGCTCGCAGAGCCCTGCCGCTGCCATCTCCCGCAGATCCCGCCGCACAGTATCCTCGGAGACACCGAATTCGAGCGCCAACTCCGTCGCCAGCACGCGGCCGTTCAGCCGCAGCCTCTCGGAAATCACGCCTTGGCGCTCTCGCAACAAAAAATCCTGCATGTTCCTACCGGATCGAGACCTCATAAACCGAAAACGTGCATAACCGCTTACGATCGTGCAGGCAATATGCACGGTCACACGTTTTCTGACGTTCGGAAACAAAGCTCCACCACCAGAGCGAATATGCCCTATTGACCGGTCCGGGAGGCGGGAATATCGATTGATCGTTCCCGATTCCCGCCGGCATATCCGCCACCTGGTCCGTTCTCCCCGTGAAAAACTCCGTCAGCCTGGGCATCCTGCTCACGACCCTCGCCTATATGGCGTTCACCTTCCATGATGCGATCATCAAAATCCTGACGGTTAGCATTCCGGTCTGGCAGATCCTGTTTTTCCGCAGCCTCACGATCCTCGTCGGTTGTCTCGCTTATGGCCGCGGCAAGCTCGTCCAACAGACGCTGAGGTCGCCGATCATCAAGCCGATGATTGCGCGCAGTGTGCTTCTGCTCTGCGCCTGGCTTTCCTATTATTCCGCCGCAAGCCACCTGCAGCTTGCCGAAGTGACCACGCTTTATTACGCCGCACCTGTCGTCGGCACCTTGCTTGCCTGGTTCATCCTGAAGGAGAAGGTCACGCCGGCGCGCTGGCTGGCCGTTGGCGTCGGCTTCGTCGGCGTCCTCATTGCCTGCAATCCGATCGGCCTCACCATCTCCTGGCCGGTCTACCTGGCGCTGCAGGCGGCCGTGCTCTGGGCCTCTGCCATGGTGCTGCTGCGCAAGACCTCGCTGCATGAGAAGACGATTATCCAGCTCACCGTTTCCAACGTCTTTTTCCTTGCCATGACCGGCGTTGCCGTGATCTGGACATGGCAGACCCCCGATATGACGCAGCTCGCGCTCCTCATCGCCACCGGCATCGTTGCCGGCTGCGCGCAGTTCGCCCTTTTCGAAGGCATGCGTCAGGCGCCCGTCTCCGTGCTTGCGCCATTCGAATATAGCTCTCTCATCTGGGCCTTCCTCTTGGGTTATCTAATCTGGGCCGATATCCCCACGCACAATGTGGTCGTCGGCGCGGCGATGATCCTCGGCGCCGGATTGATCATCATCGTCAGCGAAAAACTGCGCCGCCGCATCACCGCCTGATGCCTGTTTCTGCGGGATTCATGGTTCGAGCGGCCGTTTGAGAAAAATATTTGCAGTTGCTGCTTTTATTCGCAGTTTTCTACGCTTCCGGCGCCATAATTTTCTGCCAACTATCCCCATCCGATAACAACCTCCCAAGGATGGATGAAACAATGAACTGGTTGAAAACCGTCGCCGCCGCTGCCCTCATTCAGGCCGCGGCCCTCCTGCCTGCCCATGCCGGTGAAAACCTCGCCGCCATCAAATCGGCCGGCGTCTTCAAGATCGGCACCGAAGGCACCTATGCGCCCTTCACCTATCATGACGAAAGCGGCAAGCTCGTCGGCTTCGACGTCGAGATCGGCGAAGCGATCGCCGCCAAGCTCGGCGTCAAAGCCGAGTTCGTCGAAGGCAAGTGGGATGGCCTGATCGCCGGCCTCGATGCCAAGCGCTACGACACCGTCATCAACCAGGTCGGCATCACCGAAACCCGCAAGCAGAAATACGATTTCTCCGAGCCCTATATCGCCTCCAAGGCCGTATTGATCGCCCGCGACGGCGACGACAGCATCAAGTCTTTCGCCGACCTGAAGGGCAAGAAGTCCGCCCAGTCGCTGACCAGCAACTTCGGCAAGCTCGCAACCGAAGCCGGCGCCGAGCTCGTCGGCACCGACGGTTTCGATCAGTCGATCCAGCTGGTGTTGACCAAGCGCGCCGACGCCACGATCAACGACAGCCTCTCCTTCCTCGATTTCAAGAAGCACAAGCCGGACGCACCGGTGAAGATCGTCGCCGAGCAGGAAAATGCCGATTACTCCGGCATCATCATCCGCAAGAACGAGCCGGAGCTTCTCGCCGAAATCAACAAGGCGCTTGCCGACATCAAGGCCGACGGCACCTACAAGAAGATCGCCGACAAGTATTTCGGCCAGGACGTTTCCAAGTAAGTTAAACTGAAGAAAAGTCCCCTCCCCAACTCCTCCCCACAAGGGGGAGGGGCTTCGCCGGCGGGCCGCCTCATCTCCAAATAAACGTTTCGGCCTGCCGCTCGGTCGCTATTTCTCGCGAGGCGGCACCTAGATAAGTCCCTCCCTCTTGTGGGGAGGGGTTGGGGAGGGGTATTTCGAGATATCGCGACCCAACCGACGAGAGGGAACTCCCTTGGCGCACTGGCTCCAACTGATGGCGGAATCACTCCCCTCGCTCCTCTGGGCGGGGCTGATCTTCACCATTCCGCTGACCCTGCTATCCTTCGTCTTCGGCCTGGCGCTTGGGCTCGCCACCGCGATCGCCCGGCTCTTCGGGCCGATGCCGCTTTCGGCCGTCGCGCGCTTCTATGTCTGGGTCATCCGCGGCACGCCGCTACTCGTACAGCTCTTCGTCATCTTCTACGGCCTGCCGAGCCTCGGCATCCTGCTCGATGCCTTTCCGGCCGCCCTCATCGGCTTCACGCTGAATATCGGCGCCTATAGCTCCGAGATCATCCGCGCCGTCATTTCCTCGGTGCCGAAGGGCCAGTGGGAAGCCGCCTATTCGATCGGCATGAGCTGGCGCCAGGCGATGAGCCGCACCATCCTGCCGCAGGCGGCTCGCGTCGCCGTGCCGCCTTTGTCGAACACTTTCATCTCGCTGGTCAAAGACACCTCGCTTGCTGCGGCCATCACCGTGCCTGAGCTTTTCCAGGCAGCACAGCGCATCGTCGCCACCACCTATGAGCCGCTGATCCTCTATATCGAGGCGGCGCTGGTCTATCTCGTCCTGAGCTCCGTCCTCTCGCAGCTGCAGGTGCGGCTGGAACGCCGCTTCGCGCGTTATGGCGGCATGCTGGAGGCAAATGCATGATCGAGCTTTCCAACATCGAAAAGCGCTTCGGCGACGCCGTCATCCTCAAGGATATCAGTATCCGTATCCCCGAAGGCAGTGTCACCGCGCTGGTCGGGCCTTCCGGCGGCGGCAAGAGTACACTGCTGCGCTGCATCAACCTGCTCGAAATTCCGACCGCCGGCTCCATCCGCCTCGGAGAGGAGAAGCTGGCCTTTGCACCGGGCAAACGAACGAGCTGGCCGGCGATCCAGAAGATCCGCCGCCAGACCGGCATGGTCTTCCAGAATTTCCAGCTCTTCCCGCATCAGACCGCGATCGAGAATGTCATGGAAGGCCTGGTGACGGTGCTGAGATGGCCGAAAGAAAAAGCTCGCGAGCGTGCGATGGAATTGCTGACCAAGGTCGGCATGACCCACAAGGCCGATGCCTGGCCTTCGACATTGTCGGGCGGCCAGCAGCAGCGCGTCGCGATCGCCCGCGCGCTGGCGCCGTCGCCGCGCGTGCTTCTGTGCGACGAGCCGACATCCGCCCTCGATCCCGAGCTTTCGGCCGAAGTGGTCGATGTGCTGGGCAAGCTTGCCAGCGAAGGCACGACGATGGTGATGGCGACCCACGATCTCCGGCTCGCCTCGAAGATCGCCAATGACGTGGTTTTCCTGGAAGCCGGCAGCGTGGTGGAAACGGGCAGCGCCAGAGCAATCTTCAGTGCGCCGGAGCGCGAACGCACCAAACGTTTCATCTCGACGATCAACGCCGCCCATACTTACGATATTTGAGCCAATGCCGGGATGCGAACATCCCGGCATGGCTGGAACTCCAATCAGGAGGCCGTGACGACCGAGCGCGCCGCCTTCAGCGCATTGCCCCACCAGGTGAGCTGGTCGAGCTGGTTCTTCGCGGCTTCGTTGAGATGCGCGTAATCGCTGAGGCTCTTGCCTTCCTTGAGGACGCCGAGATATTCGCCAAGCGCGATATGCACGCCCGTTTTCACCAAAGCCGCACCCATTTCCACGAAGATCAGCCGGAGATGCTCGACCGCACGTGCGCCGCCGACGCCGCCGTAACCGACGAAACCGACCGGCTTGTGGATGAACTCGCCGAGGTCGATGGCGTTCTTCAGAACCGCCGTCGGAGCGTGATTGTACTCGGCAACGGTGAAAATGAAGCCGTCGAATTCACGCAGCTTCTTTTTCCAGCGCTCTGCCGTCTCGCTTTCAGCGGTCGTGGCACGCTGCTCACCGAAAAAATGCATGGGGTATTCGAGCAGGTCGAGAACCTCGACCTCGATGTCCTGGCGCTCTGCGGCGATAGCGGCAATCCACTTGGCCGGATGCTCGGCAAAACGGCCAATACGCGTGCTGCCGACGATGACGGCAATCTTCAACTTGCTCATGGATATCATTTCCTGATTGGTCTTGGGGGCGAATGGTGGGAGCGCAAGTTTATGAGAAAGCCTCCGCGCCGGGCAAGGCGCGAAGGCTTCGGAAAATCAGCTTTTTGACAGGCCGATCATACACAATCGAGTGAAGGGAGCCCGCTCGCAAAGTCGGCTGACGGACGCCTTTGCGAAGACGGCAGCCCTTCAGCCTGCGTAGACGACGAGCAGGTCCTTGGCATCGATCTGATCGCCGGCCCGCACCAGTACTTCGGAAATCGTGCCATCCTTTTCCGCGTGCAGCGCCGTTTCCATCTTCATCGCCTCGATCGAGACGAGCACGTCACCGGCATTGACGGCCTGGCCGGGTGAGACGAAGACACGGCTGATGACACCCGGCATCGGCGCGCCGACATGAACGGCATTGCCTGGTTCGGCCTTGCGGCGGACGGCGGCACCCGTCGCCCCATGGGCCCGGTCCGGCACCTTGATGCGGCGCGGCTGGCCGTTGAGCTCGAAGAAGATGGTCACCATGCCCTGGCTGTCGGTGGCGCTCATCGCCTGGTTGACGATGACGAGCGTCTTGCCGCGCTCGATGTCGGCAAACAGCTCCTCGCCATCCTTGAGACCGTAGAAATAGGCGGGCGTCGGCAGCACCGAGACCGGGCCGTAGGTATCGGAGGCGAGCGCGAAGTCGGTGAAGACCTTCGGATACATCAGGTAGGACGCGAATTCGAAGTCGCTGACCTCGCGCTCGAGTTTCGTCTCGATGACTTTACGTTCCGCATCGAGATCGGCCTCCTTGAGCAGCGAGCCGGGGCGCACGGTATAGGGCTTGTCGCCCTTCAGCGCCTTCTTCTGCAGCGCTTCGGGCCATCCTGACGGCGGCTGGCCGAGATCGCCCTTCAGCATCGAGACCACCGATTCCGGGAAGGAGACTTCCTTGTCGGGGCTGACGACGTCGGCGACCGTCAGATCCTGGGACACCATCATCAGCGCCATGTCGCCGACGACCTTGGAAGACGGCGTCACCTTGACGATATCACCGAACATCTGGTTGGCGTCGGCATAGGCCTGCGCCACCCGATGCCAGCGGGTCTCGAGGCCGAGCGAGCGGGCCTGTTCCTTGAGGTTGGTGAACTGGCCACCCGGCATTTCGTGCAGATAGACTTCGGATGCCGGACCCTTCAGATCGCTTTCGAAGGCGGCATATTGGTTACGCGCCGCTTCCCAATAGAAGGAGATACGGCGGATCCATTCCGGATCGAGGCCCGGATCACGCTCCGTACCGCGCAACGCCTCGACGATCGAACCGAGACAGGGCTGCGAGGTATTGCCGGAAAGCGCGTCCATGGCCGCATCGACAGCATCGACGCCGGCATCGACAGCGGCAAGAACGGTCGCGGCCGCAATACCCGATGTATCATGCGTGTGGAAATGGATCGGCAGGCTGGTCGCCTCGCGCAGCGCCTTGAACAGAACCTTCGCAGCCGCAGGCTTGAGAAGGCCCGCCATATCCTTGAGCGCGATGATATGCGCGCCTGCCTTCTCGAGCTCGACCGCAAGGTCGGTGTAGTATTTCAGATCGTATTTCGGACGGGCCGAGTTCAGGATATCGCCGGTATAGCAGATCGCCGCCTCGCAGAGCTTGTTCTCTTCGGCAATGGCATCCATCGAGACACGCATGTTCTCGACCCAGTTCAGGCAATCGAACACGCGGAAGAGATCGATGCCGCCTCTGGCCGCCTGGCGGACGAAATATTTGACGACATTGTCGGGATAATTGGTATAGCCGACGCCGTTGGCGCCGCGCAGCAGCATCTGCAGCAGAAGGTTCGGCGCGCCCTCGCGGATCAGCGCCAGGCGCTCCCACGGGTCCTCGGTCAGAAAGCGCATGGAGACGTCAAAGGTCGCGCCGCCCCAGCATTCGAGCGACAGAAGGTTCGGCAGCGCATGCGCATAGGTGTCGGCAATGCGGGCGATGTCATAGGTGCGCATGCGGGTGGCGAGCAGCGACTGGTGGCCATCACGCATCGTTGTGTCGGTCAAAAGCACGCGCTTTTCGTTGCGCATCCATTCGCCGAATTTCTTCGGGCCGAGCGTGTCGAGAAGCTGCTTCGTTCCATCCTTGACCGCATTGCCGTTGGCGTAGGGAACCACCGGCTCGGCAGCGTTTTCCAGCGGCCTCGGCCTATCCTTGGCCTCGGGATGGCCATTGACGGTGACGTCGGCGAGATAGGTCAGGAGCTTCGTGGCGCGATCCTGGCGCTTGACCTGCTGGAAGAGTTCCGGCGTCGTATCGATGAAGCGTGTCGTGTAGCTGTTATCCCGGAATTTCGGATGGCCGATAATCGCTTCGAGGAAGGTCAGGTTGGTTGCCACGCCGCGAATACGGAATTCGCGCAGCGCCCGGTCCATGCGGGCGATCGCTTCGGACGGATTGGGCGCCCATGCCGTGACCTTAACGAGAAGCGGATCATAAAAGCGGGTGATGATCGCACCTGAATAGGAGGTGCCGCCATCGAGGCGGATGCCGAAACCGGACGCCGAGCGATAGGCGGTGATGCGGCCGTAATCCGGAATGAAATTATGCTCCGGATCTTCCGTGGTGATGCGGCACTGCAGCGCATGACCGTTGAGACGGATATCTTCCTGGCGCGGCACGCCCGATTCCGGCGTGCCGATCGCAAAGCCGTCGAGGATGTGGATCTGCGCCTTGACGATGTCGATGCCGGTGACAACTTCGGTCACCGTATGCTCGACCTGGATACGCGGATTGACTTCGATGAAGTAAAATTTGCCGGTATCGGCATCCATCAGATATTCGACGGTACCGGCGCCGACATAATTGGTCGCAGCCGCGATCTTCAGCGAATAGGCGGCGAGTTCCTGGCGTTGCGCCTCCGAGAGATAGGGCGCCGGCGCGCGCTCGACGACCTTCTGGTTGCGACGCTGGATCGAGCAGTCACGCTCGAAGAGATGCACGACATTGCCATGCGTATCGCCGAGAACCTGGCTTTCGACATGGCGGGCGCGCTCGACGAGCTTTTCCAGATAGACCTCGTCCTTGCCGAAGGCCGCCATCGCCTCGCGTTTGGCTTCCGTCACCTCGCGGGCGAGATCCTTTGGATCGCGGATCGCGCGCATGCCGCGCCCGCCGCCGCCCCAGGAGGCCTTCAGCATGACGGGGTAGCCAATCCCCTCCGCCATCTTCGCCACTTCGGCCATGTCCTCCGGCAGCGGCCCGGTGGCCGGCACCACGGGAACGCCGACCGAGATCGCCAGGTTGCGCGCCGCAACCTTATTGCCGAGCTGGCGCATCGTATCGGCCCTCGGGCCGATGAAAATGATGCCGGCCTTGTTGCAGGCATCGACGAATTCGGGGCTTTCCGACAGCAGGCCGTAGCCGGGATGGATGGCATCGGCGCCGGAGAGTTTCGCAACGCGGATCACCTCCTCGATCGATAGATAGCTCTCGATCGGGCCCATGTCCTTGGAAAGATGCGGGCCGCGGCCGACCTGGTAGCTCTCGTCCGCCTTGAAGCGGTGCAGCGCCAGCTTGTCCTCTTCCGCCCAGATCGCCACGGTTTTTATTCCAAGCTCGTTGGCCGCGCGGAACACGCGGATGGCAATTTCAGAACGATTGGCAACGAGAATCTTGGAAATGGGCAAAACGGTCTCCTCAGACGTTCAGACACGGGAATGCTGCACCCGCGAAGGAAATTCTTAACTTCTTGTCACAGAAAGTTCAATTTATCTTGCGACTGCGAAATGCAATTTTTCGACATGCTGAAGCAATTCCAGGAAAAGCGCCAAGCGGTTTGCGTCCGGAGTTGCGTAAAAAATAAAAGCACAGCGGTTTCGCTTCGATGAGAAGCGGAATTGCTCTAACTTATCAGGCCATGACGGAAGGCAAGCGCTACCGCCTGCTGCCTGTTTTTCGCCTTCAGCTTGTCCTGCAAGCCGTTCATATACCAGTCGACGGTGTGGTTTGAGATCTTCAGCATCTTGCTGATCTCCATCGAAGTCATGCCTTCGGCGAGATAATGCAGGATTTCCATCTCGCGCCGCGTCAGCGGCGTGTCGGCCGGCAGCACGGTTTCCAGTGCCTGCGCCTCGCCTTTCAGATCGAGCAACCGCCAGAAGGCCTTGCGCGCCACCGCCTCCAGCAATGCGATTTCCACCGGCGACAGCTCGATCGGCTTGCCGGCGAGACTAAGGCTGGCGAGAATGCCGTTGCGTCCGTGGATGGGAAAGATGTAGCCATCCTCCAACCCGTGCCCGAAGGCATCGACCATCATCTGCTCCATGCGGCGATTATAGGCGTCCTTGCGGAATGCCGCCATCGCCTCCCGCCAGCGGAAAGGCCGCTGCGCATGAGCGAGATAGCGCACCATCGGATCGATCAGAGCATATTTTTTCGCGGTATATATCTGCGGCCATTGTTCCGGCCAGCGGCCGGCAAGCGCCGCAGCCCAAGGCTCCGGATTCTGCTGCATCGGGGTCTGCGGCAAATGGCGTGGCAGACCGTAATATTCGAAGCCACAACCGTGGAGGATCTGCTCCAGTTCGGTGACGACAGCTTCAGGATTTGAGCATTCTTCCAGAATTACAAGCAATTGAATTAACGAATTAATATTCACAAAATGCCCCTTGCCCGGACCTGATGCCCGCATGAGGCCGTCGGCGGCTGGTCAATCTGGTCGCGAAACGGTCTTCAATAAATGCAGTCTGTAACTTAATGCTGCGCTAAACATTTAATAAAATGCAAGCGCAAATTGTCGCGAGATATAGCCGAACGGCAATTTCGGCGCCATGGCCATCTCGTCGCGTCCTGCAATAGTACGATCGTATCAATCATCACATCGGTTGAAGCCTGAATACTCCGTTAATCGCCCGTTCAGGTAGCCTTTTGTAGCATCGCATCATCCCGTTTTCGCAGATGCACAAGAGGTTCGACGTGACGCTATTTAAGGTCTATGCAAGAGCTCTGCGCTATCTTGGCGCCTACAAGCTGCGCGTATCCCTGGTCGTTGTCGCAAACATTGTTCTTGCGACGATCACTATCGCGGAGCCGATCCTGTTCGGTCGTATCATCGATGCGATTTCGGGCAAGGGTGAGGTCAAGCCCATCCTCTTCATGTGGGCGACTTTCGCCGTCTTCAACACCATTGCCTTCGTTCTGGTGGCCCGCGAGGCCGACCGGCTAGCCCATGGCCGGCGGGCGACGCTGTTGACGGAAGCCTTCGGCCGCATCATTTCCATGCCGCTTGGCTGGCACCATCAGCGCGGCACCTCCAACGCGCTGCATACATTGCTGCGCGCCTGCGAAACGCTGTTCGGCCTCTGGCTGGAATTCATGCGCAACCACCTGTCGACGGTTATCGCGCTTGCCCTTCTGATACCGACCGCAATGGCGATGGACATGCGCCTTTCCGCCGTGCTCATGGTGCTTGCCATCGCCTACTGGCTGATCGGCCGCGTCGTCATGAGCCGCACCAAGGACGGTCAGGCTTCGGTCGAGAACCATTATCACACCGTCTTTTCGCATGTCAGCGACTCGATCAGCAACGTTTCGGTCCTGCACAGCTATAACCGCATCGAGGCCGAAACCAGGGCGCTGAAATCCTTTGCCGACCGTCTGCTCGAAGCCCAGTATCCGGTGCTCGACTGGTGGGCGATCGCCAGCGCACTGAACCGCATGGCGTCGACCATCGCGATGATGGTGGTCCTGATCATCGGCACCATGCTCGTCCAGGCCGGCCAGCTGCGCGTCGGCGACGTCATCGCCTTCATCGGCTTTGCCAATCTCCTGATCGGCCGTCTCGACCTGATGCGCCAGTTCGCCACGCAGATTTTCGAGGCCCGTTCTAAGCTTGAGGAATTCTATGCGCTGGAAGACTCGGTGCGTGAACGTGAAGAGCCTGCCGGCAACGGCGAGATCAAGGACGTTAAGGGTGCGATCGAATTCCGCGACGTCTCCTTCGGTTTTGGCAACAGCTCGCAGGGCCTGCACAATGTCTCCTTCTCGGTGAAGGCAGGCCAGACGGTCGCGATCGTCGGCCCGACCGGCGCCGGCAAGACGACACTCGTCAACCTGCTGCAGCGTGTCTACGACGCCCAGGGCGGCAAGATCCTCGTCGACGGCACCGATATCACCAAGGTGACCCGCAAGTCGCTGCGTCGCCACATCGCCACCGTCTTCCAGGATGCGGGCCTGCTGAACCGTTCGATCAGCGACAATATCCGCCTTGGCCGCGAGGGCGCCAGCGAGGAAGACATGCGCCGTGCGGCCGAAGCCGCCGCCGCCGCCGACTTCATCGAGACGCGTGAGGATCGCTACGATACGCATGTCGGCGAACGCGGCAACAAGCTCTCCGGCGGCGAGCGCCAGCGCATCGCGATTGCCCGCGCCATCCTCAAGGACGCGCCAATCCTGGTGCTCGACGAGGCGACCTCGGCGCTCGACGTCGAAACCGAAAACCGCGTCAAGGCCGCAATCGACAATCTGCGCCAGAACCGCACCACCTTCATCATCGCCCACCGCCTGTCGACGGTCCGCGAAGCCGATATGGTGCTCTTCCTGGATGACGGCCGCGTCGTCGAACAGGGCAGCTTCGACGAACTCAGCCACAGCAACGGCCGCTTCGCCGCCCTGCTGCGCGCCAGCGGCATCCTGACGGACGAAGAAGTCCGCAAGGCCCATACCACCGAAGCCGCCTGATCGATTCAGGTTTCCAGATAAAGGCCGGAAGGGTGACGCCCTTCCGGCCTTTTTGTTTGCTCTCCGACTGAGGACCGATCGATATTCAAGATTCGCAAATCGGTTGATCACTGATTCATAGGGTACTGCAGCACGGGGCCTTTGATGGGAGTGAAGCGATACGGTTGAACGAGGCGCAATGGTCGAGAATTGCGCCTTTGTTGCCAGACAAAGCCAGCGATCCCGGTCGGATAGGGGGATAGCCGGTCCTTTGTGATCGGATGTTTGTGGATCCTGCGCTCGGGCGCGCACTCGCAGGGCATGCCGGAGCGCTACGGCAAGTGGAAGGCGGTCCAACCGCCGGTTCAGTCGCTGATACCACGCCGGAGTAGGGGAGAGGGCCCTTGATGCCCTCACTGACCGGACAATAGGTACTTAATGATCGACAGCACCATCGTGCGCACCCATCAACAGGCGGCAAGTGGAAAAGGGGCAAAGGATCAGGCGCTGGGGCGTTCCAGAGGTGGACTGACGACAAGGCCCATATGCGATCCGCTCCCTGCGCTTTGCGCGCAACGATCGCGAAGATGGGGCCGAGGTGGGTCATACCCTCAAACCGTTGGCGAAAACCAAGCGACGGTATCGCACCTGCCGGGCATCTCTCTGCCAAACGATGCCGACCGCGCGAGAAATCATCACAGAAGTGTCAGGCATGTCTCCGAACATCTCTTGGCTATATCTCCGGACTTTACACAAGGAGGGAGATGAGATGCCGCGCGGGCTTCCCACCGCGATAGCATTTGGCTGGGTCAGGCCTTCCTGGCGTTTGGTGTTTTGCGTCAGAGCAAGCCTCCTGCCGATCACCCTCCTTGCGGGACATGCCGCGCGGAGCAAAGGAGGATCGCCGTAAGATACGGTGTCTCCACACCTGTCCACATAATTGATCGCCGCGCTGATCCCCGCTATCCTTTCCCATCATGGAGTACTTCGGGAGCGAACCCATGAAGGTCCTGCGCATCGTCGCCAATATCCAGGCAGCGGATATCACCCCGGCCCGGCGCTTCTATCAGGATATCCTCGGTCTTGACGTCATCATGGATCACGGGTGGATCACGACGTTCGGCGCGGCGCGCTCGATGAACGTTCAGCTCAGCATCGCCAGTGAAGGCGGTTCCGGAACGGAGGTGCCCGACCTCTCGATCGAAGTCGATGACCTCGATGCTGCTTTCGCGGCGATGTCGGCCTCAGGCTTCCCGATCGAGTACGGCCCGGCCGACGAGCCTTGGGGCGTCAGGCGCTTTTATGTGCGCGATCCCTTCGGCAAGCTGGTGAACATCCTCGTCCATAAAAATTGAGCCGGCGGCCATCGGCCACCGGCTCCTTCATGTCGGGAAAAATCCGAGCCCTATTTCCGATCGTTCCGGCGATAGGCATTTGCCGTTCCGCCAATGCGGACCCGAACGGGGATGGTGGCGGTATCGGTGACAAGTTTCCCCTTGACCTTGCCCTGCTGGCGTTTGCGCTCGAGATAATAGGCATAGGCGAATTGTATCGCGATCCCTGCAATCACGAAGAGCGGACCGACCAGTTGGTCCTTGTTGGTGATGTAGAGCACCACCTGGCCGATCATGGCGAGGATCGTGCCGGCGACGAAGATGTTCAGCGAATGGCGGCCGAGGATCGTCAGCGGATGGTCCACAGGACGGCGCAGGATACGCGAGAGCGCGGGGATGCTGATAACGAGATAGGTCAGCGCCAGCACATGCAGCAGCCGCGGCAGCGACAGGAAGGTCTTGTCGAAACCGGTGATAACAGTCGGCAGGCCGAGTGCTGCCAGCGAGTTGCCGAAAATCCAGAGATGGCCGGTCACCCAGACGAAGGACAGCACGACGTAACCGGCAGCGGCCGTCAGCAGCAGCGGATGCTGCGGGATCGTGCCGCCGCGCTTGATATGCAGCATCGAGACGATGCCGATCGAAAATAGGAACTGCCAGGAGAGCGGATTGAGGAACCAGTAGCTCTCGATCAGCATGTTGTGCGGCGCCACTTCATAGATGCCCGCAAGCAGCCAGACCGTGGCCGATACGCCGAGCGCCAGCCAAGGGCTGCGCGCATTTAAGAGCAGGATAATAGGCACCATCAGCATCAGCGCGCCGTACATCGGCAGGATATTGTTGTAGCCGATCTGGTGGCCGAGCAGGAGCAGTGCCGGAATGCCTTCCTTTAGGTTCATCAGAACCGCCAGGATATTGATTTCAACCAGCAATCCCGGCCGATGGAACAGCCATGCACCGCAGATGAAGAGCGCCAGCGTCATGAAGGTGGTGATCATATGGGCGAGATAGAGCGTAAAGGCGCGCTTTACCGCCTTGATCGCCACCGTCAGCCGGTTGCCTGGCTGGAAGCGGGACCCATAGGCAAGGCCGACGGCAATGCCCGAGATCAGCACGAAGGCTTCGGCGGCATCGGAGAAACCGAAATTCTTCGTCGTCACATATTCGAAGATCTGTCCGGGAACATGATTGATGAAGATCATGATCAGCGCCACGCCGCGCAAGACGTCGAGCCTCGTGTCACGCACTGGCGCAGCTGCGGATAGGGAACTGCGCCCCGTGACGATGGCTTCGGTCGGCGTGCTTGCCATGGGTTTCTCCTTATTATCCGATTTGCAAACGCGACGACGGCCAAAAGGGTTCCCTTTTTGGCCGTCGCGAATCGCCGTGTTTTTCAGCGTGGAGAACGCTGTTATCCGAGCGGATATCCCTCTTCGGGATCGGTGACTTCGCAGCCGTTGATTGACAGAGTGTAGCCGCTGTCATTGGACGCTTTTGAGACCGAAATGCGGTATTTGCCGCCGCCTTGCTCCACCTCTGCCGCAAAACCGTCCCATTCCGACGGGAGCGACGGGCGCACATAGAGCCGGCCGTCCTGCAGCCGGATGCCGAGGATGCCCTCGACGGCGGCACGGTAGAGCCAGCCGGCAGACCCGGTATACCAGGTCCAGCCGCCGCGCGACGTATAGGGATCATGGCCGTAGACGTCAGCCGCGACGACATAGGGTTCGACGCGGTATTGCTCCGCTGAAGCCTTGTCGAGCGAGTGGGTGATCGGATTGAGGATCTGGAAACAGCGGAAAGCATCGTCGCCCCGCTTCAGCTCCGCCAGCGCCATCACCACCCAGGTTGCGGCATGGGTATATTGCCCACCATTTTCGCGCACACCCGGCGGATAGGCCTTGATATAGCCGGGATCCCTAGCGGAATTGATGAAAGGTGGCGTGAACAGCCGGATGATCCGGGCATCCTCGTCGACCAGCTGATCGAGCACGGCCTCCATTGCCGTGACGGCGCGGGCCGGATCGCCCTCGCCCGACAGCACGCTCCAGGACTGCGCGATCGAATCGATCCGGCATTCCGGACTTTCCCTGGAGCCCAGCAGTGCACCGTCGTCGAACGTGCCGCGGCGATAGTAGCCGCCATCCCAGGCCGCTGTTTCGAGCGCCTTCTTCAGCTCGGTGAGATGCGCCGACCAGCGCTCTGCCCGGACCGTGTCGCCGCGCTCTTCGGCATAGGGAATGAAGGAGCGCAAGGCGCCCGCCAGGAACCAGCCGAGCCAGACGCTGGTGCCGCGCCCACCGATGCCGACGCGGTTCATGCCGTCGTTCCAGTCGCCGCCAAGGAATAGCGGCAGGCCGTTTTCCCCCTTGCGGGCGATGGCGAGATCGAGCGCCAGCGCCGCGTGTTCGTAGACGCTCGCCTTGTCCTCGGAAATTTCCGGCTTGTAGAAGGAGTCGTGCTGGCCTTCGAGCAGTGCCGGCCCTTCCAGGAAGGCGATCTCCTCGTCGAGCACGTCCTTGTCGCCGGTAACGCTGCAATAGTGATGGATTGCATAGCTGAGCCAGACGACGTCGTCCGAGATCAGCGTGCGCACGCCGGCACCCGTTCCCGGCAGCCACCAATGCTGGACATCGCCTTCGCGGAATTGCCGCGAAGCGGCATTCAGGATCTGCCGGCGGGCAAGCGAGGGTTCGTGCAACACGAAGGCCAGCGTGTCCTGCAGCTGATCGCGGAAGCCGAAGGCTCCGCTTGCCTGGTAGAAGGCGGTGCGCGCCATGATGCGGCAGCCGAGGCTCTGATACGGCAGCCAGGTATTGACGAGATTGTTCATCCCACGATCCGGCGTCGATATCTGCAGCCTGCCGGTGAAGTCTTGCCAGAAGGCGCGGTTCGCCTCGACGGCATCGTCGAACGAAGCCTTGCGGATATCGGCGATGACGGCGCGCGCTTCTTCTTCCGTTGGCGTATCGCCGAGGAAGAAGGTGAAGTGGCGCTCCTCGCCGGCGCCGAGCTCGATGTCGATCGCAAGCGCCGCGGCCGGATCACCGTCGAGATCGGTCGTACCGGAAAGGGCAGCGGCGGAGGTGACGGCCTGCGGCGTCTGGATCGTTCCCGCCTTGCCGATGAATTCGCGCCGGCTTGCCGAGAAGCTCGAAAGCGTCTCGCTCGCCGCGAAAAAGGCGGTGCGGTTGGAAAAATCGATGCTGTAGGGATTGGTGGCAAACAGCGCCCCCGTCTCCTCGTCATGGCTCGACAGGATGAAAGGCACCGTGCGGGCCGGATTGCTGCCGAGGACCCATTCGACATAACCGTAGAGACGCAGCTTACGGCTAGCCGAACCGGTATTGCGCAAGCGCAGGCGCTGCAGTTTCACCGGCTTTTCGCGGTCGATCGTCTGTGTCAGCTCGAGCGCGATATCGTGCTGAACGCTGGAGAAGACGGAATAACCGAGCCCGTGGCGGGCTTCGAAGCGGATGTCCGGGCGGCGGGAAAGCGCTGCAAACGGCGTCATGACGGCACCGCTGTCCAGATCGGTGAGATAGAATGCCTCGCCCGAACGGTTGACCACGGCATCGTTCGACCAGGAGGTCAGCTGATAGTCGCGCGAATTGGCGCTCCAGGTGAAGCCTGAGCCCTCGGCCGACACATGGAAGCCGAACTTGTCATTGGAGATGACATTGATCCAGGGCTGCGGCGTCGCATGACCTCCAGGCAGCCGAACGACATATTCGCGCCCGTCGCGGGCAAAGCCGCCGATGCCGTTCCAGAAGTCGAGATCGCCTTCCTCCTCGATGACGACGGCCGGCACGACAGCTGGCGGCACCGGCGCGATACGCTTGACGGGGGCTTTGTTGCGCTCGGCCCGTTCCATCTCCTGCAGCTCCTCCTTGGAGGGTACAAACAGCGCGACAGCGCGGTTGATCTGATCGACCACCTTGCCGTTCTTGGTATGCAGCGTGACGCGGGAAGCCGCGATCAGCGCATGATAGGTGGCTTCCTCCATCAGGTCCTTGCGAACCGCAAAGATATGCTGGCGCAACCCGTCGGCCTGGCCCATGCGGCGCACGTTTTCGCACATGGCGTCGAGCGCATGCTGCATATCTTGCGCATAGGACGAAGCGCGTTCGTTCATGATCACCAGATCGGCGGTGACGCCGCGCGAACGCAGATATTCCTGCGCCAGCAGCGCCTCGCGGGCGATGTCGAGATCCATGTCGTCGTTGATGCGCAGCGTGAAGATCGGGAAGTCGCCGGAGATTGCCAGCGGCCAGAGCGCTGATTGCGACTGCAGGCCGGCCTCGACGGTCGCCTCGTCCTTGCGCAGCTGCATGTCGGGATAGACGAGGTAGCGTCCGAGATGCTGGAAGGCCGCCGCCTGCTGGGAGGTGACGCCGACATGGCGCATCTGCACCTGCGTGCGTGTCCAGGCCTGGACGAGCTCGTGGGTGAAGGCATCGGGATGACGGTAGCGATTAACCGCCTTGTCGACTTCCTCGCGGCTTGGCGCCGCAATCGTCCAAAAGATCACGCTGACTTTCTTGCCGGCCGGTACGCGGACGGTGCGGCGCAGCGACATCACGGCATCAAGCATGAAGCCGTCGCTGCCGGAAAGCGTGGCACCCGGATCGAAGGCCGCCGCATCGGCAAGACTGCGGCCACGGCCGATGAACTTGCGCCGGTCGGTCTCGAATTCGGTATGGCGGGTGTCGCCGGCATTGTCGACGATCAGATGCGCGATGCTGATGTTCGGCTCGTTCGGATCGCGCTTGTTGCGTTCGGCGCGGATGACGTCGCCGCGCTTGCCGATCTCTGTCTTGACGAACATGCGGGCGAATGCCGGATGCGCATTGTCGGTATCGTCGGAGGTGATCACCGGTTCGAGATAGGAGGTGACCTCGATGAAACGGTCTTCCGTGCCCATGTTGAGCAGGGTGACGCGGCGGGCCTCGGCATCATGCTCGGTCGCGACGATGCACTCCACCTCGCTTGTGAGGTCGCCGACCATCTTGGTGAACTGCGCCTTCTCGTCGGCGAATTCGACCTTGATCTTTTCGCCTTCGACGCCCTTCGGCTCTGATGTCGCCGACCACCATTCATTGGTGGCGGTATCGCGCAGGAAGATGAAACTGCCCCAGCGGTCTTCAGTCGGATCAGGCTTCCAACGGGAAACGGAAAGATTGTTCCAGCGGGAATAACCGGCGCCCGTCGCCGTCAGCATCACCGAATAATGACCGTTCGACAGGAACACGAGTTCGCGGTCGCGGGAAGCCGGATCGCTGATCTTCCTGAGCTCCGGCCGTAGGAGATCGTCCTGGATGCTGGCGGGCGTGTCGGACTCGTGCTTGCCGCTCATGACGGGAATGTCGCGCGGCGCCTTTTCCTGCAGCAGCAGTTCCGCCGCCTCGATGACGGGATCGGCGTGAAAGAGCTCGCGCAGATGACCGTTGAAGGCGACGTTGGCGACCGCCGCGATCGACATGCCGTGATGGTGGGCATAATAATTGTAGACCACCGCGCATTTCTTGCCTTCCGGCACGCGCGTCGGCGTGAAGTCGACGGCGTCGTGGAAGCCGAACTTGCCGAGTGCACCGACCTTGCGCAGCCTCTGCAGGTTTTCCAGCGCGGCCGGCGGGTCGTACTGGGCGGCGAGCAGCGAGGCGTAGGGCGCGATGACGGCGTTGTGGCCGAGACCGCGCTTCAGGCCGAGCGTCGGCACGCCGAAATTCGTGTACTGATAGTTGAGGTTATGGTCGCGGGCATTGAAGGCCGCTTCCGAAATGCCCCACGGAATACCGAGCTTGCGGGCGTAGTTCATCTGCTCGACGACGACCAGATTGTTCGTCTGGTTGAGAATCCCCCCACCGCGCTCCTGCATGACGAGCGGCGGCATCAGATATTCGAACATCGAGCCGGACCAGGAAACCAGCGCGCCGCGCGACCCCACAGGCACGACCTGACGGCCGAGGCGGTACCAGTGTTCCGTCGGCAGATCGCCCTTGGCGATGCCGAAGAGGCTGGTCAGGCGGCATTCCGAGGCGAGAAGGTCATAGCAGGCCTGGTCGAGTTCACCGCTTTCGACGCGATAGCCGATCGACAGCAGACGCCGCTCTGGCCGGAACAGGAAGCCGAAATCCATCGAGAAGGCGAGATCGCGCGCCTTGTCGCGCAGCGCCACCAGCCGCGGCCTCAGCGCATCGACCTTGGAAAGATCGAAGGTGCTGTCGGAAATATGCGCCTCGCAGACCTTCACCAGCGATGCCGCCCACAAGGTGACCTCTTCGCTCTGCTTCGACTTGACCTCATGGTCGAGATTGGCGGCGAGCTTCTCGATGTCACGCGCGAGAACGGCGAGGTTGATGATACGGATGGAGGCGAATTCGTGCTCGCGCTTGACGGCGGCAAGCGCGTTCTGGAAACCGACAATGCGCTCCTCCAGGCGTCGGCGCAGCGGGCGCACGGTCTTGCGATCGTCGGGCAGGTCCGCCAGCACTTCGCCGAGAATGCCGGCCGTGTCGCCAACGCCGTCGAGATTGCCCTGCATATGAGCGGACGGCGCCTCGGCCCAGTTGCGGCAGGCCGATGAAATGGCGATCAGATGGCCGGCGAGATTGCCGCTGTCGACGGCCGAGACATAACGAGGACCAAGCGTCTGCAGCGTATCGGTGTGGTACCAGTTGAACAGGTGACCGCGGAATTTCTCCATTTTGTCGATCGTCGCGATCGTCTGCTCCAGCCGCTCGAGCGTCTCCTCGAAGGAGAACCAGCCGAAATGCCGGCCGGAGACGACGGAAAGCAGATAAACGCCGATATTGGTCGGCGAGGTGCGCGCCGCAACGATCACATGCGGCGTTTCCTGGATATTGTCCGGCGGCAGATAGTTCTGCTCGGCCGTCGTGAAGGTCTCGAAATAGCGCCAGGTGCGCCGGGCGATCTTGCGCAGTTCGCTCGACACGGAATCGGCAACCTCGAGCCGGTCCTCGGTCTCCGCCGACTGGCTGACATACCAGGCGACAACCGGCGATAATATCCACAGCAGCGCGAAGGGAATGCCGACGAGGAAGGCGTTGTCGCCGGGAAGGGCTGCGAAACCGAGTGCCAGCAGAGCCAGCGCCGGTGCATGCCACATCGCCTTGTAGTAGGAGATCAACGTGCCCTGGCCGCCGGCCTGAACGCTGGCGGCGGTCCGCCATTGCAGCATCAGCTTGCGGCTGACGAACAGGCGGTAGAGCGAACGGCCGATCGCATCCGCCATCATGCAAGCCGAATCGGCGATGAAGACGATGCGCAGCGCAACCTGCGCATTGGCGGCCGTGATATCGGCCCAGACCGTATAGAGATGAGCGCGGGCAATGATATCGCTGGTGCGCGGGATGATGCCGTTTATGAGCGACAGTGTCGGCGCGACGAAGAGGCAGAAGATCAGCAGAATCTGCCAGATGAGCGCGCCGAGCGGCCCCATGAAATACCAGCCGAGCACCGAGGCGAAGAACCAGGCGATCGGCGTCAGCGAGCGGCGCAGATTGTCGAACATCTTCCAGCGGCCGAGTGCCGTGACGCCGTATTTCGGATTGAACATGTAGGGGAGAAGCTGCCAGTCGCCACGCGCCCAGCGATGCTGGCGCGAGGTTTCCACCTCATAGCGGATCGGGAAATCCTCCACCAGTTCGAGATCTGTGACGAGCGCGCAACGCGCCATCGAACCTTCGAGAAGATCGTGGCTGAGCACGGAGTTCTCGTCGATCCGGCCCTTCAGCGACGCTTCGAAGGCATCGACATGGTAAAGGCCCTTGCCGGTGAAGGTGCCTTCGCCGGCGAGATCCTGATAGACGTCGGAAACGGTGAAGACATAAGGATCGAGGCCGCGGTTGATCGAAAAGACGCGCTGGAAGACCGACGCGTCCTTGCCCGTCGTCAGCGACGGGGTGACACGCGGCTGCAGCACGCCATAGCCACTTTCGACGCGGCCGGTTTTCGGGTTGATGACCGGGCGGTTGATCGGATGATAGAGCTTGCCGACGAGCTTGGTGACGGCATCGCGCATCAGGCGCGTATCGGCATCGAGCGTCATGACATATTGCACATTGGCCGGCACGGTATTGGCGCCCGGCAGGTAGGTCGTGTCGCGGTCGCCGCGCAGAAGCATGTTCAGCTCATGCAGCTTGCCGCGCTTGCGTTCCCAGCCCATCCAGACGCCTTCCGAGGGATTGTAGAGGCGGCGGCGATGCAACAGATAGAAACGCGTCTTGCCGTCATAGGCATAACGAGCGGAGAGATTGGCGATTTCGCGCCTGGCATAATCGAGAACCTCGAGATCGGCAGGCGTTTCCTCGACGTCGCTGTCTGGCCAGTCGCTCAGCATCGCGAAATAGATCTCGCCGCGCGGATTGGCGAGATAATGGACCTCGAGATTGCGTACGTGGTCGTCGACACTGTCGCGGTTCGAGATCAGGCAGGGCACGACGAGCAGCGTGCGCGCATCTTCCGGAATGCCTTCCTTGAACTCGTAACCGACGAGGCGCGCCGGCGTCACGAAGAAGGACAGCAAGGTGTTGAAGAGGCCTGTCGCCCCTTCCGACGCCGGCACCGAGAACATGATCAGCAGCAGGGCGATTTCGACCGCACCCATGCCGGCATTCGCCATGAACTTGCCGACGATCGCCATGGCGATAACCGTCAGCAGCATGACGGGCACGGCAATCGCCAGCCAGTTGAACCGGCGCACAGCGCGCACGAAATGCTGGGTGACCGTCGGGCGATAATTCGCCCGCGCCTCGAGCTTCGGCCGCTGCGCGCCCGACAGGAAGCCGCCGACATTCGGCTCATGCGGCTGCGGCTCGTCGGAGGCCTTGGCGGCATCGGTCATGTCGAGCGCCAGCTGGGCGATTTCCATTTCCGACAGCGGCGAGCGCTTGGCCAGCTTCTCGATCTGCTTGCGATATTTGTTGCGCGAGCCGGAATCGAGGATGCCGTAATCCGAATGCTCCCAGAGCAGCTTGTCGACATGGCTGACCTGCTCGACCCAGACCGACCATTCGGCATCATCGATCTCGCGAAGGCTGCGGATGATGTTGCCCATCGTCACGTTGCCAGAAGAGAGCCGGCTGTGTTCGGCCGTGGTCGCCTCTTCGGTGTTGCGGCCGAGCTCTTCCAACCGCTCGTCAAGCCAGGTGATCGCCAGGCTCGACGTCTGCGAGCCGTCGCGCAAGCGATAGAGGAACTGCGTCGAGAAGGTATTGTCCTCGGCAAGCGGTTCCAGCGTCTTCAGATAGGCGGCCGCCCCGGCCGGATCGGTCAGGCGCACCAATTCGTCGGCCGCCTCGTTGGCGCGGCGGCGCAGCCGGCGGCTGGCTTCGACGCGGCTCGAAATACGGCGAAGGTTTTCCACGAGCACGTAGCGCACGAGAGAGGGCAACGCCCAGAGTTCGCCGATCCTCAGCGTCTCGCTGGCCTGGAAGCCGTCGACCAGCGCCGTCAGACTTTCCTGCGAGATCGTGCTGTGGGTATGGGCGACATAGAGCCAGGCAAGTACGAGGGTGCGCGGCACCTCGACGCCGCCGACGACCATGGTCGGCAATTCGCGATAGAATCGCCGGGGGAAGTCGCGCCGCACCTCCTGGATCGCCTCTTCGACGATATAGTGATTATCCAGCAGCCATTCTGCCGCCGGCGTGATCGTCTCGCCGGCCTCGACGTCGGTCGCCGTGGTCCGGTAGACGCGCAGGATTTCCTTCTCGTTTTCCTTATGGCGCGCAAAGAAATCGAAGGGGGCGAAAGCCGGCAGCTGGTCGACGCCGTTGCGGGCGACCGCATCGCCCATCGCCTTGATGTCCTCGATCGACAGATAGGTCGAACGGATCGAACCGTTGTGATCGATCTGCTTCATATCGGGTTCGCGCGGAAGGCTCGGAGAAAGATGAGAAATAGACATGGGTTCGGTTCTGGATCCAAACGAAGTTATGGCTGTTTTGCTCAGCCTTTTGCACTGCTTATCATGACTGCTACATGAACGGGGCCCTATTCTTCAAAGATCGATGAAGCCGGGGTGAACGACACTCGGGCCAAGCAATACAAACGGGCTACGCCCTGATCAGGACGTGACCCGACGGGATCAAGACCATCGATACCCTCTGCGCGAAAGCCATGTCGAAAATTTGGACACCCTCGGGAAAATTCAAGTCAAGAGACATGCGCCGCGGCCCGGCGAGCTTGTCTGGGCGGTGGAAATAACGAAAATGCCGGCACCTGGTTCCGACAAGGCAAGAGCTCTTCGATTTCAGAAAAACGAAAGACGCATGAGCGCCTGACCATGCGTGGCGGCGGTTTGGACGGCTTGTGACCCACGCCGCTTCCGTTTGAGATCAAGATCGCTCGGGCGTGTTTTGGATGGCGTGAAAAAAAGTACGGAAGAATGATGGGGATCGGAATGCCGATCGCCATGCCAAAATGCCTCTCGTGACCATTCTCCCTTTGACATTCGAGTGCCAGGAGAATGCCGAGACAAATTAAATGTTCCGAAATTCAATAAAGGCGGAAACCGCCGCAGCGCCGGCATCTGCCGACGCTTGCTCAGGCCGGATTATCCGACGACGCCGCAAACCATGGCTACGACGAACAGGAATGCTGCAGTGAAGATCGCGCCGTGGAGCATCGTCTGAAGCCTGTGGCGTGTGGTAAGCGGCTTCTTAGTCGGTACGGAACCATACTGGTTCACGTGAGCATGCGAAATACCCAGATCTGCCATATGTCGCCTCCGTTGTTCTCGTGCGGCCGGTTGTGCGGCTCGCGTTTATATTCTTACTTTCTCTATCAAGTAGGTAGAGATAAATTTCCGTCTAGAGCGAGCGGAAGAGAAAATTCAACCAGCCCTTTTAGCAGAGCGTGCGCCATGCCCAGATCAACGAGCGCTCGACGGCGTTCTCGTTCTGCGACGGGTTGGAGGAAGTCTCGATCAGCCGACGGTCCTTTTCCGCAGGAATGGATGCCGAAATCTGTTCCCGGCGATCGGCTCGAACAGGAGGATCGAGGTAACCCATGGTCATCCCACCGAGAAAGAACATGCATCAACCTCCATCGATCACGAAAGCTAACAATCGTTAACGGGATCATGACAGAAGCGAGGCAGCTGTCAATAGTCTAGCTGAATGGTCGTCTTTTAGGGAAGCATTATCCTTAACACCGCTGCCGGTCTTTTCTTTTCAACGGTTTGAAAAGATTGACTTTCAGGCTTTGACGAAACCCTTGCTCGCGATCATCAAATTTCTCGTATATTCCTCGTGAACCGCGCCTTGCGCCAGTTCTTGCGAGCTCAGCCGCTCGACGACGGCGCCGTTGCGCATCACGGCGAGCCTTTCACACATATGGGTGACGACCCCGAGATCATGGCTGACCATCACGAAGGTGAGCTTGCGGTCGCGTCGGATCTCTTCCAGCAGGTTCAGCACCTCGGCCTGCACCGAGGCGTCGAGCGCCGATGTCGGCTCGTCGAGCAGCAGGATCGACGGTTCCACGATCAGCGCCCGAGCGATCGCCACGCGCTGGCGCTGGCCGCCGGAGAGCTGATGCGGGTAGCGGAAACGGAAACCATTGCCGAGGCCGACCTCGTCCAGCGCGCGGGCGATCCGCTTCTCGCTGTCGGCGATGCCGTGGATCGCAAGCGGTTCGAGCAGAAGCCGATCGATCGTCTGGCGCGGATGCAGCGAACCATAAGGATCCTGGAAGACCATTTGCACGCGTCGATAGAAGACTTTGCTGCGCTTCGAACCTTTCAGCGCCTCGCCATCGATGTTGATCGCGCCGCCGCTGATCGGCGCAAGTCCGGCAACGGCCCGCAGCAAGGTCGATTTTCCCGAGCCGGACTCGCCGACGAGACCAAAGGATTCGCCGCGTTCGACAGTAATGCTGACATCCTTCAGCGCATGAAAATGGTCGTAAACGACGCTGAGATCGTCGATCTCGAGAGCTGCGCTCATGCCGCCCACTCCGGCTTGCGGTCGAGCACCGGCAAAGGATGACGGTTCGCGCCGATCTCGGGCATGCAGTTCAGCAGCCCCTGTGTATAGGGATGCTGCGCATGTTTGAGATCGGCCGCCGCCAGCTCCTCGACGACCTTGCCGGCATACATGACGATGACGCGGTCGCAAAAGGAGGAGACCAGCCTCAGATCGTGGGAGACGAAGATCAGCCCCATGCCGCGCTCGGACACCAGCCTGTCCATGATCCGCAGCACATCGAGTTGCACCGTCACGTCAAGCGCCGAGGTCGGCTCGTCGGCAATCAGCAGTTCAGGCCCGGCAATCAGCATCATGGCGATCATCGCACGCTGCCCCATGCCGCCCGAAACCTCGTGCGGATGCAGGTCGAAGACACGTTTCGGATCGCGGATCTGCACCGCTTCCAGCATGGCGAGCGCGCGATCGCGCGCCTCCGCCTTGCCGACCTTCTCATGCGTGCGCAGCGTTTCGCAGATCTGCCGTCCGATCGACATGACGGGATCGAGCGAATATTTCGGATCCTGCAGGATCATGGCGATGCGCTTGCCGCGCAGCCTGCGCCTTTCGCCGGCAGACGCATTGATGAGATCGATGCCGTTGAAATTAAGCCTGTCGGCCGTGACGATACCGTGTTTCGGCGTTAGGCCCATGATCGCCCGTCCGGTCTGCGACTTGCCGGAACCGGATTCGCCGACGATGCCGAGCCTTTCCTTGCCGAGCGTGAAGGAGACGCCGCGCACGGCCTCGATCACGCCGGTGCGCGTGGGGTAGCTGACCTTGAGTTTGTCCACGGTTAGAAGTGTGGTCATTGGCCGCTCTCCTTCGGATCGAGCGCGTCGCGCAGGCCGTCGCCGAGAAGATTGAAGCCGAGGCTGACGATGAGGATGGCGATGCCGGGCATCGCCGCGACCCACCATTGATCGAGGATGAAGCGCCGTCCCGAGGCGATCATCGCACCCCATTCTGGCAGCGGCGGCTGCGCCCCCAGGCCTAGGAAACCGAGACCGGCCGCCGTCAGGATGATGCCCGCCATGTCGAGCGTCACACGCACGATCAGCGAGGAAATGCAGAGCGGCATGACATGCCGCACGATAATGCGAAGCGGCGAGGCGCCCATCAGCCTCACCGCCGAAATATAGTCCGACCGCCGGACCGTCAGCGTCTCGGCGCGCGCAATGCGAGCATAGGGCGGCCACGATGTAATGGCGATGGCGATGATCGCGTTCTGGATGCCGGGACCGAGGGCTGCGACAAAGGCGAGCGCCAGCACCAGCTTCGGAAAGGCGAGGAAGATATCGGTGATGCGCATCAGCGTCGCATCCACCCAGCCTCCGGCATAACCGGAGACCGTGCCGACAATCAGGCCGACCGGCGCGGAGATGACGGCGACGAGCACGACGACGAGCAACGTCAATCGCGATCCGTAGATCAGCCGCGAATAGATATCACGGCCCTGATCATCCGAACCGAGCCAGAATCCCCCCGTGCCGGGCGGCAGCAGCCGAGCATTGCGCAGATCGCCGACAACGGGATTATGCGTGGCGAGCACATCGGCAAAGGCGGCGATGAAAAGCAGCGCCACGATGATCAGCAGGCCGACGACCGCGAGCCTGTTTGCCGTGAACTGCCGCCAGGTGACATAAGTGCGGCCGAGGCGGGCTTGCAGGCGCGATTGCGGCCGGTCGGAAAGCAGCCATTCGCGGCGGCTCATCGCAGGAGATGGGCTGGCATTGGCCGTCATCGGTTTCGCGTCCTCGGATCAAGCGTCCGGTAGAGAAGATCGGACAGAAGGTTGATGCCGATGAAGACCGTACCGATGACGATCGTGCCGCCGAGCACGGCGTTCATATCGGCGTTCTGCAGCGAATTGGTGATGTAGAGCCCGATGCCCGGCCAGGAAAAAACGGTCTCGGTCAACACCGATCCTTCGAGCAGGCCGGCATAGGAAAGCGCAATCACGGTGACGAGCGGCACAGCGGCATTGCGTAGCGCATGGCCCCAGATCACCCGCGTTTCCGAAAGCCCTTTGGCGCGGGCGGCAACGATATATTCCTGGGAAAGCTCGTTCAGCATGAAGCTGCGCGTCATGCGGCTGATATAGGCGAGCGAGAAATAGCCGAGCAGCGAGGCCGGCAGGATGATGTGGCGGAAGACATCATAGAAGACATCCCATTGCCCCTGCCAGGCGCTGTCGAGCAGGTAGAGGCCGGTGATCGGCGTGAACGTATATTCGAAGACGATGTCGATGCGGCCGGGAAAGGCCACCCAGCGCAGTCGCGCATAGAAGATGACGAGCGAGATCAGCGCCAGCCAGAAGATCGGCACCGAATAACCGATGAGGCCGACGACGCGCACCACCTGGTCGACAATGCTGCCGCGGCGCACGGCGGCGAGAACGCCGAGCGGTACGCCGACAACGGCGCCGATGATCGTTCCGAGCGTTGCGAGCTCGATTGTCGCCGGCAGGACACGGCGGATATCGACCATCACAGGATTGGTCGTCAGCACCGAATTGCCGAAGTCACCGGACAGGATGCCTTTGATATAGATGAAGAACTGCTGATAGAGCGGCAGATTGAAGCCCATTTCCTGGCGTACGCGCTCGACGACATGGTTGGGCGCGCGGTCGCCGAGGATGGCGAGCACGGGATCGATCGGCACGACGCGGCCGATGAAAAAGGTGACGGCCAGAAGGCCGAGATAGGTGGTGACGGCGGCAAACAGAAACCGCCCTAACGCCTTTGCAAAGGCCCTAGCACGGCCCTTTCGGGGCCGCGCCTCCTGCGTTGTTTCGACGGTGCTCAAGCGACCAATCCTGCCGGACTATTCCTTGGCGATCGGACCGACGAAATTGGTGTCGAAGCTCGGACCCAGCTTGAAGTCCTTCACGCTCTTGCGGTAGCCGGCCACCTCGGTTTGCTGGAAGATGAAGACGAAGGGGCTGTTTGCCAGATACTTCTTCTGGATGTCCTGATATATGGCGGCGCGCTTGGCAGCGTCGCGTTCCAGAAGTGCTGCCTTGGCTTGCTTGTCGAGCTCCGGCGCTTCCCAGGTGTTGCGCCATGCGAGCGTCTTCACCGTGCCGGCATCGGAATTGTCAGGATTGCCGGTAAAGGTGTCGGCATTGGAATTCGGGTCGAAATAGTCCGAACCCCATTGGCCGATATACATGTCATGGGTACGGGCGCGGTACTTGGTCAGCGTCTGCTTGCCGTCGCCGGGGATGATTTCCATCTTCACGCCGGCCTGCGCCAGCGTCTGCTGCATGGATTCGGCGATACCAGTCACCGGTTGGCTGTTGCGCACGTCCATCGTGATCGAGAAACCGTCGGGTACGCCGGCCTTGGCCAGCAGTTCCTTGGCCTTGGCGACATCGAGCTTGTAGGGATTCTCGTCGAGTGCGCCGAGCTGACCCTTTGGCAGGAAGGTCTGATGGATCTCGCCGATACCCTTGATCAGCGTTGCGCCGATCGCATCGTAATCGACCAGATATTTGAAGGCTTCCTGGACTTCCGGCTTCTTCAGGTTCTCGTTCTTGTTGTTCAGGCTGACATAATAGATCGTGCCCTTCGGCGCACTCGTTGTCGCCAGATCGGCATTCTTCGAAACCGCGTCGATATCGCCCGGCTCGAGATTACGGGCGATATCGATATCACCGGCTTCGAGCGCCAGGCGTTGGGCAGCGCTTTCCTTCATGTAGCGGTAGATGACGCGGTTGAGCTTTGCCTTGTCGCCATAATAATTGTCGTTGCGCTCCAGCACGACGACTTCGTTGGCGCGCCATTCGCGCATCTTATAGGGACCCGAGCCGGCATAGCCGGTCTTCAGCCATTCATTGCCGAAGTCGTTGTCGTATTTGTGGTCGGCATCGGGCGTCACCGCCTTCACATGCTCCAGCACCAGCTTCTTGTCGACGACGGAAGCGACGGTTGCCGTCAGGCAGTTGAGCACGAAACTCGGTGCATAGGCCTTGTCGACCGTGAAGACGAAGGTGCCGGCATCGGCCGCCTTGGCCTTTTCCGTGACGTTGTCGCCGGTCAGGCCGAACTGGGTGAGGATGAAGGCCGGGCTCTTGTCGAGCTTGACGGCACGCTCGAACGAATAAGCGACGTCTTCGGCGGTGATCGGGTTGCCGGAGGCGAATTTCAGGCCTGACTTCAGCTTGAACGTATAGGTAAGGCCGTCATCGGAAACGCTCCAGCTCTCGGCCAGATCGCCCTTCACCTTGGACGTGTCGTCCATGTCGAGACGGACGAGCAGGCTGTAGCTGTTGGTGGTGATTTCGGCCGTCGAAAGCTCGAAAGCCTCGCCCGGATCCATCGTGATGATGTCGTCGATGGCGAAGCCTTCGACCAGCGTATCCTTCGGCGTCTCGGCAAAGGCCGAGGATGCGGCCATCATCAGCAGTGAAAGCGCAGCTCCCGCGGAAAGCATGCGGAAATTGCGGTTGAGCTTGGTCATCATCATGGTCTGTTCCCCTGTTTTTTGATTGGATACGAAAGGCTTAGGCGTGGTCCTCCCGCCAAGCCTGAGCCAGAATGCGAAGCCAGTTTTCACGGGCAAGTTTTGCCAGGTCGGCGTCAGCATAGCCAACCTCTCTGAGAGCGGCAATCAGCTTCTGATTACCGGCTGCATCACCGATTTCCTCGGGAATGGTGGCCCCGTCGAAGTCCGATCCGAGCGCCACGCAGTCGATGCCGATGCGGTTCACAAGATAGTCGATGTGGCGGATCATGTCGGCAAGCGGCGTATCGCTGTCCGAGCGGCCATCGGCACGCAGCATGGCGGTGGCATAATTGATGCCGACGAGCCCGCGGCTTTCGCGGATCGCATCGAGCTGCCTGTCCGTCAGGTTGCGCGCGACCGGCGTCAGGGCGTGGGCATTGGAATGGCTGGCGACCAGCGGCTGGTCCGTCTTCTTCGCCACGTCCCAGAAACCCTTCTCGGTGATATGGGCAAGGTCGATCAGGATACCGAGACGATTGCATTCCCTGACCAGCGCGAAGCCGGCATCGGTGAGGCCGGGCGCCGTATCCGGCGACATCGGGAAGGCGAAGGGTACGCCGTGACCGAAGACATTGTGCCGGCTCCAGACCGGACCGAGCGACCGCAGCCCTGCCGCATAGAACACCTCCAGCGCCGAGAGATCGGCGCCGATCGCCTCGCAGCCTTCCATATGCATGACGGCGGCGAAAATGTCGTCCGCCATGGCGCCGCGGATATCCTTCACCGTCCGGCAGAGCCGCCAGGCGCCGGCCTGGTCGAGCCGCAGCGCGATCGCCGCCATTTCATTGGCGATGGCAAGCGAAGGCAGCGGATCGAGAGGGGCCGCCATCGGCGTCATATAGCGGCCATCGGCATCCGGATCGGCGAAGACGAGATCGCCTGAAGGAATATAGATGGCGCAGAGACCGCCTGAAAGACCGCCCTCTCTAGCCCGATGCGCATCGATATGGCCGACCGTCGTGCCGTCTGCGAATTCCGCGATCGGGTCGCTGCCATCTTTTGAATGTGTCCAGAGTCGAAGGAGAACGTCGTTGTGACCATCAAATACGAATTGCATCTGTCTTCCTGCGCTGCCCTACTGCATAATCCCTTAAATCAGAATCGATTTAAGAATAAAATTATGCAGCATTCAAAGTGCTACAGCGTCCTTTGCGCGTCTTTTCAGACGCGCGGCGCTGTAGAGGGCGAATGAAGCGGCAGAATAGAAAAGCTGACGGAATTCGCCACCTCTTTTTTCAGAATTCCGTCGATGCTGAAAATGAAACGGGAGCCGAAGCTCCCGTAAAAAATCATTGCATGCCAGAAATCAGTGCTTGCGGCGTTTCTTCTGTCTGTAGACGTCGATGACGACAGCCGCGACGATGATGAGGCCCTTGACGATCTCCTGGTAATAGGCGTCGATCCTGAGGAACGTGAAGCCCGAGGTCATGACGCCGAGAATGATCGTGCCGATGACGGTGCCGGTGATGCGCCCGACACCGCCGGTGAGCGAGGTGCCGCCGATGACGGTCGCGGCGATCGCGTCGAGTTCATATCCGACACCCATGCTGGCCTGTGCGGTTTCAGCGCGTGCCGCCGTGACGATACCGGCAAGGCCGGCGAGCAATCCGGCAATCACATAGACCTTGACGAGATGCGCCTCGATGTTGATGCCGGAAACGCGCGCGGCCTGCGGGTTCGCGCCGATGGCATAAGTGAACTTTCCATAACGCGTATAGCGCAGCGCAATGTGAAAGATCAGTGCAACGACCAGGAAGACGACAACCGGCCAGGCTTTCGTTCCGATGAAATGAAACTGCTCGGTGATCCCCGAAACCGGCTGTCCCTTCGTATACCACTTCGCGACACCTCTGGCCGAAACGAACATGCCGAGCGTGGCAATGAACGGCGGGATCTTCGTGTAGGCGATGAGCGCGCCGTTCGCGAGACCGGCGGCCGCCCCGATCAGCAGACCAACGACGATCGGCACGAAAGCCGGCAGGTCGGTCAGCGAGGGAAAAACGGCCCGTCCCCAGGTCGAGGACTGGGCAAAGCTCGTTGCGATCATCGCCGTCATGCCGACGACCGAACCCGACGAAAGATCGATGCCGCCGGTGATAATGACCTGCGTGACGCCGACGGCGATAATGCCGATGACGGAGACCTGCAGGATCATGATCGTCAGACGCTGCGAATTCATCAGGAAGCTTTGGCCGATGAACATCCAGCCGAGCACTTCGTAAATGAGCGCGATGCCGACGAGCACAAGGAAAATGCTGAGTTCCGTCGGTATGCGCCGCCGCCTTTGCCGGGTTGCGAGCGGAGCCGCGCTCTCTGCTGCCTTGGTAGTCATGTCAAGCCTCCCTTGGGCGATCGCCGTCAACGCATCACTGCGCAGCCAGCTCCATCACCTTGATCTGCGTTGCTTCGTCGCGATTGAGGAAACCGGTCACGCGTCCCTCGTGCATGACCATGATGCGGTCGCTCATCCCGAGAACTTCGGGCATCTCGGACGAGATCATCACCACCGCCACACCATCTCGCGCCATTTCCGTGACCAATCGGTGGATTTCCGCCTTGGCGCCGACATCGATGCCGCGCGTCGGCTCGTCGAGGATGAGAATGCGCGGATTGGTGAGCAGCCAGCGCCCGATCAGCACCTTCTGTTGATTGCCGCCCGAAAGATTTTCCACCCGCTCGTACAGATTGGGCGTTTTGACGCGCAGCTTTTTTGCCATGTCTTCGCAGGTTGCCTCGACTGCGCCCTGCTGTACGAAGCCGCCCCTGACGTATCTGTCCTGCAGAACGGCGATCTGCATGTTCTCGAGAATATCGAGAATCAGCAGGCAACCGGTATCTTTGCGGTCTTCGGTCAGGAACGCCATCCGATTGCGGATGGCCTCGGTCGGCGAAGAAATGGCCGCCGGCTTGCCGTAGAGCTCGATCGAGCCGGAACTTGCCGGCGTCACGCCAAACAGCGTTTCGGCGACATTCGACCGGCCGGAGCCGACCAGGCCGGCCACGCCGAGGATTTCGCCGGCCCTGACCTCGAAGGAGACGTTATTGAAGACGCCCTTGAGACAAAGATCCTTGACGGAAAGCACGACCTCGCCGATCGGCACCTCTTCCTTGGGAAACATCTGGGTGATCTCGCGCCCGACCATCATGCGGATGATGTCGTCGCGTGTGACGTCGGTCGAGGCATGCGTGCCGATATATCGGCCGTCGCGGAAGACGGAGAACTCGTCGGCGATCTCGAAAAGCTCGTTCATCTTGTGGGTGATGTAGACGATGCCGATACCCTGGGCCTTGAGGTCGCGGATGATACGGAAAAGATGCTCGACCTCGCGCTCCGTCAGCGCCGAAGTCGGCTCGTCCATGATCAACACGTCGGAATTATAGGAAACCGCCTTGGCGATCTCGACCATCTGCCGGTTGGCGACCGACAGGAACCGGACCTCGATATCGGGATCGATGGCGATATTGAGCCGAGTAAACAATTCCTCGGTCATGCGGTGCATCACGCCGTGATCGATGAAACCGAGGCGGTTCTTCGGTTCGCGGCGAATCCAGATATTTTCTGCGACCGTCATGAACGGCATCAGGTTCAGCTCCTGATGGATCATGGCAATGCCGTTCTCCAGCGCGTCGAGCGGAGATTTCAGCTGGATCTCGATCCCCTTCAGGCGAATATCGCCCTTGTCCGGCGTGTAGATGCCGGCGAGGATCTTCATCAATGTCGATTTGCCGGCGCCGTTTTCGCCCATCAGCGCATGCACGGTGGCGCGCTTCAGCCGGAACTGCACGTCGTCAAGTGCGACGACTCCAGGAAATTCCTTGCGGACACCCTCGGCGCTCAAGAGATATTCCGCATTCGGGACCGCGCCGCTTGCGCGCACGGCGGCCATGGTTGTCGGGCTGACGGCCATATCGTCTCCTCCGGATACGGGTAGGCGAAAAGGATGCGGGCAAAGCCCGCATCCTGTGTGCCGTTCGCCTCAGTTCTTGCTGACGAAGTCCTTGACGTTGGCAGGCGTGACGAGCTGGAAGGGGATGTAGACCTTCTTCTCGATCTTTTCGCCCTTGGCGAGCTTGAGCGCTGCATCGAGCGAGCCCTTTCCCTGGCCGGCGGCATCCTGGAACACCGTGACGTCGAGATCGCCCGCCTGCATGGCGGCAAGCGCGTCCTGCGTGGCGTCGACACCGCCGACGACGACCTTGCTCATATCCTTACCGGCCGCCTTCAGCGCCTGGATGGCGCCGATCGCCATTTCGTCGTTGTTGGAGATCACAGCGTCGAATTCAATACCGCTGGAGAGCCAGTTGGTCATCAGGTCGGCGCCCTGGGTGCGGTCCCAGTTGGCGGTCTGCTCTTCGACGATCTCCAGGCCCTTGCACTCATCCGTCTTGATGACGTCATGGATGTCCTGCGTCCGCATGCGCGCAGCCTGGTTGGAGAGCTCGCCCATGATGACGACGGCCTTGCCCTTGCCACCGAGAATGCGGCAGATTTCTTTGGTTTCCAGCGTGCCGGATTCCTGCTCGTTGGAAGCGACGAAGGCCTGATTGTCCGGCAGCGTGTCGACGTTGACCGGTTCACGGTTGACATAGACAAGCGGAATACCAGCATCGGCCGCGAGCTTCGACATTGCCGTGGTCGCATCGGTATCGACAGGGTTGACGACGATTGCATCGACCTTGGAGGCGATGAAATTCTGGATCTGGCTTTGCTGCTTGGAAACGTCGTTCTGTGCGTCTTCGACCTGCAGCGTCACACCGCTCAGTGTCTTTGCATAATCGGTCATGCCGTTGCGCAGAACCGTCAGGAAATTGTCGTCGAATTTCGCCATCGAGACGCCGACAGTTTCCGCGTGAGCGGCCGTCGACATGACGACCGCCATCGCAGTGCCCAGGATAAACTTTTTCATTTTCACTTCCTCCACAAAGCGGTGCCCGGCTGCACCCTCCTCACGCCGGAGCTCCAGGCATTTGCTCTGAAGCCGCAATTCCCCTGCGCCACCTCTCCCGCGGCGCTCCGCAAAACGGAACAAACAAACCGTTAAATCTGTTCTGCGGAATATTCATTCCATTTTCTGGGAACGGCGTCAAGTATCTTTAGCGGCGACGAGATATGGATGAGAGCGAAATGCCGTGGGACCTCACGACCGACGCCCACATTCCTCGTGTTGTGAAAGACCAAGCGAGCATCCATCTATGGGAGGATCGAAGGCAGGCTCACGGCCGCAGGCGCCTTCGACCTCTCGCCGCGACCCAATCATTTGAAGATTTTGGAGACAGGACAAATGTCCATTTCGATGTATCGCCTCACCGTTCCGATGTTCCAGCGCGGCCTCGCCAGCCTGAAAACCTACCTCGACAAGGCCGAAGCCTATGCGAAGGAAAAGAATATCGATCCTGCAATATTGGTCGCCGCTCGCCTGGCGCCCGACATGCTGCCGCTCTCCGGCCAGTATCAACGCGCCAGCGACAGCGCCAAATTTGCGCTCGCCCGCCTGACGGCGACCGACGCCCCGAAGTTCGAGGACAACGAAAAGACGTTCGACGACCTGCGCGAGCGCCTGGCAAAGACCGACGCCTATCTCGCCGGCTTCTCGGCGGAAGCATTGGAAGACACGCAAACCCGCCAGATCACCCTGCCGGGAAAGAGTGGTATCGTGCTGCCGGGTGACGAATATATCGCCACCTTCGCCCTGCCGAATTTCTATTTCCATGTCGCGACGGCCCACGCCATCCTGCGCAACCAGGGTGCGCCGATCGGTAAGCGCGATTATCTCGGCTGAACAAAGCAATTCCAGCAAAAGTGTGCAGCGGTTTTGCCAGGCAAAGCGTGAAACGCTTTTGCCGGGAATTGCGTAAAAGAGAAAGAGAGTATCGCCGTCATTCGAAGAAGACGGCGATGCTCTATCAGGGCCGGTGCGTCACCAGCCCTCTTTCCGTCAGCTCGGTATAGGCGAGCGTCTGATCGAGATGGCGCGCTCGGAGCGACAGCAGCTTTTCGGCATAGTCGAGCCGTATCGCCGCATAGGCCGGATCCGCCGCGACATTGTCGAGCTCCATCGGATCGTCGCGAAGATTGAAGAGCAGCGGCGGCAATGCGGTAAAATGCACGTATTTGAACCGCGCGTCGCGGATTACCGCGAGGTTGCATTCGTTGGACCGCAGCCGGAAATGCTGCTCGGCCTCGCCATGCGCAATGTCGCGGAAATCGAATTCCCAGAATGCCGCATCCCGCCAACCCTGTCCGCTCCCACCCCTGACAAACGGCATGAGCGACCTGCCATCGAGCCCGTTCTTCGCGTCGATGCCGAGCCTTTGGCAAAGTGTCGGAAAAATATCCGCAGCGCTGGTGAATTTGTCGACGACCCCACCCGCAGCACTGCTTGCGGGATCGCGAATGACAAGCGGAATATGATAGCTGCCATCGAAAAAGCCGCCCTTGCCGAGCGTCCAGTGATCGCCTGCCATCTCGGCGTGGTCAGAGGTGAAGACAATAAGCGTGTCGTCCCAGACGCCCGCATCCTTGAGAGCCTGCCAGATACGGCCGAGCTGCGCATCGACCTCTGATATCATGCCGTAATAGATCGCCCGGATCGCGCCGAAATCTTCGGCGTTCCAGCCGCTGAGCGGCCCCGCTGCACCGTGGATAAAGTGGCCTTTTTCGGAACGCGGCATGGCATAGGCGAGATAGGGATGACTGTCCTGTTCGGCTTCGCAGTTTGCCGCGCGTGCAAAAGCCGGTCCCTCGCCCGGCGTGAACATCCGGTTGAACGGCTCCGGAACGGAGAATGGCGGATGCGGACGTAAGAAAGAGACATGCGCAAACCACGGCCTGTCCTGTTCGCCCATCCAGCGGATGAATTCACCGCTCAGGAACGCCGTCTGGGTCTCGTCGCGCGAATAGGCAGGTGACGCATCGGAAATGTCTCCGGGTCTGGCACCGACGGGAATATGGATATCGCGGCTGACGGCATCCGCATGGCCACGGGACCTGAGCCAGGAGAGCCATTGTTTCTCATGCTCCGGCAGAAGCTGGCGAGCCGTAAAGCCCGGCAGCACGCCTTCGTAGGTCGTCAGATGCGGATCGCCGGCATCCATCCCGCGCGGATCGGGCGCCGTATCCGTATAGCCGAACAGCGTCGGGTCGTATCCCGCCCGCCGGGCGGCCAGCGCCAGATTGTCGAAGCGGGCATCGAGCGGCGAACCGTTACGGCAGACGCGGTGGTTCATCTGGTAAAGGCCGGTATAGAGCGTGGCCCGCGCCGGCGAGCAGGGTGCCGCCCCGGCATAGTGCCGCCGGAAGAGCGTACCTTCGCGCGCCAGCGCATCGACACCCGGCGTCTTTACGCAGGCATGGCCGACGGCCGACAGGCAATCACCGCGCCACTGATCCGCGGTGATCAGGAGGATGTTCGGTCGGCGCGCCTTCTCGATGCTAGTTGGCTCAATGCTGGTTGGATTTTGCATGCCAGTCCCAGGCAGAGCGGATGATCTGAGACAGATCATACTGCGGCACCCAGCCGAGCACGTCGCGCGCCTTGTCGTTATTGGCGACCAGCGTATGCGAATCGCCTTCGCGACGGCCAATATATTCGACCGGGAAAGGCCGGTTCGACACGTCCTCGATGGCGCCGAGCAATTCCTTGACTGTCGTGCCGGTGCCGGTGCCGAGGTTGAGCGCGACGGAATCGCCGCCCTTCAGCAGATATTCGACGGCGCGCACATGCGCATCGGCAAGATCGAGCACATGGATATAGTCGCGCACGCAGGTGCCGTCGCGCGTCTCGTAGTCGCTGCCGAACACCTTGAAACCCTGACGGCGGCCGAGCGCCGCGTCGATCGCTAGCGGTATTGCATGCGTTTCCGGCTGATGCCATTCGCCGATCCGGCCCTCGAAATCGGCGCCGGCTGCATTGAAATAGCGCAGCACCACCGAGCGCAGGCTCCTGTACTGGTCGTAATCGGCAAGCGCCTGCTCGACGATATATTTCGTCCGCCCGTAAGGATTGATCGGCACCTGCCGGTGCGTTTCGTCGAGCGGCACGCTCTGCGGCAGGCCGTAGGTCGCGCAGGTGGAGGAGAAGACGAAGGCGTTGATATCAGCCGCCTGCGCCGCCGAAAGCAGCGTCAACGTGCCGATCACATTGTTCTCGTAGAAGGAAACCGGATCCTTGACCGATTCGCCGACCTCGATCAGCGCCGCGAAATGCAGGATCGCCGCCGGCTTGTGCTTGGCCAGCACCTCATCCAGACGGGCGCGATCGCGAATATCGCCTTCCTCAGCCGGCCCCCATTTGACGAACTCGCGATGACCGTTCGAAAAATTGTCGAAGACGACAGGCGTATAGCCCTTGTTCGCCAGGTCGAGGCACGTATGCGAGCCGATATAGCCGGCGCCGCCGACGACAAGAACCGTTTCACCTGCCATGCACCACCCTTACTATTCATTGAGAGATGGGAGAAACCTAGACGAGATACACGTCAATAAAAAGAAGGAACTGCGATCGGCGTCAACGGACAATACGTCAAATGCCGAAGCCACGCTCGACCGGGAGCGATACGCCGCCTGCGCAATTTGTGCCGGATCAGGAAGAAACATGAATTATTCGCGTGATTTGCATAGCCGCCAGATCTAAGGGGCTTGCACCACCATGTGATGATCAACGGTCTGCAGCCATCAGGCAGGGAGAGCGCGAATGAGGAAGGCATTGGTCGTTTGGGGCGGCTGGCAAGGCCATGAGCCGGAGCAATGCGCTCATATTGTCGCCGATCTTCTGCGCGAGGACGATTTTACAGTCGAGGTGACCGGCGATCTCGGCGTATTCGGATCTCCGACGCTGGCGAAAGCCGATCTGCTGGTGCCGATCATCACCGGTGAAAAGCTTGAGAAGGAACATGCCACCGCCCTCGTCGAAGCCGTGCGTGGCGGGCTCGGGCTTGCCGGCCATCACGGCGCGCTTGCCACGTCCTTCAAGGAAAGCGCGCCTTTCCGCTATGTCTCGGGCGTCACCTGGGTCGCCCATCCCGGCAACATCATCGACTTCCGCGTCGCCATCACCCGCCAGGACGATCCCGTCATGGAGGGCATTCCCGATTTCGACTATCGTTCGGAGCAATATTATCTCCATTACGATCCCACAGTCGAAATCCTTGCGACCACCACCTTCACCGGCGCCTACGATCCGGCGGCCCGCAATATCGTGATGCCCGTCGTCTTCAAGCGCCATTTCGGCGCCGGCCGCATCTTCTATTCCGCCCTCGGCCATGTCGCAGCCGAATTCGACCATCCCTATATGCCGCTCATCCTGCGGCGGGGCCTGAGCTGGGCCGCACGCCAGTAGCGTCAGGACGATCGCCCGCGGATGAGGATCGGCAACGATATACGGGCGCCGTCGGCGGCTAAAGAACGGGGCAGCCTCGCCTGATCGGCCGGCAAGGAGCGGCCGCTTGCCGATCATCCGCCCGCGCCATAACTTGCCCGGATGCAAGATCGCTTCTCTTTCTTCCCCGCCACCGCCGACCGCCTGGCCGATATAGAAGCGGTTTTCGACGATTGCGCCGACGGCCGGAATTGTCGCTGCGCCTACTGGTATCTTCCGAATGCCGACTACAAGGCAGGATGGGGCGAGGGAAATCGCAACTGGTTCCGAAGTCTACTCGCCAAACGCCCGCCCGGAATTCTCGGCTATCACCAGAATGAGCCGGCCGGATGGTGCGGTGTCGCGCCGCGCGCCGTATTCGATCGGCTACGCCGCTCAAAACCCTTTGCGCCGGTCGATGACAAGCCGGTCTGGTCGATCAATTGCTTCATCGTCCGCAAGCCGTTCCGGCGGCAGGGATTATCGCGATTATTGCTGAAACATGCCGTCGAATTTGCGAAGGCAAACGGGGCCGAATGCCTTGAGGCCTATCCCGTCGACCAGCTCCACGCTTCGAGAGCGGCCGAGCTCTATCCGGGGACACTCTCCACCTTCCTTGATGCCGGTTTCGCCGAAGTGGCAAGACGCCTGCCGGCAAGACCGATCGTCCGTCTGGAATGCCGCTGAACATTTCGGCACTCAGGGGAGCGGCAACATGGTCTAGCGAGCCGCTTTGATCTGCCGGTCGTTCTCGACGGCGGGCGCCGCCTGATCATAGATCCGCATCAGCCGCCCGGCTGCTTTCAGCTTCTCGATGAGATCGTTTCCATCAGGCGAAGCCTTCGTCAGCTCAAGCTGCTCGAACTCCCTCAACGCCTGCGCCCAGTGGCTTTCCCCGCGCCCATCCGGCCTGCCTTCCGATTCCCACAACGAATAAGCGCGCTGGCTGACCCAGGCGTCTTTATTATGACTCATAATCAACCCCAGCGAGAAATTTGGAAGCAATATTCGACAGGCAACAAGGTGCCAAAACCGGCTTTAGGAGTCGTTACGAGGCAGCGTTAGTTTTTAGCTAATACCGAGGTGCCGAAGGATTATCCTGTGCATACATTCCAGGAGCTTGGCCTCGTACTGCCCCCGGGGTAGGGTCACCCGCAGAAACGACAGCGATGACCGATGGCAGCCAAGACAACACTTAATGCGAAGAATCTCGAATCCCTTGGTGCGCAGCGCCTTGCCGAGCTGCTGATCGAGGTCAGCATGGGCAGTGCAGCCCACAAGCGACGGCTTCGAATGGAGCTTGCCGGCAATCACGGCGGCGCCGAGGTGGCGCGTGAGGTGCGAAAGCGGCTTACGAGCATTGCCCGCGCTCGTACCGTCATCAACTGGCGCAAAGTGAAAGCGCTGAAGAGCGATCTCGAAACCCAGCGCAAGACGATCGCAGAGACGGTTGCCGCCGATGATCCCCAGGAGGCGTTCGAACTGATATGGCAGTTCCTCGCCCTGGCGAATCCGATCTTTGAAAGATCCAGCGACAGCAGCGGTTCTCTCATCCAAAGTTTTCATCAGGCTTGCGAGGATGCTGCCGCAATCGCCGCGTCCGCCAAGATCGGCGCCAATGTCCTGGCCGACAAGGTGTTCAAAGCCGTGCAAGACGATGGCTACGGCCAGTACGACAACCTGATTGCGGCGATGGCGCCAGCTCTCGGCAAGGATGGTCTCGATTGCCTGAAAACCCTCTTCGTCCAATGGTCCAAGGAGCCGAAAGACAAGCCGACGGAAGACAAGCGCGAGATCATCGGCTGGGGCAGCGGAGGCCCCCTTTACGAAGATGAGATTTACGGCACTCAGCGAGATCTGACGGTGCGCATAGCCTTGCAGGAAATTGCCGACGCCCAGGGCGATGTTGATGCCTACATCGCGCAGCAATCCGAGAAAACGCGCAAGATGCCGATGATTGCGGCCGACATCGCCAATCGTCTGGTCTCGGCCGGCCGGGCGAAGGAAGCACTTGAGGCGCTGAATGAGGTCGATACGAAAGGCCAGGCCGACATGCCATTCGAATGGCAGCTCGCGCGCGTCGAGACGCTCGAGGCCCTGGGGCGCACCGAGGAGGCCCAAACCTACAGATGGACTTGTTTCGAGCAGTCGCTGCATGGCGAGCACCTGAAGGCTTTCCTCAAGCGACTGCCGGACTTCGACGATCTGGAGGCGGAGGAGAAGGCATTCGCTTATGCCCAGGCTTTCCCGGACGTCCACCAAGCACTTACATTTTTCCTGAATTGGACGGCACCTGCCGAGGCAGCGAAACTCGTGATGAGGCGGAAGGCGGAACTGAACGGCGATCTCTATGAGCTGATGCCGGCGGCGGCCGAAGCTCTGGCAGAGAAACATCCGCTTGCGGCAACCATCGTCTTGCGCTCCATGATCGATTTCACGCTCGATAGCGGCCGGTCCAGCCGCCATAAGCATGCGGCGAGGCATCTCGCGGACTGCGCGTCGCTTGCGCCTCATATCGATGACTTCGGCAACACCAGACCCCATGACGTCTATGTCGCAGAACTTAAGCGTCGACACGGCAAGAAGCATGGCTTCTGGAGCCTGGTGACCTAAGTTTCTCCCGATACCTTACCTTCAGAGAGGAATCCCATGACGACCACTTCCTGGCACGCCGATCCGCTCACCTGGGGAACCGGGCCCCGCATCTTCGAAGCTTTCCTGGAGCCGACTTGCCCCTATTCGGTCAGAGCGTTTAACAAGTTCGACGAACTGCTGAGCCAGGCCGGCGAAGACAAGATCACCGTGAAGATCCGCCTGCAGTCGCAACCCTGGCACATGTATTCGGGCGTCCTCGTCCGCTGCATCATCGCAGCTTCGACTCTGGAAGGCGGCAAGGAAACTGCAAAGAAGGTGATGGCTGCCATCGCCGCACATCGCGAGGAGTTCGAGTTTGAACGCCATGCCGGCGGCCCGAATATGAACGTCACGCCGAACCAGATCATCGAGCGCCTGGAAGGCTACAGCGGCACCAAGCTGAAAGAAGCCTTCGTAATCCCGGATCTCGACCGGGAGATCAAGTGGCACTGCAAATATGCCAGGCAGAACGGCATCCATGTCTCGCCGACTTTCATGATCGACGGACTGGTGCAGCCCGACATGAGCAGCGGCGATGAGGTTGGCGCCTGGGTGAAGAAGGCGCGGGGCAATTGACGCTGGCCGTGTGCCTGAGACTATCAAGCTGAGTCGTCTCGCCGATGCCCTTATTGTGTTCGCATGGCGGATGGAGTCGGTAATGAATCTGGGCTAATTGCTTTTTAAGGCATTGCTGATGAACTGCCGTCATGACAAAGCCGCCCCGCAAGCCTTCCAAGCTACTGCTCGGTGAAGCCTACGAGCCGCCCCGCAGCCGACCGCGCCGGCGGCGAAATTCCGCTCAGCCTCACCTTCCTCTCGATTCGATGCCGGCGCGTATCGCGCCGTGTCCGGCGTCAGTGGGAAGGACACAGTTCAGATGAACGACGACCCGAAATTGAATCGGGCCGAAGGTCAGCAATGTCAGCAACAGACGAGCGACTGGGACATGGCTGCTCCCAACTACCCTAGCCTCAACACGGTGATCTTGCTGGGGATCCTGTGTATTGCCATCGTCTTCAGGTTCCATAAGATCACCTTGCCGCTGGTCGACAGCTTCAGCTGGCGCGAGATAAGCACCGCAATGATGGCCGACAATTTCCAGCAGCGCAGCTGGAACATCTTTTTTCCAGAGGTCAGCTGGACCGGACCCGGGCCAAGCTATCAGGGCCGCGAGTTTCAGATCGTCAGCTATCTGACCGCCTTGCTCTACCAACTCTTCGGCTGGCACGACTGGTTCGGCCGCGCGGTTGCTGCCTCCTTCGGTCTGGTGACAGTATTTTCGCTCCACAGGCTAACGGCGCTATGCTGGAATGAGATGCACGCCCACGCGGCGGCACTGGCCTACGCGCTGATGCCGGCGGCGATCATGATCGACAGTTCGTTTCTTCCCGATCCCGCTATGCTGGCCTTGGTCACTCTTGGCGTCTGGCTGTTCGCCAAATACTGGGCCGGCGGCAGCGGCTGGCTCTTGCCGCTCGCCACGGTCAGCTTCTCGCTCGGCGTGCTGTCAAAGCCACCCGGCATCGCGGCCGGCGCTGTCATCTTCTATCTGATGGTCTGTTGGATTCTGGAAAGTAAAGGAAAGCACGCGACATGGGTTTTCCTGTCGGGGCTTTTGAGCCTGGCCATCATCGGCGCTTATTTCAGCTGGGCGATTTATCTCGGCCGCAGCTATCCGCCGTTTCATATCGCCGGCACCGGCGGCTATATCTGGGATTTCGGCTTCTGGACATACTACAGGAACAGCTTCTACTTCAAATCCGTATGGAACACCTCGGTTTTGTGGTTCTACGGCTATCCGTTCATGGTGCTGCTCGCGGTCGGCTTGTGGCTACCGCCCAGCCCCGCCGAAGACCCGAAGCAACGCACCCTTTCGGCCATTCCCTATGTGTGGCTGGCTGCGGCTCTGATCATCTATCTGGCGGCGGCGGGCGAGATCACCAGCAATGTGTGGAATCTCCACATCTTCCATGTGCCGGTTGCTATGTTCTGCGGCCACGGCGCGCTTCTTCTGGCAACGCTTGCATCGAGAACCATTCTAACGCCGTCGGTTGTGCTTCGCTCGATCTGCATCGTGGCCCTCACGCTTGCCTGGTCGACCGTTCCCCTCGTCAGGACGATGAAGAAGCCAATCGCCATGAACGGCAAACTGCTTGGCGAGGAACTGGCGCGGTTGGCGCAACCAGGCGACCTTGTCGTCGCCATCGCGCCCGAGGTCGGCGATCCCGTCGCAGTCTACTACAGCAGGGCGCGCGGCTGGGTGTTCCCGCCTGGCGGAGGCGATGCCGAATGGTCGAAATTCGTTGCGGATGACGCCACCGCGATCGCGCAGCTCGAGGAACTGCGCGCGCAGGGCGCGGATCTGTTCGGCGTGGCCAAGAACGCCGCCGACAAGGACGGCCGGCTGTTCATCGAGCATCATGATGGGGTTATCGACCATCTGGACAGGACTGCAACCAAGCTTGTAGATTTGAATAATTTGCTGATCTATAGGATCACCCGTCCATGAGAGCCGCGACAGTCTGGGCCATGGGCCTTCGACCGCATCACGCCTGGCACTTTCGCGGTGGAGACGATCGCGTTTTTCGTCACCCATGTCTTGGGTCCGCTGCGTGTCTGCGACGAGTTTCGCGACGTGGTGCACGGCCGTTTCGGCGCCGGCCGCAATCGGTCGCGCACCGCTCACCTCAAGCAGCCGGGCTGCAGCAAATGGCTCTGACGACGGCGGCTTGAGCCCGCGCGGCGTGTGCGCAGATGGTCAAGGAGACGGCCAATCTCGACGTCCACTTCTACGTAGCCTTCGCCGAAAGATTGAAAATAGCAGGAGGACACGGACACCCATTACGGCCGAAGGCCAATGGCGGAGAGGGTGGGTCTCCCGCCCCTTATCCGAAAAGCCCAGAAAATATGGGTTTCGAAAAGTCGATTTTGTGGTGTGTGTACCAATGTGGTGGCTAGTCATATCCCGCGGTCGAGCAAAAGGTCAACGCTCGTGGAACTAGAATAATATGCACAACCACGAAACACCGCTTTGCGCTTAATGGTTTAATGTTGAACGAGATATCCCACAACTCGCCATCGCCAAATGCCTCGTCGCGCCAGAAGAAGTGTTCATAGCCGGTTCGGGTAAAGCAAGGCTCTGGGTCAGTGGGGACATATCGCAACCGGCCGCGCTACGTAGGGTTTCCGCCCCGTGATCGCGACTTTTTTCACGGTTATGCTGCTCGTGGAAGCGTCAAGCGCCGATTGTCGAGCCGATGGTCGGTGAGGAGTTTGGAGCGCTAGCCCGGGCAAGCAATCTGTTTTGCTAACTGCAGAGCAGTGGGACCAAGGCGTGACCGTGCGGATACCTGGCACTCCCAAACCACGATGACCCTCCAACCCAGAGCTTCCAGTTCTGAAGTGACCCTCCGATCGCGGTTGACATTTCTTTCAAACTTGGCATTCCAGAAGTCAGGATTGGATTTTGGGTTTGACGCCACATTGCACTCCAGATGACGATGCCAGAAGCAGCCGTGCACGAAGACCACCGACTTATGGCGGGAGAAAACGAGATCCGGCTTTCCGGGGAGGCCCGCTCCACCAAGCCGATATCTCAAACCCAACTGATGCACCGCCTTCCGAAGCGAGATTTCAGGTTTGGTATCCTTTGAGCGGATGCTTGACATGCGCTTTGAGCGTTCGCTCGGGGTAAGAAAATCGACCAAATACTGCTCCCGCTGCTTCGTGCCTTTCCCAAAGGGAGGACCAGAACGCTTGATTCCATCTTTGGAAATTCATTGATATCGACACCTGCCACAAAAGCATCAGCAACCACTGAATGTCGACGATACGGTCCCGCCGATTTTTCCGTGTAGAGGTGGCTTAGCCCCCTATTGCAGCAGCTTATTTGGAGTAAAAGAAGGCATGGGGACAGAGACTTTTCGAATCAGCTCGTATCTAAAAGATATTATTGGTCGCGACCTCGTGACCAATGAGTTTGTCGCAATATTCGAACTTGTTAAGAATTCGTTCGATGCAAAAGCAAAGAAGGTCGACATTGAGTTCGATCCTGGCGAACGAACAATTACGATTGTCGATGACGGTATCGGAATGTCCCAAAAGGATATTCGCGATAAATGGCTGTTCGTTGCGTACTCAGAAAAGGCTCTTGTTGACCCCGATACTTACCGGGACAAAATCAAGCCAGCTGGCCAGTTTGCCGGTAGCAAAGGCATCGGCAGATTCGCTTGTGATACCCTCGGGCAGCAATTGAAGCTATACAGCCGAGTGGAAGGCAGCAAGTCCATATCAAGATTGGAAATTGATTGGACGAAATTCGAAGCAAGCAGCACCGACGAATTTCAAGACGTTCAGGTGAACCTTGACACCGTTAGGGCTTTCCCTTCCGTTGCAAATGCCAAAGCGCCTGCCGCGAATGGTACTGTCCTGGTAATCAGGAACACGCGTCAGGAATGGAATGCGGATCGGATTCGGCGACTGCGCAAAGACCTAGCAAAGCTGATCGATCCGTTTGGGACCACCACCCATGTGAAAGTCCAAACGTGGCTGCTAGATGGCTCCACTGAGCAGATAGAAGGCGTGGACGGGCCGGTTGGCAATGACGTCGCTGGACTGCTGCAGGAAAAAACAAGTCGAATCGAGGTCGTGATAGAAGGCGGCACGATCGCGAGCACCCTTTTTGACCGTGGCAGGAAGATTTACGCCATACGTGAGCCGTCGCCATTAAGCGACCTAAGTGATTGCCGCGTTGAAGGACACATCTACTTCCTGAACAGGTCTGCGAAACATACGTTTACTGTTCGCATGGGAGTGCGACCAATTGAGTTTGGAAGCATATTTCTATTCCTCAATCGGTTCCGAATTTTTCCGATAGGGGAAGAATTTGACGATACCTTCGGGCTAAACCGAAGGAAGCAACAAGGGCAATCTCGCTACCTTGGAACCCGCGATATCATCGGTCGGGTTGACGTCACGGCCCCTCCAAAGATGTTCCGCGAAGTGTCGAGCCGTGACGCCGGACTTGTCGAGGACGCCCGAAGTCGCGCCCTGTTCGAGGCAATCCGGAGGTACATGATCTTTCGGCTCGAAAGATATGTCGTCGGCGTGAATTGGGCGGACGCACGCGATCAGGAACGCGATACATCTGAGGGTCTTGAGACAGATAGGGCGCGGGAACGGGTTCTGTCTGTCATTGGTACACTGGCTCGAACCAAAGACGTTGAAATCCTATACTACGACAAAGAATTGGTCAGGGTGTCCGACGATCCCGATCAGGTGACGGACGCGGCGCTCAAGGCGATGTCCGAGGTCGCAGAGAGCAGGGGAGATAACTCGCTCCTGCGGCAGGTGGAAGACGCGCGTAGGCGGATCGAGGAACTTCGGGCTTCGAGAGAAGAGGCGAGAGAGATTGCGCAGCGCGCCATTGAGGAACGGCAGCGAGCCGACGCCATAATCGAGCGACTGGAACAACAAGCCGCGTTTCTTGGACGGAGCCAGGATGTAGATGTCGAGCGTGTCCAACTACTGATGCACCAAGCCATCATTCATTCTGGTCATATTCGCGCAGCGGTCTCAAACGCTGCGCATGAAATCAGGAATGTACTTTCCGGTGCCACACTCCCCGAAGAGTTTGAGTTGGAAGATGTAGGAGATGTGGAGGACATTTTCGCCTCGATCCGACAATCAGCTCGTCGAGTTTCGGTATCCCTAGCAGAAGCGAGTCTTTCAGGCGATAGGCTGCGAACCGTGCTTTCCTTCGCTCCGAATATCCGAGTGGATTTGGAGACTGACGAAGTGCGTGGCGATCTAATGAAATTCCTCAAGGAGTACTTCGAGGTACGCCTGGCAGAAGTTCCGGGGATGCCGCATGCCACCTTCGACGCGTCGGGCTTGTCACTTCACCGCGAGTTCTCACCGGTCGATGTCGCGGTCATTGTCGATAACCTTCAAGACAATGCCCGGAAGGCGAAGGCCAGCAAGCTCGAATTCAAGGCTGCAAAAAAGGGACAGAATGGCGTCGTCATCAGAGTTTCGGACGATGGCTTAGGCATTGATCAACGAAAAGTCGATCCCGCCAAGATATTTGAACGCGGCTACACTGGGTCGGCCACAGGGACAGGACTGGGTTTATACAGCATCCGTCAAATCATCCAGAAGATGGGTGGTACGATCGAACTTGTTGGTGATGGCAGCCGCGCTGATTTCGATATTGCTATTTTTGGGGATAAACATGAATCTTGACTTTGGAATTCTTTGGATTGAAGATTCCTTTAGCCGTGAAGAAGAAGAAAATCTGCGGAGGCGCGTCCTGGAAGCGGGTTTTATTGCGAGGATAGAAGTAATTCCGAACAGCGACGGGATAGAAGAACTATCCAGGGAACATGGTCTTTACCACCGATTTGACATTATACTTCTTGACTATCGCCTGAAGGATGAAAACGGTGACGATATCGCACCTGCGATCCGTAGATTGTTCCCATCTACTACTATACTCTTTTATTCAGGTAGCGTCCCGGAAGACAGCCTTCGCCAGATGATCGCCGAAAAAAAGGTCGAAGGAGTTTATTGCAGCGCTCGGGAACGCTTCATTGACCGGACGGGCGGACTCATTGACCAAACGGCAAGATCGCTGGACAGGCTCTCGGGAATGCGGGGACTGGCGATGCGGGTTGTCGCGGAATGCGATGATGTCATGAAGAAGGCCATACAGTGCATGGCCGCGCGCGATACAAACTGCGCCGCGAAAGTGTCAGAACTCGACGAGGACGTCCTAACATTTGTAGCGTCGATGAAGGAAAAGTACGAAGCCGCCCTTGAGGTCGATCTGGATGCGCGCTTCGGTACATTGGCAGTAGACAGCACGAAGCTCTTCAAGCATTTTCGACGGCTCACTCAGGTGGTTGCAGCCGACCCCAGGCCATTCGGCCTCAGTGCCGAGCAAGTTGAACGGTTACGTGAATTGAGGCGGCTTAGCGCCCAATACGACAAAAAAGTCCTCAAGAAGCGAAATATCCTTGGCCACGTCATTGAAATCAGGGGCGAAGCAGGCTGGGTGCTACAGGGAAGCGATGAGATCGGTGTCGGGGACTTCCCGGAAATCCGAAGGGTTTTTGCAGCGCACATCGACGCCCTCCGCGAAATGAACGATCTCATTCATTTCACGGTGCCGCAACAAGCCTAGCAGCATTTCGCCAAGCGCTTCGGCCAAAAGCGGAGGTACAGCGTTCCCGACCTGAGTGAAACGTGGACAGGCGTCCTTTCGTTGTGGTCCGCCCGTTGTGTAGGGGCCTTGAAATGAGAACCAATCCGGGAATGACTGCAGGCGCGCATGTTCGCGGACAGTCATTGCCCTTGGCTCAGAGTAGTGGATGAAGTCGTCAGGCAGCGTCCCAATCGTCGGAGACGGTACGTTCGGATCGAGCGGCGTGGTTGACCGCTTCTTGATACCGAGGCGCATCCTGTCCTCTGGTCGCAAACACACACCACGCTCGCAGTTATCGAGAATGTTTTTCATGCGCTGAGCGGCTGCCTCAGTATGGCGCGGCAGACGCATGTCGGTCGGCTGGGCGGGACTTCGAATCCTCATCAGTTGCTGAAAAGGGCTAGACGACGTAGCTGCGCGCCGCAAGGTCTTGAACCCGCGATGGCCCCACTCGGCATCGAGGTGCAATCCATCAGTTTCTTCAAGGTCCGAGATCGCAGCCTTCGCACCCGTTTCCCCCGGACCAAGCCCTCTTGCCTTGAGGAAAGTCTTTCGGCTGACGCGCATTCGCTGAATTGGATCAATCCCGCGCAGCGTCCCCTTGATGGCGGCAACTAGGACAAACCGCGGCCGTCGCTGCGGAACACCCCAGTCCGCCGCCCGTAAGACATCGCACCACGTATCATACCCGAGACCATCCAACACCCGGGCCACGTAGTCGCGGTAGGTCCCGCCAGCTCGATGTTTCATCGACTGAAAGCCGACAACATTTTCCAGCAAGACGAGGCGAGGCCGTAGGGTTTCAACATACTGAAGATAGACGTCGACCATCCGGCTTCGGGGATCATCCGGACGACGCAGGCCGTTCATGCTGAAACCCTGGCATGGCGGTCCGCCAGCGATCAGGTCCACCTTTCCGCGAAGGGCAAGGAGTTCGGCTTGATGTTGTACCAAAAGGTCCTGTGCATACCAGGCCTTTTTCTCTAGCCATCTGGGCCAGCTGTGGGTGGCGGAGCGCCTATTCAGTAGATTATGCTTGTAGGTTGCAAATGCATCAGGATGGGCCTCGACGCCAAACAGGGTCTTGAAACCGGCCATCCCCAACCCAAGCGAAAGGCCGCCGCATCCGGCGAAAAGGTCGATAGTTGTTGGTTTCATGCGACTGGCATCGCACGGCGTTCATGGATTGTCCAGGGCGATAGCATCAGACAAGCCATCCACGATGTCCTTCGTTCATTGTCAAATCTCTATGGGATGACGCATGCGGATTATAGTTTCGAGCCTAGATAGTTGAGGTTTACAACTGGTTAAGTAGCAGATCGTGCGCTGGCTTGCCCTCATCATATCTGCAGAGCCTGGACGGGCTCGTACACCGCCGCGGCAAAGGCCAACTACCCAAGTATCCAACGGAGGCAACGTCACCAAGGAGACACGCGGTTGCCTCGACTCCAGTGGCGGCGACATGGCCCCTGCCCAGGCCTCGGAGAGCCGATGCTTAGAACGCAGTGATAAGCTGTATTCGGTCTATACAGTTCACTTTTCCTTTGTTTTCCTGACCGCCGGCAAGCACGATTCCCTAGCAATACATACTAGGAGGAAACAATGTCGGCAGTAATCTTTAAGAGGGCATTGTCCTTGGTCAACTGAACGACCCCGGACATGGCGACAGCCTGCTTCTGGGAAAGGGAAACTACTCCCGCGGCCAACTGCCGCCACCTGGCCCGTGCGGGCTAGAATGCGGGCATGAGCGATCTTGGCTTCTTGAGGATCGCGCGTTCCAAGGCTCACCTTTTCCTCTCGCTTTCCGAGAAGGGGAATCAGATGTTCCGGAACGCGCTTTCGGAATTGATAAATACCGGTTGCGTGGTTTCGCGTCGTGCGTGACATTTTCAGGACCATGTGGACCGCCTTTGTGTACCAAAGCGACGGTTACAAAACCCTTACAGCTCAAGCTTTTGAGCATTTTCAGTGCTTCTGAGGAATTATGGCGGAGAGGGTGGGATTTGAACCCACGATACCCTTGCAGGTATGCCGCATTTCGAGTGCGGTGCATTCGACCACTCTGCCACCTCTCCGCGGTCTGGTCGGCGCTTGTTCGGCGCGGGCGTTCTCATAACGGGCAAATGACAGGCTGGCAAGCCGAAAAGTCGAAGCATTCCATCCTTTTGCCTTGACACCTTTTTGTCACTCGCGTATCTCGACTGCGCAATAGGTTTGGAGAAATCCGCGCCTTGGCCGTCCCGCGCTCGCGCGGGGCTTCACCGGCAGGAAGAGTTCGAGGATTAGACCTCTGAAATCCCTGCTTAACTTCGACTGATAAAAAGACAGCCACCTGCTCAATTAGCGGGGAGCGCTGGAACGAACATGAAAGGATAAAAAATGTTCGCAGTCATCAAGACCGGCGGTAAACAGTACCGTGTGGCAGCCAACGACGTGCTGACCATCGAAAAGCTGGAAGCCACCGCTGGCGACTCCATTGAATTCACCGAAGTGCTCGTGATCGGCGAAGGCGCCGACGCTGCGATCGGTGCGCCCTTCGTAACCGGCGCCTCTGTCAAGGCAGAAGTCGTCGAACAGAACCGCGGCAAGAAGGTCATCGCCTTCAAGAAGCGCCGCCGTCAGAATTCGAAGCGTTCGCGGGGCCATCGTCAGCATCACACGGTCGTCCGTATCACGGACATCGTGGCTGCCAAGTAAGATCAACGAGACAAGGTTTTAAAGGAGAACTCCAATGGCACACAAAAAAGCTGGCGGTTCATCGCGCAACGGTCGCGATTCTCAGTCCAAGCGCCTTGGCGTGAAGAAGTTCGGCGGCGAAGCCGTCATTGCAGGCAACATCATCGTGCGTCAGCGCGGTACTGAGTGGCATCCGGGTTCCAACGTCGGCCTCGGCAAGGATCACACGATTTTTGCGCTTACCGCCGGCAATGTGAACTACCGAACCAAGGCCAACGGTCGCGTCTACGTGTCTGTCATGCCGAAAGCGGAAGCAGCGGAATAAGCCGGTAGCGCTCAAAAACAGCCGGCGTCTCATCGACCCGGCTGGCCGTATCAGGTTCAGTCTAGAAAACAGGGGAGATGGGGCGCCATCTCCCCTTTTTCTTTACCCCTCAAGGAGGACTGAACCATGCAAGGCGAATTGTTAAGGGTAGACCAATCACGGTCTCCCCGGGAAGACCAGCGGTCTTCCACGGAGCGGCTGAGGCCGGAACGGTTAAGGACCGATTGCCCTGTCTTGTTATCGGAAAGGCTCGTCATGCGCGCGCCCCACGAAGAAGACATCGACGCCCTTGCCCATCTCGCCAATAACGCCAAAGTCGCCACCATGGTATCGCGTATGCCGCACCCTTATACCGCCGATGATGCTGCCGACTTCGTGCGTCGCACGAAAAATGGCGAGATTGGCAAGTGCGTCTATGCGATCACCAAGGCCGAAAATGGCGCCTTTATCGGCTGCTGCGGTGTGGAGCCGCAGACAGACGGCAAGACCGTCGAGATCGGCTATTGGCTGGGCGAGCCCTATTGGAACAAGGGTTATACGACCGAGGCCTGCCATGCCCTGGTCGATATGGTGTTCAGGACCCGTCAGGACGTCGATCAGATCGACGCCCGTTGCCGGGTAATGAATGTCGCCTCGCGCCGCGTCATCCAGAAGTGCGGCTTCCAGTTCCAGGGTTCGGGGCTCGCCGCCTCGCTGGCGCTCGGCAGCAACGTGCCGGTCGAATGGTACAGGCTCGACCGCAAGACCTGGATGTCTCTCAGAAGCTGGGGGAACATCGCATGAGCACGACTGCGCTGCAAAGGCCAGAGGTCAAGCCGATGATGCCCGGCCCCGCGCCGGTTATCTCGACCGCCCGGCTGACGCTCCGCCCCCACAGGCTGAGCGACGCGCCCGATATCGCGGAATCGCTCTCCGATTTCGCGGTCACGCGCATGCTGTCCCGCGTACCCGCGCCGTTCGATCGGCAGGATGCGCTGGACTGGCTGATCCCGGTCACCTCGGGCACCCTGCCCGACTGGCCGCTGGCGATTACCGGCAAGGACGATGTCCATATCGGCAACGTCTCGATCGAGCTGCGCCACGGCCGCTGGCACCTCGGCTACTGGCTGAACCGCTATTACTGGCGGCGCGGCTATATGAGCGAGGCGGTGGCGGCCATCATCGAGCGCTTCTCGCGCCGCATGCCGGAGACGCCGATCTATTCCGGCGTCTTCGCCGACAACCCGGCTTCGCTGCGACTGCAGGAGAAGCTCGGTTTCCGCATGACGGGTTGCGGCGAAATCTATTGTTTCGCCCGCAACACCATGGTGTCGCACATCGAAACCGTGCTGCAGCCGGGCATGCTGCAGCCACGGAAGGTTGCGTGATAGAGCATGATGCCGAAAAGTGTATGCGGTTTTCGGACAACATCATGCTCCAGGACTAGAAAGGAGACGTCGCCGCACCGGCGGCGTCTCCATCAATCGCCGATCTCGACCCATAGAGGGAAATGGTCGGAACCGACGGATTGTGTATCGATCCGGGCGGATTTCAACCGGCTCTGCAGGCCGCAACTGACGAAGCAGTAATCGAGATGCATGCGTTTGCCTTGATCTTCGGGATCCATCCAGCTGTAGCTCTCCGGAGAGTAAGCCTCCAGCGCCGCAAAGGCGTCGACCGGCGTGCCGATCCTCGCCACGCGGCCGTAATATCCGCCGCCAGCCCCAGCAAGCGCGCAATATTCCGGCGATTCCGGCTCCATGTTGAAATCACCCATGATGATATAATCCTCCGGCAGCGGCGGCTCCGGCAGGTCGAATTCACCGCCACCCGTCAGCGACCCACCCTCCTGGACGAAGGCATTGATATGCGTGTTCAAGAATTGCAGCTGGCGGATGCGCTCGTCGGCGGAGACATGGTCGAGATGGATGGAATAGACGCGGATCGCACCGCCGGGTGTGTCGATCACCGCCTCGGTTGCGCCGCGCTGCAGATTGATCTTGCCGATCGTCCGGCTGCGCGGCAGAAGCAGCGTTCGGGTCGAGAGGATCGGCCATCGCGACAGCACCATATTGCCGAACTGGAATCGGGTGCCGGGCACCGGCTGAAGCCCGCCTCCCGCCGCTTCGACATGCATGTCGCAAGCCGGCCCATACACCCAGAAATAGTCGGGAAAGAAGGCCGCAACATCGGCCACCATGTCGGCAAAACCGTTGCGGGAGAAGCCGCGGGTCACCTCCTGCAGCGCGATGACATCGGCCCCCTCAAGGCTCCGGGCAATGCGCGCCAGATCGTATCTGCCGTCGAGACCGAAGCCGTACTGTATGTTATAGCTCGCAAAATTCACGATAATCTTTGACCTCCGTCGGAACCGCCTATATCGAATGGGCCAAGACGGGCCGTCCAACTGCCACTGAATATTGGAAGTAAAATGAAATTTCTCGACGAAGCAAAGGTCTATATCAAGTCCGGGGACGGCGGCGGCGGCAGTGTTTCCTTCCGACGCGAGAAATTCATCGAGTTCGGCGGCCCCGATGGCGGCGATGGTGGACGCGGCGGCGACGTCTGGGTCGAGACCGTCAACGGCCTGAACACGCTGATCGATTTCCGCTTTCAGCAGCATTTCAAGGCGACGATCGGCACCCATGGCATGGGCAGGAACCGCACCGGCGCCAATGGAAGCGACGTGACGCTTAAGGTTCCCGTGGGCACCCAGATCTTCGAGGAAGACCAGGAAACGCTGATCTGCGACCTGACCGTCGAAGGCCAGCGTTACTGCCTTGCCCATGGCGGCAATGGCGGCTTTGGCAACGCCCATTTCAAGACTTCGACCAACCAGGCGCCGGATTGGGCCAATCCCGGTCTGCCCGGCGAGGAAAAGACCATCTGGCTACGCCTGAAGCTGATTGCCGATGCCGGCCTCGTCGGCATGCCGAATGCCGGCAAGTCGACCTTCCTGGCATCAGTCACCCGGGCCCGGCCGAAGATCGCCAACTATCCCTTCACCACGCTGCATCCCAATCTCGGTGTTGCCACCATCGACGAGCGCGAATTCATCCTTGCCGATATTCCGGGCCTGATCGAAGGCGCCCATGAAGGTGTCGGCATCGGCGACCGTTTCCTCGGCCATGTCGAGCGCACCCGCGTGCTGCTCCACCTCATCTCCGCCCAGGAGGAAAAGGTCGGCAAGGCGTATAAGACGGTCAAGCACGAGCTCGAAGCCTATGGAAACGATCTGACCGACAAGGCTGAAATCGTGGCACTGTCGCAGATCGACGTGCTCGATGATGCCGAACTGAAGAAGAAGACCAAGGAATTGGCCAAGGCCTGCGGCAAGACGCCATTCCAGATTTCGGCCGTCACCGGCAAGGGCATGACCGAGGTGCTGCGCGCACTCCGCGACATCATCGTCGAAGCCAATACCGAGGAGAAGCCGGCCAAGGTGCCGAAGCTGCGCCATCGCGACATGGTCGTCACCGATGAGGGCGAGGACAAGGGTGGGGACGAGGACGATGACCAGCCGTAAGCCGCTTGGCCGTTACCGGCGCATTGTCATCAAGATCGGCTCTGCGCTTCTGGTCGACCGCAAAGCCGGGCTGAAGAAAGCCTGGCTTGACGCCATGTGCGCCGATATATCAGGCCTGAAAGCCAAGGGCATCGACGTGCTCGTCGTCTCCTCGGGCGCAATCGCGCTCGGCCGCTCGGTGCTCGACCTGCCCTCGGGCGCGCTGAAGCTGGAGGAAAGCCAGGCGGCGGCGGCCGTCGGCCAGATCGCGCTGGCGCGCGCCTGGTCGGAAAGCCTGTCACGCGACGAGATCGTCGCCGGCCAGATCCTGCTGACGCTCGGCGATACCGAGGAGCGCCGCCGTTATCTCAATGCGCGCGCCACCATCAATCAGCTTTTGAAGATCGGCGCCGTGCCGATCATCAACGAGAACGACACCGTCGCCACCAGCGAGATCCGCTATGGCGACAACGACCGGCTGGCCGCCCGCGTCGCGACGATGACCGGCGCCGATCTGCTCATTCTTCTCTCCGATATCGACGGCCTCTACACCGCGCCGCCCCATCTCGATGCGAACGCGACGTTCCTGGAAACGATTGCCGAAATCACCCCGGAGATCGAGGCGATGGCCGGAGGTGCGGCCTCCGAGCTTTCGCGCGGCGGTATGCGCACCAAGATCGATGCCGGCAAGATTGCGACGGCATCAGGCTGCGCCATGATCATCGCGTCGGGCAAGACCGACAACCCGCTGTCGGCGATCGAAAACGGCGCGCGTTCCTCCTGGTTCGCACCGTCGGGCACACCCGTTACCGCCCGCAAGACCTGGATTGCCGGGCAGTTGCAGCCGGCCGGCGAACTGCATGTCGACGACGGCGCCGTCACCGCCCTCGGGGCCGGCAAGAGCCTGCTTCCCGCCGGCGTTCGCAGCGTTTCCGGCCTCTTCAGCCGCGGCGACACGGTGGCGATCATCGGCCCGGCCGGCCGCGAGATCGCCCGCGGTCTGGTAAGCTACGATGCCGACGACGCCCGTCGCATTGCTGGCCGCAAGTCGGCGGAGATCGAGGCCATTCTCGGCTATGCCGGGCGCGCCGCCATGGTCCATCGCGACGACATGGTGATGACCGCGCAGGTCGGTTCGAAATCGGAAAGGCAGAAGAAGGACGCGAGCTATGCTTGATACCGTTGCGCCAGGCCGCCCTGACATTGACGTGCTGATGAACGACATCGGCCGCAAGGCAAAGGCTGCCGCACGACCGCTGGGCTTTGCGTCCACCGAGGCCAAGAACAGCGCGTTGAATGCCATGGCCGATGCGATCCTGGGCAACAAGGCGCAGATTCTTGCCGAGAACGCCAAGGACCTGAAGGACATCGAAGGCACCGATATGCTCGCTTCCTTCGTCGACCGGCTGACGCTGAACGACAAACGCATCGCCGAAATGGCCGAGGGAATCCGCGCCATCGCCGCCCTTGCCGATCCGGTCGGCGAAGTCATCGCTGCCTGGGACCGGCCGAATGGCCTGAAGATCGAGCGCGTCCGCACGCCGCTCGGCGTCATCGGCGTGATCTTCGAAAGCCGGCCGAACGTCACCGCCGATGCCGGCGCCCTTTGTCTCAAGGCGGGCAATGCCGTCATCCTGCGTTGCGGCTCGGATTCGCGCCGTTCATCGCAGGCTATCCATGCCTGCCTGGTCGAAGGCCTGAAGGCGGCGGGACTTCCAGAGCATGCTATCCAGCTCGTGCCGGTCACCGACCGCGCTGCCGTTGGCGCCATGCTGCGGGGCCTCGACGGTGCGATCGACGTTATCGTGCCGCGCGGCGGCAAGAGCTTGGTTGCCCGCGTGCAGAGCGAGGCCCGCGTGCCGGTTTTTGCCCATCTCGAAGGCCTTTGCCATATCTATGTCGATGCCTCGGCCGATATCGAAATGGCGAAAAAGATCATCGTCAACGCCAAGATGCGGCGCACCGGCATCTGCGGCGCAGTCGAAACCCTGCTCGTCGATGGTGCTGCGATCGGCACGCATCTGACGCCGCTGCTCGAGGTTCTGACAGAGGCCGGCTGCGAGGTCCGTGCTTCGCCAACGGTGCTGAAGGTTGCGCCCGGCATGAAGCCCGCGACCGAGGAGGACTGGTCGACGGAATATCTCGACGCGATCATTTCGGTTGCCGTCGTCGACGGCATATCGGGCGCCATCGCCCATATCCAGACCTATTCCTCGAACCACACCGAGGCGGTTATCGCCGAGGACCCTGACGTCGTCGCGCGTTTCTTCACCGAAGTCGATTCGGCGATCCTGCTGCACAATGCCTCGACGCAGTTTGCCGATGGCGGCGAGTTCGGCATGGGTGCGGAAATCGGCATCGCCACCGGCAAGATGCACGCCCGTGGTCCCGTCGGCGTCGAACAGCTCACCTCTTTCAAATATCGGGTGCATGGTGCCGGACAGACGCGGCCCTGACGTGACGACCGAGCCTGACGTGGCGATTGAGAATGTGGACCGGCACTATCTCCGCATGCCGCACAGCGAGCGCGGCATGGTCGTCGGTCTGTTCGGCGGTTCGTTCAATCCGCCGCATCAGGGCCACGCGCTCGTTGCCGAGATCGCCCTCAAGCGGCTCAGCCTCGACCAGCTCTGGTGGATGGTCACCCCCGGCAATCCGCTAAAGAGCCGCAACCAGCTCGCACCACTCGCCGAGCGCCTCGCCGAAAGCGAGCGTGTTGCCGCCAATCCCCGCATCAAGGTCACCGCCTTCGAACAGACGCTCGGCACCAGCTACACCGCCAACACGCTTGCCCGCGTCAAGGCCCGCAATCCGCATGTGCATTTCATCTGGATCATGGGCGCCGACAGCCTGCAGACCTTTCACAAATGGCAGAAATGGCAGGAGATTGCCCGCACTTTCCCGATTGCGGTGATTGACCGGCCGGGCGCGACGCTGTCCTTCCTCTCCTCCAAAATGGCCAGGACCTTCGATTTCGCCCGTGTCGACGAGGACGATGCCCGTGTTCTCTGGAAGAAACGTGCCCCGGCCTGGACCTTCATCCACGGACCGCGCTCCGGCCTGAGCTCGACGGCAATCCGCAACGGCTCGTCGCACAGCGACGCCGAATAGCCTAATTTTAAGAAGACCCCAAAAACGAGAAAGCCCGACGGGGGAGGAGATCCGTCGGGCTTATAAACTCGATCGACAACTGGGAGGAGGAGTGTTGTCGATCCTATTCGAACGGCTATGGGAGGAGGAGAAGCCGTTTCGATGAGTGTGTTGTAGCATATTTCGCAGGAAGATGAATATCGATTGGTGCATTGCAGCAATGCATTGCCTGCAATCCTGTGCAGCCTTGCGGCTTTGGCATTGCCGTTTTTCTTGGCAGAAATCGACGGAGCATGCTCTGCCGCCGGGAGTCCCTGCGGTTTGCCAACCTGTCGCTCGGGTATTTCAACCCTATGGATCTCACGCTGCGGCTCAAGCCATGCACTTCGACAACGCGTAACGATTGGGTCGTTGCGGACATCGCGGTCCAATACCGTTATATTTTCCTGGATATATCCCTAGCCAAGATGCCTCGCCCATTATATTCGTCGCAATATTTCGAACTCCGGGGAATGAATTATGCAGAACCGCCGCCGATGGATGAAACTGGCAACCGCCGCGATCATGGCCTTCTGGTTTGGCGCAGCAGCGCTTCCGGCGCCTGCCGCCGCAGCCGAAAAACTTACCGTCTTTGCGGCGGCGAGCCTCAAGGATGCACTTGACGCCGCCAATGCCGCCTGGACAAAGGAAAGCGGCAAGGAAGCCGTCACCTCCTATGCGGCGAGCGGCGCGCTGGCCAAGCAGATTGAAAACGCGGCCCCCGCCGATATCTTCATCTCGGCCGACCTCGACTGGATGGATTACGTCGCCAAGAAGAACCTGATCAAGGCCGATACCCGTTCCAACCTGCTCGGCAACAAGATCGTGCTCGTTGCGGAAAAGGACAGGGCAAAACCGGTCGAGATCAACCAAGGCTTCGATCTCGCCGGGCTTTTGGGTGACGGCAGGCTTGCCATGGGTGAGCCGAAATCCGTTCCGGCCGGCAAATACGGCATGGCGGCGCTCGAAAAGCTCGGCGTCTGGAAATCGGTCGAAACCAAGGTCGCCGGCGCCGAAAGCGTGCGCGCCGCCCTTGCACTCGTCTCGCGCGGCGAAGCGCCCTTTGGCATCGTCTACCAGACGGATGCCGCAGCCGATAAGGGTGTCGCCATCGTCGGTACTTTCCCCGCCGATTCCCATCCGCCGATCATCTATCCGATCGCAATCCTCGCCGAGAGCAAGAACCCGGATGCATCAGCCTATCTCGACTTCCTGAAATCCGACAAGGCAGCCGCCTTCTTCACGGCGCAGGGTTTCACCATTCTCAAGTGATCGAGGGGCGAGATGATCGCGGAATCGGCGACCGCAGCGCTAACAAAGTCGGCCAATTACTGTTTCGTCATGCTCGGGCTTGTGTCCTAAGCATCCGCATCGATAGATATCAGGCATAGGGCTAATGGGTGTCCGCTTCGTGCCGATGGTTGCCCCTCACCCTAACCCTCTCCCCGTAAACGGGGCGAGGGGACGTGCCCAGCGAGACGTTGGCGAGGCGAGGGACGGAGAGGGTTGCGGCTATTCCCCTTCGCCCCGCGAGCGGGGAGAAGGTGCCGGCAGGCGGATGAGGGGCAGGCATCGGGTGACACCGGATTTTCCAGGGAGACAGCTGCATTTGGATATCTTCGGCTTGAGCAATGAGGAATGGACGGCGATCCTGCTCAGCCTGCGCGTCTCGATCGTCGCCATGCTGGCGAGCCTGCCCTTCGGCATCCTCGTCGCTCTGCTGCTTGCCCGCGGCCGCTTCTGGGGCAAATCGGTGCTGAATGGCGTCGTTCATCTGCCGCTGATCCTGCCTCCGGTCGTCACGGGTTTTCTTCTCCTCATCCTGTTTGGCCGCCGCGGTCCGATCGGCAGCCTGCTCGACCAATATTTCGGCATTGTTCTCTCCTTCCGCTGGACGGGCGCGGCCTTGGCCTGCGCCGTCATGGCCTTTCCGCTAATGGTGCGCAGCATCCGCCTGTCGATCGAGGCGGTCGACCGCAAGCTGGAAGAAGCGGCCGGAACGCTCGGCGCCGGCCCTGTCTGGGTCTTCCTGACGATCACCCTGCCGCTGACCCTGCCCGGCATCATCGCCGGCATGATCCTTTCCTTTGCCAAGGCGATGGGTGAATTCGGCGCGACGATCACCTTCGTCTCCAACATTCCGGGCGAAACCCAGACGCTGTCGGCGGCGATCTACACCTTCACCCAGGTGCCGGGCGGCGATGCCGGCGCGCTCCGCCTGACGCTCGTCGCGGTCGTCATTTCCATGGCCGCCCTGCTCGCTTCCGAATTCCTCGCCCGCCTCGCCGGCCGGAGGATCGACCCGGAATGACGCTGATCGTCGCGGCAAAACAGAGGCTCGGTGCTTTTTCGCTCGATGCCGCCTTCACCTCCGAGCGGGGCGTCACCGCGCTGTTCGGCCGCTCCGGCTCCGGCAAGACCTCGATGATTCGCATCATCGCCGGCCTCGCCCGCCCGGACGAAGGCCGCGTCGTCCTCGACGGCGAGGCCTTGACCGAAACCGAAACCGGCCTCTTCGTCCCAAAACATCGCCGCCGCTTCGGTTATGTCTTTCAAGAAGCGCGGCTTTTCCCGCATCTCAGCGTTCGCGCCAATCTATTCTATGGCCGCTGGTTCGCGGCGAGAACGGCGCGCGGCGAGAGCTTCGATCGCATCGTCGACCTGCTCGGCATCGAGACGCTGCTGGAGCGCAGCCCCTCGAAACTCTCAGGCGGCGAGAAGCAGCGCGTCGCCATCGGCCGCGCCCTTCTCTCCTCGCCCCGCCTGCTGCTGATGGACGAGCCGCTCGCCGCCCTCGACGAGGCGCGCAAGGCCGAGATCCTGCCTTATCTGGAGCGATTGCGCGACAAAACCGACATCCCGATCGTCTATGTCAGCCACTCGATCGCCGAGGTGGCACGGCTGGCCAACCAAGTCGTCGTCATGCATGACGGCAAGGTGGAAGCGACCGGCCCCGCTATCGGCATATTGAGCCGCCCCTCCACCGCCTCCGACCGGCGGGAAGCGGGCGCACTGCTGGAAGGCACGGTGGAAAGCTTCGATGCGCGTCACCATCTATCGACGGTCGCGCTGAAATCCTGTCAGCTCCATATTCCGGGTGCGGCCCTTGCGCCCGGCAAATCGGTCCGCATCCGCATTCCCTCCCGCGATGTCATGCTGGCGACAGCAAGGCCCGAGGGGCTGAGCGCGCTGAATATCCTGGAAGCAAGGATAGACGGGATGTCGTCGACCGAGGACGGAACGGTGGAAATCCGGCTCGATTGCGGCGGCGATATCATTCTTTCCCGGATCACCACGCTGTCCTGCGAGCGTCTGGATCTTCAACCGGGAAGGGCGGTCTTCGCCGTCATCAAGACGGTTGCCCTGGAGGCCTGATCAGCCGCGCTCGCCCTGCTGCAGGTTGCGCTTGGCCTCGAGCCAGGCGAGGTCCTCCGCAAGGCTGGTCCGCACCGTCTTTTCCATCCGACGGAAACGCTCGAGCAGTTCCTCGCCGAACGGTGTCAGCACCGCGCCGCCGCCCTTTTGCCCGCCGCGCTGCGATTCCACCACCTGTTCGTTAAACATCCGGTTCATCTCGCTGACCAGCAGCCATGCCCGCCGATAGGACATGTCCATCGCCCGCCCAGCCGCCGAGATCGATCCGGTCTGGCGGATATGCTCCAGCAGTTCCATCTTGCCATGGCCGAGGCGATCCTCATCCGGAAAGCTGATTCGCAGGACGGGCATGAGTGTTTTTGCGGCTGAGTCGGTCATTGAATCTGGAGATCGTGGAATTTGCCGCACTTTACGCTGCGGCATGGAAACTGTACACCGCCCGCACAAGGCCGCCCCGAGCAGTCAAATACTTCAATTCGAACGGTAGATCGGATTTTCGGCCGTTCCGTACCTTAGCATGTCTTGAAACATTAATGGTTTGATGCCTATCTTAACCATGATCCGGTCTCGATCGGATCTGTGTTGTGCATAGTTTGTCATTCCAGGAAAGGGAAAGCACTGACAACAGTACACGCCAAGGGAAAAACGCTCGCCGTCATCCCGAAGAGTGCGGAACGTGGCGCCGATGCCGCCGCCCGTGCTCTAGAAACCGTCCTCGCCAGCCTCGAGGACTCCAAAGCTGAAGATATCGTTACCATCGACATTGCCGGAAAATCGGCGCTGGGAGACTACATGATCGTCGTTTCCGGCCGATCCAACAGGCATGTCATGGCGATCTCGGATCACCTGCTCACTGATCTTAAGGATGACGGCCTCGGTACGGCTCGCGTCGAAGGTCAGGAAGGCGGCGATTGGGTCCTGATCGACACCGGTGACATTATCGTGCATGTGTTCCGCCCCGAAATCCGCGAGTTCTACAACATCGAAAAGATGTGGGCGGCTCCGGATATGGATGAAGAAACACGGCACTGACAGGCAAGCCGGCATTCTGTCCGGCGCCTGAGACGTGGCATTGGCTGGCCGGCAAACAGATAAGCCGGCCGGTGGCGTAGTGTGCGCCCGATGTGCTGCATGAGCGGGAGCGGATGAATGCGAATAGGTCTTTTTGCGGTGGGACGGCTGAAGTCCGGCCCGGAAAAGGATCTTGCCGCCCGTTATTTCGACCGTTTCGCCAAGGCCGGCCCTGCCGTCGGCCTCGAATTGACCCGCGTTGCCGAAGTTGCCGAAAGCCGGGCCTCCAATGCGGAGACCCGCAAGCGCGAAGAGGCGGCGATGCTTCTGAAATCGCTTGCCGATGGCAGTATCCTCATTCTTCTCGATGAACGCGGCAAGGCGCTCGACAGCGAAGCCTTCGCAAACCTGCTCGGCTCCTATCGCGACCAGGGCAAACGCGAGCTGACAATCGCGATCGGCGGCGCCGACGGCCTCGATCCCTCCCTTTACGACCGTGCCGACGCCACGCTGTGCCTGGGCAAAATGACCTGGCCGCACCAGCTCGTGCGCACACTGATTGCCGAGCAGCTCTATCGCGCCGTCACCATCCTGTCCGGCCACCCCTATCACCGCGTCTGATGCCGCGTGGCCCGATGCGTCGACAATCGCAATGTCACGCAGCCGTGTTTTGCTAGGCAGCCCGTTCTCCTGCAAACGTTATGGCAAAGCGCACCAAATCAGCTTAGTCTCCGCGCGATTTGAGAAAGTGCCCCAACACGCATGACGAGAGCATCCACCAGGCGACACCGCATGATCCTGCCGGCTATCGCGGCCGGCGTCGGTGTAGCGGCGATTGTCGTGTCGGCAAATCCGTTCATCGTCCGGGCGCAGGATGCCGCGCCCGAGGCGGCACAATCAGCACCGCAGCCGGCAGCCGAGCCGCCGCCGCCCGATCCGGCGGCCGAACTTGCCACCAAGCGTGATCAGACTCGTGCCGAACTCGAAACCCTGTCGAAAACGATCAGCCTCTCCACCGACAAAGTGAGTGCGCTTCAGCAGAGCATTGCCGATCTCGAAAAGAGCACGGAAAGCATCCGCCAGGCACTGATTGATTCCGCCGCCCGCCGCAAGACGCTCGAAAAGCAGATCCTCGAAAGCGAGAAGAAGCTTGCCGATCTTGGCGTCAAGGAGGATGGCATCCGCCGTTCCCTGCACGAGCGCCGCGGCCTGCTGGCCGAGGTGCTGGCAGCACTCCAGCGTATGGGCCGCAATCCGCCGCCCGCTTTGCTCGTTACCCCCGATGACGCGCTCGCCTCCGTGCGCAGCGCCATTCTGCTCGGCGCCGTCGTGCCCGGCATCCGCAAGGAAACCGACAAGCTTGCCGCAGACCTCGCAAGCCTCGCCGCATTGCAGACCGCAAGTGCTGCCGAGAAGGCCTCGCTGACCGGGACGATGACTGATGGCATCGAGGAAGAGCGGCGCATGGACCTGCTGCTTGCCGAAAACGACAAGCTCAGCCGCAGCAACGCCGCCGAACTGGAAGCAGAAAGGAAACGTTCCGAGGAGTTGGCGGGCAAGGCGACGAGCCTTGAAGGCCTGGTCGCCTCGATGGAATCCGAGATCGCTTCGGTGCGGGATGCCGCCGCTGCCGCCCGTCAGGCCGAGGAGAACCGCAAGCTGCTGACGGACGAGCAGCGCGCCCAGGCCAAGGCGCTTGCCGACAGCGGCGTGCCCGATAAAAACCGCATTGCGCCCGCATATCCCTTCGGAGAATTGAAGGCGAAATTGGAGGTGCCCGTTACGGGCGATATCCTGCGCCAGTTCGGCGATGCCGACGGCACCGGGCACGAGGCCATGGGAATGACGGTCGCCACCAATCCAGAGACAGTGGTGACGGCGCCTGCGGATGGTCTGGTGGTTTTCGCCGGCGCATTCCGCAGTTACGGCCAGATGATCATCCTCGACGCGGGCGATGGATACCACCTGGTTCTCTCGGGAATGGATACGATCAATACCCGTCAGGGAAAATTCGTTTTCTCCGGCGAGCCGCTTGCCGTGATGGGCGCGAAAAGAGTGGCAAGCGCAACTGCATTGGCGCTGGAAACGAACCGGCCAACGCTTTACATTGAATTTCGAAAGGACGGTAAACCGGTCGATTCCCGGCCGTGGTGGACCGCCAAAGACACTGGAAAGGCACGCAATGATTCGTAGGGCTTCTCTTGTTCTGGTCGGCGCATTGATGGGTGCGACCGCAATGAGCGTCATTTACTCGGCGGGTGTGCCGGCAGAAGCGGCCGGATCCTCGACCTACAAGGAACTTTCGGTTTTCGGAGATGTCTTCGAGCGTGTGCGTGCGCAATATGTGACGCCGCCCGCGGAAGACAAGCTGATCGAGAACGCCATCAACGGCATGCTCTCCTCGCTCGATCCGCATTCGAGCTACATGAATGCGAAGGACGCCGAGGACATGCGCACCCAGACCAAGGGTGAGTTCGGCGGCCTCGGCATCGAAGTCACGATGGAAGACGAACTCGTCAAGGTCATCACCCCGATCGACGATACGCCCGCCGCCAAGGCCGGTGTTCTCGCCGGCGACTACATCTCCGAGATCGACGGCCAGTCGGTGCGCGGCCTGAAGCTGGAAGACGCCGTCGAGAAGATGCGCGGCGCCGTCAACACGCCGATCAAACTGACGCTGATCCGCAAGGGTGCCGACAGGCCGATCGAGCTGACGATCGTCCGTGACGTCGTCGCCGTCCAGGCAGTCAAGTCGCGTGTCGAGGACGATGTCGGTTATCTCCGCATCATCTCCTTCACCGAGAAGACCTATCCCGACATGGAAAAGGCGATCAAGAAGATCAAGGACACCGTTCCGGCCGACAAACTGAAGGGTTATGTTCTCGACCTGCGCCTCAATCCGGGCGGTCTTCTCGACCAGGCGATCAACGTCTCCGATGCCCTGCTGCAGCGTGGCGAAGTCGTTTCGACCCGCGGCCGCAATCCCGATGAAACCCGCCGCTTCAATGCAGGCCCGGGCGATCTGACGGATGGCAAGCCGGTGATCGTGCTGATCAACGGCGGTTCGGCTTCCGCATCGGAAATCGTCGCTGGCGCTCTTCAGGATCTGCGCCGTGCCACCGTTCTCGGCACGCGCTCCTTCGGCAAGGGCTCCGTCCAGACGATCATCCCACTCGGTGAAAACGGCGCGCTGCGCCTGACCACGGCGCTCTACTACACGCCGTCGGGCCGCTCGATCCAGGGCACCGGCATCACCCCCGACATCAAGGTCGAGGAGCCGCTGCCGGAGGAACTGCAGGGCAAGATGGTGACCGAAGGCGAATCCAGCCTGCGCGGCCACATCAAGGGCCAGAGCGAGACGGACGAAGGTTCGGGCTCCGTTGCCTACGTCCCGCCTGACCCGAAGGACGACGTTCAGCTGAACTACGCGCTCGACCTTCTGCGCGGCAAGAAGACCGATCCGGCCTTCCCGCCGAACCCGGACAAGGCCGTCGTCGCCAAGTAATCGATCAGCTCAAGGCCGGGCACCTCGTCCGGCCTTGAGCCTTTCTGCTGTTTCCCGGTTTTGGAGCGGGCGAAAAATTGGGAACGGACCTGCATGCGCCTTTGGGCCGCAACCGCAAAACCGGCAGCCGGCGCCCAGGTGTCCTGCGCCTCGGCCGTATCGCCGCCAGTCTTTGTCTTTTCGCAATAGGCGGCTTTTCCCTCTATACGGCATTTCGCGGCGATGAGCTCGAACGCACCAAACCGCCGGCGGCCGAACAAGCCGCAACACCCCCTGCCAATGCGCCTCAGCCGCCGACGGCCACCACGGGCCAAGCGGCAGACGGCATGCCCCGCACCGACCCGCGCTCGGGCGCCAATGTCGAGCAGATGGTCACCGGCGACGGCTCGGTCGTCACCAAATACAGTCCCCGCCCACGCGACGGCGGCGGGCCTGTGCTGGTCGACGCCATGCAGATCGGCCAGGATCCGCGCATGGCAGCCCAGCCCAATGAAGCACTGCTCGAAGAGACGCCCTTTGGCAGGCTGCCGATCGTCGGCCCCGATGGCCGGCGGCCGATGGATCAATATGCGCGTCCCTCGTCCGGCGCGCGCGGCGTCCGCATCGCCATTGTCGTCAGCGGCCTCGGGCTCAGCCAGACCGGAACGCAGCGTGCTATCGCCGAACTCCCCGAAGAGATCACCTTCGCCTTTGCTGCAAGCGGCAACAGCCTGCAGCGCTGGATGCAGGAAGCCCGCCGCGGCGGTCACGAAATCCTTCTCCAGGTGCCGCTCGAACCCTTTGATTACCCGGCGAACGATCCAGGCCCCAAAACGCTGCTGACCACGAAACCGGCTGCCCGCAACATCGAGAACCTGCACAAGGCGATGGGCGAGATCACCAACTATACCGGCGTCATGAACTATCTCGGCGGCCGTTTCCTGTCCGACCCCGCCGCCATGGAACCTGTCATGCGCGACATCGGCAAGCGCGGGTTGCTGTTTCTCGACGACGGCACATCGGCGCAGTCGAAGACGGCGGCGATCGCCAAGGGAACGGAACTGCCCTATGCCTTCGCCGACCTGCAGCTCGACGGCCAGCTCGATATCAACGCCGTCCTGAAGAAGCTCGACGAGCTCGAGCGCATCGCCCGCAAGAACGGCCAGGCGATCGGCGTCGCTTCGGCTTTCGATGAGAGCGTTGACGCCATCGCCAAATGGAGCGAGGAGGCGGCGATGCGCGGCATCGAGATCGTCGGCGTTGCCGCCCTTTCCAACGACCCCAAGAATCCTTGAGAGGGATCCTTGAGTGAACCCCTGAGAAGAATCCCAGAACGGAGAAGAGATGAGCCAGGCGACCGTGAAAGCCGAGGATCTGCCCTACCGCCCCTGCGTCGGCGTGATGATCCTGAACCGCGATGGCCTCGTCTGGGCGGGAAGACGCATCTCCGACGGCAATTCCGAATATGATGGCTCGCCGCAGCTCTGGCAGATGCCGCAGGGAGGCATCGACAAGGGCGAGGATCCATTGGACGCCGCCTACCGGGAGCTTTACGAGGAGACCGGCATCAAGACGGTGACCCTGCTTGCCGAAGCGAAAGACTGGATCAACTACGATCTGCCGCCGGCACTGATCGGCATCGGGCTGAAGGGAAAATTCCGCGGCCAGACGCAGCGCTGGTTCGCCTTCCGCTTCGACGGCGACGACAGCGAGATCGCCATCAACCCGCCCCCTGGCGGCCATGAACCGGAATTCGATGCCTGGGAATGGAAGCCGATGCGGCAACTGCCGGGGCTGATCGTGCCCTTCAAGCGCGCCGTCTACGACCAGGTGGTGGCCGAGTTCCAGCACTTGGAAACACTTCAATCGGAAGACTGATCACGGCAGGATAACCGCCTCCGTTTGCGCTCGGCAATGATGCCTCCGAAGAGTGCCGACCGCACCGACTTGCGTTCAACGGTGTCAAATCTGGCACACCGGCCGCCATCGGCGGCCGGCATCTCGTTCGAATATTATTCGGCTTCGTTGGCGGAATCGGCGTTGAGCTGGCCGTATTTGCTCTCGCCGATTTTCTCGAGCAGGTCGATCTGTGTTTCGAGGAAGTCGATATGACCTTCCTCGTCCGCCAGCAGCTCCTCGAAAAGTTTCATGGAAACGTAATCGCCTGCGTCATGACAGATATCGCGCGACTTTTTGTAGGCCGCGCGGGCGTCGTACTCGCCGGCAAGATCGGCTTCCAGAACTTCTTTGACGTTCTGGCCGATGCGCAGAGGTGCAAGGGTCTGCAGATTGGGATGGCCTTCGAGGAAGATGATGCGTGCAACAAGCCGGTCGGCATGGTGCATCTCTTCGATGGATTCGGCGCGCTCCTTCTTGGCGAGCTTGGTGTAACCCCAGTCCTCAAGAAGACGATAATGAACCCAGTATTGGTTGACCGCACCGAGTTCGAGGAACAAAGCCTCGTTAAGCCGCTCGATGACCTTTTTGTCGCCTTTCAATGTCCGCTCTCCTGTTTTCCTCATGGAATTGTTTCAAGCGGGACATGAAATCAAATATTTCGGTCTCCGTCGAGTGGCGACGGGCGTGATATTCCTCGGTTGTCTGGATAATGATGTCGACCACGTTGGGGAAACAGCCGCAGCAGCGGCCGCGTTTCTCCATGGCGTGGTAGACTTTCGCAGGCACGATAAGCTGCCAACAGTCTTCATCGAGAAGGTTGGTGATAACCTCCCGGATTTCTTTATCGCTTATATAATTGCAGCTGCAGACGAGCACGTCTTCATTCCAAACATGACACTGACTATCGTGTTTTCTGCTAAAGAAGATGGTGGCTGTCAAGAAAAAATTCGAGTCCCGCAGCATCAAACAGCGGTGTCCGGTGAGGCCTTCATGCATATCGTCCGGGATTATGCAGCGGTTTCAGGATGATGACGCCATAAGGCAAATGAAGGCGCGCCGCATGGTCTTGATCGCTGCAATGCATTTTTAATGAAAGTTGCGTCCGCGCGGCATTACCTCAGCGGTTTCCGCTGCACCCGCATGGCGGCCTGTGGCAACCATTCGTTTTTCCAGCTCGGCCCTCTCCTGCGCATTTACAAGCTTTTTCTGTCGCTGATCGACGCCCGGCCTCAGCACCTCGTCTGCCCGCTCGCAGACGCCGAAACGCCGGGCCTCGCGTTGCAGGATACCGAGCGCCGGCGTCATATCCTCGATATGCTCGACGACGGTATGGATCACCCCGCTTTGACTTTGCAGCCTGCCGCGGATTTTCACCAGCCGGGCACCCATCACGACCGAGCGGTATTTGTCGAACATTTTCGACCAGACGATCGCATTGGCCACGCCGGTCTCGTCTTCCAGCGTCATGAAGATCACGCCTTTGGCCGAACCCGGCCGCTGGCGCACCAGCACGAGGCCCGCGATCGTCACCCTCTTTCCGTTCGCGACCTTCAACAGATCGACATTGCGCGTCACGCCGGCCTTGCGCAATTCCTCGCGCAGGAAGGAGACAGGGTGCGCCTTCAGCGACAGTGAGAGATAACGATAGTCCTCGATGACCTGCTCTCCCGGCAGCATTTCCGGCAGCTTCGCTACAGGCTCGGCCTGGAGGTCGACATGACGGACCTGCTCGAAAAGCGGCAGCTCCTCGGTAGCACTCCTCACATCCAGCGCCCGCACCGCCCAGAGCGCGTCGCGTCGTGACAGTTTGAGGGATTGGAACGCATCGGCATCCGCCAGTCGCTCGATGACGGATTTCTGCAGACCGGACCGCAGCCAGAGATCACGCACCGAGCTGTAGCCTTCGCCTCGATGGCTGACGAGCCGTTCCATATCGTCTGTCGAGAGACCCTTGATCTGCCGGAAGCCGAGCCGCACCGCATGCCGGGTCTTGATGATCTCGCGCATCTCATGATGCCGAAAATCGACGGCATTCCGATCGAAAGCGGCCTCTTCCAGACCGCAATCCCAGTTCGATTCATTGATATCGACCGGCAGGATCTTGACCCCGTGCTCGCGTGCATCCCGGACCAGCTGCGCCGGCGCATAAAAGCCCATCGGCTGGGAGTTCAGCATCGCCGCGCAGAAGACATCGGGATAATAGGCCTTGAGCCATGAGGAGGCATAAACGAGCAGCGCGAAGGAAGCGGCATGGCTTTCCGGAAAACCATATTCGCCGAAGCCCTTGATCTGGTTGAAACACTGTTGCGCGAATTCCTGAGTATAACCCTTTGAGACCATCCCCTCAATGAACCGCTTTTCGAAGTTACCGATCGTACCCGTTCTCTTGAATGTCGCCATCGCTCTGCGAAGCTTGTCGGCTTCCGCCGGTTCGAAGCCTGCGGCAGTGATGGCGATCTGCATGGCCTGTTCCTGGAACAAGGGCACGCCGAGGGTTCTTTCCAGAACCGTTTCCAGCTCCTTGCTCGGATACTTGATCGGAATGTTCTTGGCCCGCTGCTCCCGGCGCTTGAGATAGGGATGCACCATGTCGCCCTGGATCGGTCCTGGCCGCACGATCGCCACCTCGATGACGAGATCGTAGAACACCTTCGGCTTCAGACGCGGCAGCATGCTCATCTGCGCCCGGCTTTCGATCTGGAAGACGCCGAGCGTATCGGCCCGGCCCATCATCTCGTAAACCGGCTCGCCTTCGTCCCCATGTTCCTTGTTACCGAGGTCTGCGAGCGTCTTCCTCACATCGTAATGCAACTCCAGCAGCGAGAAGGCCTTTCGCAGGCAGGTCAGCATGCCGAGCGCCAACACATCCACCTTGAGGATCTTGACGTTGTCGAGGTCGTCCTTGTCCCACTCGATCATGTAGCGATCCGGCATCGCCGTCTTCATGATCGGCACCACCTCATCGAGCCTATCACGCGTGATGACGAAGCCGCCGACATGCTGTGTGAGGTGGCGCGGGAAGCCGAGAAGTTCGGACGCATACTGAAGAACGTTTCGGGTCACCGGATCCTTGACGTCGAGACCCGCCGCCTTCGCGTCCCGCTCCGAGAGATTATCCTCCGACCAGCCCCAGACGAGGCTGCTGATCGCCGACTGGACATCCTCCGACAGCCCAAAGGCCTTGGAAACCTCGCGGCCCGCCGAGCGCGTACGGTAGGTCGTCACCCCCGCCGTCAGCCCAGCATGTTCTATGCCGTATCTTTTATAGATGAACTGGATGACCTCTTCGCGTCGATCATGCTCGAAATCAACGTCGATATCCGGCGGTTCATCGCGATCCATAGAAATGAAGCGGTCGAAGAGCAGTGTGCTTTTTTGAGGATCGACTTCCGTTATCTCGAGGCAATAGCAGATGACCGAATTTGCCGCCGATCCGCGCCCCTGGCACAAGACCTTCAGTTCATAGCGGGCGTGCTGGATGATCCTGTGAACCGTCAGGAAATAAGAGGCATACTTCTTTTTTTTAATGAGATCGAGTTCATACTCGATCTGTGGCGCCACCTTGGGCGGGATACCCTTGGGATAGCGTCTTGCCGCTCCCGCTCTCGTCAGCCTTTCGAGAGTCTCCTGCGGCGTTTCGCCGGGATCGTTTTCCGGCGGATAATTGTGCTCGAGTTCCTTCAGGGAAAAGGTCAAGCTGTCGAAAAATACCTGCGTATTCTCGATCGCATCAGGGTAGTCCCGGAAGATCCGGGCCATTTCACGTGAATCCTTGAGATAGCGTTCGGCATTCGGCGCCAGCAGGAATCCGGCTTGCGCTATCTGTACATGCTCCCGGATCGCGATCACGACATCCGAAAGCGGCCGGCGTTCGGGATGATGATAAAGCGGCTGGTTGGTTGCAATCAGCGGCACGCGGTTTCGGGCGGCGAGCATGGAAAACACCGCAAAGACCTGCCTGTCGCGACCGTCATAGGCTGGCGCCAGCGCCATAAAAAAGGCCTTGCGGAAGCGTCTGCGAAACCGTTCCAGATAATCTTCCAGCGTCGACTGACCCGCCTGATGATCGACAGGGGTGCGATCCGGAACGAGGGCAAGCATCATCTCGTCCCCCCATTCCATGAGTTCCGCTTCCGTCAGGATGCAGCTTCCTTGACCGCTTCCTCCTTCAGATTGCCGGCGGTGAGAAGACGGCAAAGGTTCGCCCAGCCTCGCCGGTTTTGCGGATAGGCAAGGATATCAGGCGTTCCGTCGGAAAAGACGAGACGAGCGCCCGGCTGAATCCGGATAGGATCGAGGATCTCCTCCTCTTTTCCTTCCTTCTTCGCCTGGGCCAGAATCTCATCCCTGTTCTTGTATCTCTCCTCAAGCTGCTCCGCCTGCGCATGCGCTCGCACCACGCCGGCAACCGAATTCCGGTCCGCAATCCCGAGGCCGCCGAGCCTGAGATGAGCGGCCTGCACGACCATCTCCTCAGGGCCAGAGGCGCCTTCAAGAAACGAGAAATTCGTCCTCGTGCCGATCTCGAAGAATGCGCGCGCGATTGTCATGCGAACACGCCATGCATGAACCAGCGAGGATCAAGCGCCTGACCATAAAAGCCCCGCCGATAGATCCAGAAACGATGTCCAGTCTCATCCTCGATGCGGAAATAGTCACGCGCCTCGGCGTCACTTCCATCGATCCACCACTCCATGGCAATCCGTTCCGGCCCTTCGCTTCTTGCCACCTGATGCTGCATGCGCCGCCAGCGAAAGATCTGCGGCGGACCATCCGGCACTTCAGCAAGTATGGTCTCGACGGGCTCCGGCGTTGCAAAGAGCCGCAGCGGGCGCTCTTCGCGGAAAGGAAGCTGGATGTCCTGCGCTATCTTCCGCCTGGGAAGGCTCTCCATCACAGGAACCGTGATGACGGCGCGTTCCGGCACATGGCTCTCGCGGAGCTGGAAGCTTTGCAGGCAATCCGCACCAAGCCGGGCCGAGACCCGGTCGACGAAGGCCGAAAGCGAGACCTCTCCCTGACGGTCGCCCTCGAAATCACCCTGCGCCTCGTTGAAGGGATCGTGCCGCAACACATTCAACCGCAGGATCTCGAAACCATAGCCGGCATCGAGATCGTCATAGACCGCCTGCAATCGCTCGGAAAAAAGCCCGGCGATGAACTTTGGTTCGCGAAGCGGCTGCGAAGCGCCGACGGAGATACGAAAGACCCTGCCGTCGACGCGGAACAGGACCAGTTCGAACACCCGCCCTCCAGCCCCCCGCGCCTCCAGCGACGGCTGCAGCGATAAGGCGACCTGCCTGGTGACGGCAAGGATCTGCTCTTCCGTCCCGATGGGCTCGATCAGCCGGCTTTCGGCCGAGAGGCTGGCAACAGGACGCCGGGGCGAGACCGGCTCCTCTTCACGTCCCAGCGCCTGGTCGAGACGCAGAAGCAGCTCCGGGCCGAACCGGCGGGTCAGCGGCGCTCGCGGCGCATCGATGACGTCGCCGATATATTTCAGACCGAGCTTCTTCAGGGCATCGACGGTTTGTCCTTCCAGCCGCAAGGCTGCAACCGGCAAGGACATCAGCACATGTTCCGTCTCTTCGTCCTCGATCACGCCGCCTTGCCCGAAGCGGGACGCGGCCCAGGAAAGGCCGGGTGACGATGAGATCGCACCGCGGGCATCGAACCCCATATGAAAAAGCCGCGACAGCACATCCTTGAGAAGCGCCTTTTCACCGCCGAAAAGATGGGCGCAGCCGCTAATGTCGAGAAACAGACCGTCCTTGCCGTCAAACGCCACCAGTGGCGTATAGCGGTCGCACCAGTCGGCAATTGCCTCCAGCAACCGGCGGTCGGCCGCCGGATCCTCTTCCGCGACCTCGAGCATCGGGTACATGGCGCGCGCTTCGGCAACGCCCAGCTCCTTCCTCAACCCCAGCCTTTCGGCCAACTCGTCCAGTGCCGTCAGCCGCATGGCATTGTTGAGCTTGCCGGAACAGACGATAGGCGGCGTCTCAGGACGCCCTTTCGAACGCCAGGAGAGCCCCCATCGCTTGCGAGCGATGCGATCCGTTGGCAGATGCGGGAAGCTGAGCGCCAGAATGCGCTGACTGTTCGCCTGGAGGACGAACGAGGTTTGGTTCGGCGACAGGGAGAAATTCGCGTTCATGGGGATTCCACTCCAGAAGAAAGGAGAGCGGGGCCGGATTTCGGCTCTTCTCCAGTGTGAGACGGAAAATCGGATTGCCGATGCTGCCGGAAAGTGTCGATCCATCCGGCAACGGCCGCAGAGCGGACGGGGCCGGTTCGACATGCAGACGCAAGGCCGCACTGCTTGCCTCCTCCGCTCCCGCTTGACGGACAAGAAAGAGCGGACGGCGGGCAGCATGCGCCCTGAGACTGAGCCGGCGGCTTTCGGTCAGGCCGAAATGGACGGGATTGCCCCGCACTTCGAAGATGACGGCCGAGAAGGCAGCGCTTTCCACCGCCACCTCCGCCAGCCAGAGCGCCTCATCCAGCTTGCGCGGCGCCGCATGGAGAAACCGCTCCGGGCTCAGTCCGAAATCCCGAAGCCCGGGAGCATAGGGACGGCCGGCCTCCAGCGTGCCGACGGCATCGCCGATCCAGAGCAACGGCAGAAGGCGGCCGGCATCCGCTTCCTGTTTTTGCAGCCGCGCGGCAACAGCCATCGCCAGCCCGCTTGCAGCACCGGCATCGCGAGACAGAGCGGAACGGAATTCGGTGATCGCATCAAGCGGCAGGCCGCCTTCCAGCGCCCCGTCGAGAAACTCCACCCCAAACGGCAGGGGCGGCAGCGTGCGCTCCTGGCGGGTCTTACGTCCTTCCGCCACGGCTTCCCGTTCCGCTGCAGCAAGCGCCGGCGCGGGCCTTCCCTCCAGTCTGGCGATGGTTTCGCGGAGCGCAAAAAGCCGCTCGCGCGCCAGGGCGTGCTGCGCCATGGCGTTCTCCAATCCGTCTTGTTCCTGTTATGTTCTTATAGATTCCAGAGAGCTAATGAAGAGTCAACGGCCATTTTCTATGAAAATATTCCTGCCTTTGATTCCGCACTCGAAAATCGGCGATAAAGGTTCTATATGGGCCCGCAAAGGAAGGAATATTCATGGCCCGCATAGACCAGAGCGATGATTGGCGGGACCGCCATGCGCCGACGATCAGCGCCTTCGAGTCGCTGGCGATGGAGGCCTACAGCCATCTCCCGGATGAATTCCGCCAACTGACGACCAACCTCACGATCGAGATCGAAGATTTCCCCGATGACGACGTTTTCGAGGACATGGCGCTGGAAACCCCTTTCGATCTGCTCGGCCTTTTCGAGGGCAGGGGCATTTCCGAACGTTTCACGGTGGAAACCGGCGAGATGCCGAACCGCATCCGCCTCTACCGCCGTCCCATTCTCGACTACTGGGCTGAAAACGACGAGACGCTCGGTGACATCATCACCCACGTCCTGATCCACGAGATCGGCCACCATTTCGGGCTGAGCGACGATGACATGGAGCGGATCGAGGCCAGCGCCGAGGAAGCCGCCGAACGATAGAGCGCCGCGCGTCCAAGGACGCGCTAAGGACGCGCTATCACTTTCAATCACGCATAACCCCCGAAAATCGATTACGATTTTCGGGGGTTATGCGCTAAAACCTCACTGCTCGGAGAGCTTCATCTCGGGATCGTAGTCCTTGCCTTCGACATGCTTGACGACGGCCTGGCCGCACTGCATCGCACCGGTTGCGGCATTGAAGGCATAGGTCGGCGAGCCCTCCAGCGACCAGCCCTTGTTGAGGGCGGCGGTGACCTTATGGCAGAAGGAAGCATCGTCGGGACCGGTCAGGAAGCGGTAGAGTTTCATCACATCGTCTTTCGTGCTGCAGCCTGGCGGGCTGCGATAAGGCGCGCTTTATGGACCAGACTTTCCGCCTGGACAAGATGCAGCCGCTCGACCATCCGCCCGCCTGCATTGATGACATTCAGCCCATCGGAAGCGGGGTCGGCAAAGGCTGCTATGATCGCCTCCGCTTCCGCAATCGCTGCCGGATCCGGACCGAAATGCCGGTTGGCGGGCTCGATCTGCGCCGGATGGATCAGCATCTTGCCGGCAAAGCCCATGGCCCGGCCCTGCAGACATTCGGCATCGAAACCCTGTTCGTCCCTGAAATCGTTGAAGACGCTGTCGATCGCATCGAGCCCGTAAGCGCTGACCGCAAGGACGACCTGCATCAGCCACGGCACGAGATAGTTCCGCCCCGGCTGCGGCAGCACGCCGGTTTCCTTGCGCAGGTCGTTGAGCCCGACGACGAGACAATCGAGCCGTGAGCCCGGCGTGCGCCCGGCTTCGGCGATAGCAGCCGCATTGAGGATGCCGCGCGGTGTCTCGATCATCGCCCAGATGCGCAGATCTTCCGATGCATCGGCCTCGGAGAGAAGGTCGCCCACCGCCATGACATCCTGCGGCTCGTCGACCTTCGGCAGCAGCACGGCATCGGGACCAAGCGCCGTCACCAGCTCCATGTCCGCCAGGCCGAAATTGGTGGACAGACTGTTGATGCGGATGATCCGCTCCTTGCCTTGGAGCGGCCGAGCCGAAAAGAAATTCCTCAGATTTTCCCGCGCTTCCGCCTTCTTTTCCGGCGCCACGGAATCCTCGAGATCGAAGATCACCGCATCGCAATCGACCGCATGGGTTTTTTCAAGGGCGCGGGGATTGATGGCAGGCACGCTCAGCACCGAACGGCGCAGGCGGATGGGGCGGGTCGTCGGGTTTCGGCTCATGGCGAATTACTGCCAAGCTTTGAAAGCCGAAGCAAGCAGCCCACCCCAGAACCTCCCACAGAACAACAAAAAGCCATGCTTGCCTTGCAGAGAGGAAAGAGAAGGACCACATTCCTTTCCGAAGAAAGGTCTCTAACATGCAGAACATTCGCTCCATCTTCCTCATGCTTGCCGGCGCCACCGTTTTCGTGGCGATGCTGCTTCTCACCTTTTCAGTGACGCTTGCCGTCGGCGGCATCCTGACCGTGCTCATGGTCGGACGCGCGCTTTCGATGAAGATGAAGCCCGCTCCGGTCCGCGCCAAGGCAAATAACGGCCAGCGCGAGATGCGGGTCTGGAACGACGGCCGCGGCACGATCATCGATCTCTGATCACCTTTTTGCTGAAAATTTTGGTTCGCCGAAAAATTTCGGCCGACACTGTCGGATCACGCTTCCATGCTACGTCCTTGAAGCAGCCAGGCATTCAGCCGGCGTTCAAAAAACGAATGGAGGACAAGCATGGATGCGACGACAGAGAGCAACCCGACCAAGATGCCACCGGTCAAGAACGGCCTGCTGCCCTATCTTACGGTCGGCGGCGCGGTGAAAGCTGCGGAATTCTACAAGAAGGCTTTCGGCGCCGAAGAGGCATATCTCGTGCCGGTCGACGAGAGCGGCAGAACGATGCATGTGCATCTCTACATCAACGGCAGTTCCCTGATGCTGTCGGACGCCTATCCCGAATATGGCCATCCCTTCAAAGGCCATGAAGGCTTTGCAATCCAGCTGGTGATCGATGATATCGATTTCTGGTGGGATCGCGCGGTTGCCGCCGGCGCCGAAGTCGTCATGCCGGTCGAACTGATGTTCTGGGGCGACCGCTATGGCCAGCTTCGTGATCCGTTCGGCGTCCTCTGGGGGTTGAACGCAGCGTCCAAATAAGGGACAGGCGCAATTGAGCGGACCGCGCGAAACGTCGCGTGGCCGCCATCTGTGAAAGATTCTCCTTCATTTCGGCGAAAAACTGGACTAGATGCAAATTCTGGAAGTAGATTTGCTGAAATGGAGCATGGGTCATGGATAAATTCGTGAAGCTCACGGGCGTTGCAGCGCCCCTGCCGGTTGTCAACGTCGACACCGACATGATCATTCCGAAGGATTATCTGAAGACGATCAAGCGCACCGGTCTCGGCACCGGCCTCTTCGCCGAAGCCCGTTATAACGAAGACGGCTCAGAAAACCCGGATTTCGTGCTGAACAAGCCGGCCTATCGCGATGCCAAGATCCTGGTTGCCGGCGACAATTTCGGCTGCGGCTCCTCGCGCGAGCACGCACCTTGGGCGCTTCTGGATTTCGGCATCCGCTGCGTTATCTCGACCAGCTTCGCCGATATTTTCTACAACAACTGTTTCAAGAACGGCATCCTGCCGATCAAGGTCAGCCAGGAAGATCTCGACAAGCTGATGGACGACGCCTCGCGCGGCTCCAACGCCATCCTGACCGTCGACCTCGAAAACCTCGAGATCACCGGCCCCGATGGTGGCTTGATCAAGTTCGATCTCGACGAGTTCAAGCGTCACTGCCTGCTGAACGGCCTCGATGATATCGGCCTGACCCTGGAAAAGGGCAAGGCGATCGACAGCTTCGAAAAGAAGAACGCCGCTTCGCACCCCTGGGCAGCCTGAGCCCTTCCAATCGGTTACCGATCAAGCCGGGCTTACGCACGGCTTTTTCTTTGGTGTGGGTCAAAGAAATTTTTCTTTCCAGCCCCTGAGTTTTTCGAGCGACACACCGATGCCGCCGCAGACTTCGATAAGCGGATTATCGAAGCGCTGAAGCAACCCGGCATGCACATCGGCAACCGCAAGGGCCGCACCGCAAGCCGGCTCGACCAGAATGCGCTGCGCATCGGCAAATTTCAGGCAGGCGGCAACGGCATCGGCGTCGCTGACGAGAACACTTTCGATCGGATGCTGCTGCGGCAGGTCAAAGACATGCTGCGCCACCTGCCGCGCCCCGAGCGAATTGGCGATCGAGGTAATGGCGGGAAGGGTGATACGCTCATTCGCCTTGAGGCTGGCATGGAGCGAAGCCGCCCCTTCCGTTTCGACGGCGATAACAGGCACATCGGAAAGCCCGTTGCGCTTCAATCCCTCGACGATGCCGGCAAGCAGCCCGCCGCCGCCGACGCTGGTGACGACGCAATCGAATTTTGCCCCTTTCGCCACCACCTCGTCGATCAGCGTGGCATGGCCATCCCACAGAAGCGGATGGTCGAAGGGGTGCACATAGGTTGCCTTGCGGCTCCGGGCGAGTTCGATCGCATGGGCATTGGCCTCATCGAAAACCGAACCATGAACGAGGACATTCGCGCCCGCTGCGGCAATCGTCTGCCGTACGTCGGCCGCCGTCGTCTCCGGCACGACAATCGTGACCGGCACACCGAGCGCCCGGCCGGCATAAGCCGCCGCAATGCCGGCATTGCCGCCGGAAGCGCAGAAGATTTCGCGCGCACCATTTTCCACCTCGTGCTGGCAAAGCCGGCCAACGCCGCGCAGCTTGAAGCTGCCGGAAGGCTGCAGCGCATCGAGCTTCAGCCAGAGTGGTTTGCCGCTGGCGCTGTAGCCAGGTGCGGTCTGGAGCAAGGGCGTGTCGAGGTGGAGAGGCGCGAAAGGCATGGGAACCATCCAGAATAAAGATAGGGTCACCGTTCTAATTCGTTTGTGGACGCAGGAGCAACCGTCGCGGCTCGGAGCGAAGCGTACCGATTCACCGCTTCTGTCGCTTGAAATGCCCATTTCCGGGGTCTAAGAAACCGCAACTTGTTTTTCCCAGGAGGGTTTCATGACAGCGCGCAATCTTTTCCTGCTGCCGGGTGACGGCATCGGTCCCGAGGCCATGGGCGAGGTCCGCAAGATCATCGCCTATATGAACGAGGCGATGAATGCCGGTTTCGTCACCGATGAAGGCCTTGTCGGCGGCTGCGCCTATGATGCGCATGGCGCTGCCATCTCAGAAGCCGACATGCAGAAGGCGCTTGCCGCCGATGCCGTTCTGTTCGGCGCCGTCGGCGGCCCGAAATGGGATAGCGTGCCTTATGAAGTGCGCCCGGAAGCCGGCCTGCTGCGCCTGCGCAAGGATCTGCAGCTCTTCGCAAACCTGCGCCCCGCCATTTGCTATCCGGCCCTTGCTGCGGCCTCGTCGCTGAAGCCGGAACTGGTCGAAGGCCTCGATATCTTGATCATCCGCGAGCTGACGGGCGGCGTCTATTTCGGCGAGCCGAAGGAAATCATCGATCTCGGCAATGGCCAGAAGCGCGGCATCGACACGCAGGTCTATGATACCTACGAGATCGAGCGCATCGCAGGCGTCGCCTTCGAAATGGCCCGCACGCGGCAGAATCGCGTCTGCTCCATGGAAAAGCGCAACGTCATGAAGTCGGGCGTGCTCTGGAACCAGGTGGTAACCGAGACGCACAAGGCGAAATATTCCGACGTCCAGCTCGAACACATGCTGGCCGATGCCGGCGGCATGCAGCTGGTGCGCCAGCCCAAGCAGTTCGACGTCATTGTCACCGACAACCTCTTCGGTGATATGCTCTCCGACGTCGCCGCCATGCTGACCGGCTCGCTCGGCATGCTGCCATCGGCCTCGCTCGGCGCACCTGACGGCAAGACCGGCAAGCGCAAGGCGCTTTACGAGCCGGTGCACGGCTCGGCCCCTGACATCGCCGGCAAGGGCATCGCCAATCCGATCGCCATGATCGCCTCCTTCGCCATGTGCCTGCGTTACTCCTTCAATCTGGTGAAGGAAGCCGACGATCTGGAAAAGGCGATCGCCAACGTGCTCGACAAGGGCATTCGCACTGGCGACATCATGGCCGATGGCGCAAGGCAGGTCGGCACCGTCGAGATGGGCGATGCGATCCTCGCCGAGTTCAAGACGCTTTCCGCCTGATATTTCACGTGAAACAGTATCCAGCCCTTCGCATCGCGCATGCGGAGGGCTTTTTCCATTGAGGGCGGTGAAGCGCGTCCCGCTTGGTCGAATTATCCGAAACGGACTATTCTCGGCCACAATCTCGTGTATTTTTGCGCCGGATTTTAACGAGCGCATAATCCCGAAATCGGAAGCGATTTTCGACAAAGGATCGTGCGTCAATTCAAAGTAATAGAGCGTCCTTAGCGTGTCCTGTTGGACGCGCGGGCTCTGGGACAAATTCGAACGGACGACGAAATGCGGGCATTTTGGGCTTCCCTGGACAGGCGCTGGCGCCGGAGCGCCGTCGGCATGCCGCCTTTGCGCTGGCAGGCCTGCCTCTTCGTTACGCTCAATGCCGTGATCCTTTCGATGCTGCTCTTCGACGCGCCGATCGGCGCCAGCGAAGTTCCCGCGCCGGTGAAACACCTCGGCGAGATGCTGACCGGTTTCGGCGATTCCGCCTGGCTGATCTACACCAGCATCCTGCTGTTCTTTCAGGGCAGGGCAGGCTACAAGCTTGTGAAGACGGCGCGTTCCAAGGCGCAGGCGCTCTATGTCAGCTGGATCGGCGCCTATCTCTTCTTCACGGTCGTCTTCTCAGGACTTCTCGCCAATCTGCTGAAGCGTGCGATCGGCAGGGCGCGTCCCGATCATTTCCACGACTACGGCATGTTTTCCTTCACGCCCTTTTCGGGCCATTCCGCTTTCGAAAGTTTCCCGTCCGGCCACTCCACCACGGTCGGCGCCTTCTTCGCCGCCTTCGCCCTGCTATTTCCACGCTACCGCGTTGCCTTCATCGCCTGCGCGATCTGGCTCGGCATGACGCGTGTCATGGTCGGCGCCCATTATCCAAGCGACGTCATCGCCGGCCTTGCCTTCGGCGCCTGGTTCTCGCTGCTGACGGCGATCGTCTTTGCCCGCTGCGGCTTGCTCTTCAAGCTGGCGCCGGACGGCTGGCCGCTCTCGAAGAGGCTGTTTCACACTGCATAACTCCTTAAATCGGAATCGATTTAAGGATAAAATTATGCAGAAATTCAAAATGTTACAGCGTTCTTTGCGCGTCCGAAAAGACGCGCGGCGCTGTAATATGGAAAAGCCCGGCGCCTTGTGAGCGCCGGGCCTTTTTTCTCAAGCAAGGATTGGCCTCAATCCACCGCTCAATCCATGGCGTGGATATCCCTGTTCTTCGTTTCCGGCAGGAAGATCAGGCCGATCACCAGCGTGATCGTCGCAAAGACGATCGGATACCAGAGACCGTAGTAGATATCGCCCGCGGCAGCGCTCATCGCGAAGGCCGTCGCCGGCAGCAGGCCGCCGAACCAGCCGTTGCCGATGTGATAGGGCAGCGACATGCCGGTGTAGCGGATGCGGGTCGGGAAAAGCTCGACCAGCAGAGCGGCGATCGGGCCGTAGACCATCGTCACATAGAAGACAAGGACGAACAACACGGCGATCGTGCCGATCCAGTTGACGCGGGCCGGATCGGCGACCATGGCGAAAGTGCCGCCATTGGCGATATTGTAGACCGTCATGTCGGTGACGCCATTGGCCTCATCCGCGGTCAGCAGCTTGGTCTCGACCAGCTTCGCCGCTGGTACGGTTTCCTTCTCGCCGGCGCGCACGGCATCGGCGTTGAGCGACAGTTCCGGATTGGCTGCGATGAAGGCATCGAGCTTGGAATCCGGCACCTTGACGGCGCCGCGCTTCAGCGGGTAACCGGCATCGTGGAGCGCAATGTTGACCCCTTTTTCGAAGGCGGCGGTCATGCCCTTGGCCTTGTCGCCGGCAGCGACGACGTCGAAGCTTGGGATCGTCGCGTTGCCGACCTTCACCGTTGCCGGCTGTCCGGCGGTGCCGGGCACCACGTCGTAAGGCACCGAGTTCCTGGTCAGGAATGCCGTCGCCACGTCGCAAGAACTGGTGAACTTCGCCGTGCCGGTCGGGTTGAACTGGAACCTGCAATCCGCCGGATCAGCTGTCACCGTTGCCCGAATCGAAGCCTGCGCTTCGGCAAGCGCCGGGTTCGCCGTCCAAGTCATCGCCTTGAACAGCGGATGATAGGTCACTGCCGCAATGAGAAGGCCTGCCATGATGATCGGCTTGCGGCCGATCTTGTCGGAGAGGCCGCCGAAGATGACGAAGAACGGCGTGCCGAGGAGAAGTGCGATGGCGACCATGACATTGGCCGAGAACAGGTCCACCTTCAGGACGTTCTGCAGGAAGAACAGTGCATAGAACTGGCCGCCATACCAGACGACCGCCTGGCCCATGGTGGCGCCGAGAAGCGCGATGATCGCAATCTTGGCATTTTTCCATGTTCCGAAGGCTTCGGTCAGCGGCGCCTTGGAGCCCTTGCCTTCCGCCTTCATGCGCTGGAAAGCCGGCGATTCGTTCATCTTCAGGCGGATCCAGACGGAAATGCCGAGCAGGACGAACGAGAGCAGGAACGGAATGCGCCAGCCCCAGGCGGCGAACTCAGCCGCACCCATCAGATATTGAACAAAGACGATGACGATCAGCGACAGGAACAGGCCGAGCGTCGCCGTCGTCTGGATCCACGAGGTGAAGTAGCCGCGGCGCCCGTTCGGCGCATGTTCGGCGACATAGGTTGCCGCACCGCCATATTCACCGCCCAGCGCCAGACCCTGGAGCAGGCGAAGCGCGATCAGGATGATCGGGGCTGCGATACCGATCGTGGCGGCACCCGGCAGGATGCCGACGAGGAAGGTCGACATACCCATGATCATGATGGTCATCAGGAAGGTGTATTTACGGCCGACGAGATCGCCGAGACGGCCGAACACCAGCGCGCCGAAGGGGCGGACCAGGAAGCCGGCGGCAAAGGCGAGCAGCGTGAAGATGTTACGCGTTGCCTCGGGATATTGGGTGAAATAGGTCGCACCGATATAGGTGGCGAGCGAACCATAGAGATAAAAATCGTACCATTCGAAAACGGTGCCGAGCGAAGAGGCGAAGATGACCTTCTTCTCCTCGCCGGTCATCGGACCGGCCTTCGCGCCGTCGATGCTTGCGACATTTGCCATTGTCTGTCCTCCACAGAGTGATGATCAACGCGCGCGGCTTACTTCTCCTCAAAGCATACCCCTGGCCGCGACACGCCTGACGGGAGTGTGCCAGAAACGACAGATCAAAAAGAGAGAGGCTTTCGGATTATGACTTTAGTCTAATGACGCCACGCTTTGTCATGCACATCAAGCTCTCCGCCGCCCGTGACGATAGAGCTGCCGGAAGTTTGGAAGAAGGTTTCACAGCGGTTTGTGATGTGGATCCGTTATGCTCTTAGCGCCTGCGCCGGCGATTGCCGGTAGGCGAGCACTGCCGGCAGCGCGGCAAGAATTGTGGCAAAGGCAAGCAGCACCGCCGCAAGCCCGGCGTCTTCGCGGGCGAAGCCGACCGGCATAGTGATCCCGCTCGTTTGCGAGAACATGCCGGACAAGATGAGGGCCGCGGCATAACCGAGCGCGAATCCGAGTGCGATGCCGACCGCCACCAGGAAAAAGAATTCTAGCCAGACGATACCGAAAATCGCGCCGCGCGGGGCGCCGAAAGCCCTGAGTGCGCCGATCTGACGGCGGCGCTGGCCGATATGGATGACCGTGATCAGCACCAGCGAGGCTGCGACGAGAGCTTGCGCGCCCGAGGCGACCGCGACGAGGATCTGTTTGGCGTCGCCGAGCGTGGCGTAGAGATTGGTCAGCACCTCGCCGGGAAAGACGGCGACGGTATTGCCGCTGCGATAGTCCTGCCGCAGCTTGTAGGCATCGGCAATCGTCTTCGGCTTGACCAGAATGGCGGGAAGGCCGGGAGCGCCCGCAGTCCAGCTCTCATCAAGCACAGCATCCGGATCGGCCTCGCCGTGATGCTGATGCCCATCGTGATCAGCGCCGGCTTTCTCATGCGCATGACCATGTTCGGTGTTATCCGTTCCGGACACAGCTTCATGCTCGTGCTGCTCACCGTCCTCCGCATGTTCCTCCGCCTCCATGCCATGGATGTGCCAGACGGCCTGGATGGGAACGAGGATCGCCCGGTCCCAGGCGGTGCCGGTCGGCCGCAAGCGGCCGGCGATATGATAGACGAGTTCGGTATGGGTCTCGCCGCCCTCTTCCAGCGAACCGTGCATAGGCTTGATCTCACCGCCGAGCGACAACTTGACAGCCGCGCCGATCACGGCTTCGCCCTCGCGCTCAAAAATCTTGCCTTCGGCTAAACCACCGGACAGGTTCTGCGCCAGCATGGTCGTCGTGCCGACGATCGGATAGCCGGAGAAGGAATCGCCGAAGCCGATCGGGGCTGCCCAATCGACGCGTGGATCGGCAGCAAGTTTGCCCAGCACTTCGCCCGGCATCAGCGGCAAAGGAGAGGGCTGTAGGAAGACGGAGGACAGCACAAGCTGCGTCTCGCTGCCGCTGGCGCCGATGACAAGATCGAACTTGTCGGCAGCGCGTGCGCTGCCGAGACGAAGCGCCCGCTCCTGCAGGACGACAGAAACACCAAGCGCGGTCGCGAGCGCTACCAGCAGCACGACCACCAGCGATCCCGCCCAGAGGCGACGAAGATCGGAAAGGATGAAGCGGATCATGCAGCTTCTCCCGCCGTTGCCGCGGAATCTTCGCTGATCCGGCCGGAACCGAAGGTGATGCGCCGGTCGAGGCGGCTGGCCAAGCGCTGGTCGTGCGAAACGACGATCAGCGTGCTGCCTTCGGCAACGGCCAGATCGAGGATGAGATCGCCGACCGCCTCGCCGCTTTCGGCATCGAGGCTTGCGGTCGGCTCGTCGGCGATGATGACGCCGGGCTTACGCAGCAGCGCCCGGCCGATCGCCACACGCTGCATCTCGCCGCGCGACATTGTTTCGATCTTCTGGTCGGGGCGGGAAAGACCGACCGTGCTCAAAAGCGCATGCGCCCGCTCGATGACATCAGCCGTGGCAGCGCCGGCAAGCCGCGCCGGCAGCAGCACGTTTTCCAACGCCGACAGGCCGGGAAAGAGATGGAACTCCTGCATGACCAGGCCGATATTGGCGGCACGGAACCGGTCTCGCCGGCTTTCTGAAAAACCCGCGATATCCTCGCCGTTCCAGCGGATGCGGCCTTGCCGTGTCCGCTCCAGCCCGGCAACGATATTGACGAAGGTGCTCTTGCCGGAGCCGGACGCGCCTGTAATGGCGACCCTGCTGCCGGCATCGATCGACAGGCGGTCGATCGCCAGTGCCGGCGAGGACAGGCCTGGGAAGGCAACGGTCAGGTTTTCGATATCGAGAGCGAGCATATCGGTTCAGACGGCGGAATATTCGGCCTGGCGGATCCGCAGCAGGCTGACGAAGCCTGTCTCCGGATCCGTCCACGAACCGTATTCAAGCGTACCACGCACTTCGATCGTCTGGCGCGGCTGCACGAAGGTCTGCTTCTCGCCGAGATAGACGACGACGATATTGTCCGGCCAGTCCGCATCCGAGGAGCAGAAGGGGCAGAGCGACATCGGCACCTCGGTGAGCACGAAGAACTGGGCCTCGGCCTTCAATGGCGGCGCCATGAAACCTTTCATGCTGATCCCTTTGCCGGCAAGGCGCTTCACCTTGTCGGAGAATTCGAGGCCGAGCACGCCGAACTTGCCGTAAAGCTCATCGAAGCTGATCAAGGAATCCGCAGCAGAACTCGGGCGAGCAACAGCGGCCAAGGCCAGCGTGCCGATGGCGCCGATCAGGCCGCGGCGGCTGAGATGCAGCGAAGGGAGCTTTTCCATGGCGATCTCCAAGAATGAAGTCCCGGCCGCTGAACGGCCGGGACCATGATCGGTGAAAGGGGCAAGGCCGGCAAGCGGCCTGGCCGGATCGGCAGATCAGTTCGTCTGCTTGGCGCCGAGAGCGAAGGTGTCGGCGAGCACGCGATAGACGTCGCTCTGTTCCATGTAACCATGGAAACCTTCAGCGCCCGGACCAGCCGATTGAAGGACGACGTCGTCGGCTGCGTGGACACCACTATCGCCGCTCTTCGGAATATTGCCCTGAACGAAGACCGCGCCGGGAACATCCTTATACTGCTCGTTGGCGACATATTCCTTCTTTTCGTTCTGGACAGCCGGAACGAACGGACCATCGAGCTTCGGACGGAAGGTCTCGTAGTGATCCGGGCCATTGTTGGCACTCAGGAACAGGCGGCGGCTGACATCGACCTTATCGGGATAGCCGTCGCCGTTTTCGTCCTTGTAGTTCGGGAAGCCAGCTTCGGCATAGGTCCCGACCTTTTCGCGCATTTCCGTGCCGGGCTTTTCATCATCGACGGTACCGATGATGGATACGCCATGTGTGTGGTCGCCTGTGACGACGATCAGCGTATCCGGATGCGCCTTCTGGAATTCGCGGGCCACGCCGATGGCCTGGTCGAATTCGATGGTTTCGTAGACGGCACGATCCCAATCGAGCGGATGGGACATTTTGTCGATCGAGGAGCCTTCGACCATCAGGAAGAAGCCATCAGGATTCTTCGAGAGGCGGTCGAGCGCAACCTTGGTCATGGCGACGAGGCCTGGCTGGTACGGGAACTTGTCGACGGTACCCTTCTTCAGGAACTCTCGATCAAGCGTGACGTCCATATTGCCGGTGTGGAAGAGACCGAGGAGATTGCCTTCAGCCGATGCATTGGCTGCGAGCTCGTTCTTGTCGGTGGCAAGCTTGTAGCCGGCATCCTGGAACTGCTTGATGTAGTCCTGATTGTCCTTGCGCTTGGAACCGGCGACTTCCTTGCCGAGGAAATAGGCCGAGCCGCCGCCGAGGAGGACTTCCGGCTTGACGTCGAGCAGCATGCCGACGACGTCGGCCTTGTCGTTGCGGTTGCGGGTGTGAGCAACGACCGCAGCCGGCGTGGCGTCTTCGACCTCGGCCGTTGCAACGATGCCGATCGACTTCTTGGTCAGGCGGCGAACGGCTTCTGCGAAGGTTTCAACACGCGGATCATCGAGGGATGCCGGCGTACGGTCCGCGTAAACGCCGATCGCGTTGACGGCCGTCTTGTGACCCGTCATGTAGGCCGACATGGTGTTGGCCGAGTCCGTATCGACGGCATTCGTCGCCGACGTGCCGATAAAAGCCATACGCTCGAGATCATCCATATTCAGGCGGCCATTCGCCTTACCTTCGGTCATGCCCTTGGACATGATGCGGGCAGCGGTGCGATGCGCAACGGATAGCCCGTCACCCAGCAGGAAGATGATGTTCTTGGCCTTCGGCTGGGCCGCTGTTTCGTAAACGTTCCAGGTGACGGACTTCGTTTCGTCGCCGGCAGCGACTTCGATCTTGTAGTCGCCAGGAGCGGAAATCTTCAGGCCGCGCAGCAGGATAGCGGAACCGAGAGCCTTGTCGTCCTTGCCCTTTTCCAGTTCGACGAACTGCGCCTCGCCCCCAAGCACGGTCTTATAGTCCTGGCCGTTGACCGTGATCTTCACGTCTTCGAGCTTGACCTGCTTGTTGAGCTCGACCTTGAAATCGAACGGCGAACCGGCAAGGATCGTCGCGCGATCAAGCGGATAGACCGTCGTCGCCTGAGCGGCGCCCGCAAGGATGGTGGTGGCCGCAAAGGCGGCAAGAAGCGTACGCATGGAAAACCCCCGTTTTCGTTGCAGACATTAACAACCGCGCCGGGATACCTCCCGAGGATGACAGCGGCATGACAAAACGTCGCAGCATTGCGGTCGCCGCTTTCGCCTGCCGGCTCTGAGCGCAAAAACCTTGACTCCTGTGGAAAACCTTCTAAGAGCAACAGCGGAAAAGGAATCTCCATGGTTCGCGACGAACACGCCATTGCCGAATGCAATGACCGGGCACGAGTTGCCGGGGTGGACATTGCCGTTCCGGTTTCTTCCAAAACCAAGGCCAAAACGACGACGAAAACCGTCTGACGTCTCTGGCCTGCCGCTCTCTCCCCGGCTCGGCTGGGGACAGGAAGACGCGATTAGTCGCGCCTTTCCCCTCACCGGACAAGAGGAGAGAAGAGAAAGAGAGCTTGAGAAATGGGTTTCAAAGTAGCAGTTGCGGGAGCAACCGGAAATGTCGGCCGGGAGATGCTCAACATCCTCTCGGAGCGAGGCTTCCCCGCCGATGAGGTCGTGGCACTCGCCTCCTCGCGTTCGCAGGGCACCGAGGTTTCCTACGGTGACCGGACGCTGAAGGTCTCCAATCTGGAGAATTACGATTTCTCCGATACCGACATCTGCCTGATGTCGGCCGGCGGCGAGGTCTCCAAGAAGTACTCGCCGAAGATCGGCCAGCAGGGCTGCATCGTCATCGACAATTCCTCGGCCTGGCGCTACGACGCCGACGTGCCGCTGATCGTGCCGGAAGTCAACCCGGATGCCATCAGCCAGTTCACCAAGCGCAACATCATCGCCAATCCGAATTGCTCGACCGCCCAGCTGGTGGTGGCGTTGAAGCCACTGCACGACTTCGCCAAGATCAAGCGTGTCGTCATCTCGACCTACCAGTCGGTCTCCGGCGCCGGCAAGGACGGCATGGACGAGCTCTTCAATCAGACACGCGCCGTCTTCGTCGCCGATCCGATCGAGAACAAGAAATTCACCAAGCGTATTGCCTTCAATGTCATCCCGCATATCGACGTCTTCATGGAGGACGGCTACACCAAGGAAGAATGGAAGGTGCTGGCCGAGACGAAGAAGATGCTCGACCCGAAGATCAAGGTGACCTGCACCGCGGTGCGCGTGCCGGTTTTCATCGGTCATTCGGAATCGGTCAACATCGAATTCGAAAACGAGATCACCGCCGACCAGGCCCGCGACATCCTGCGCGATGCACCGGGTTGCCTCGTCATCGACAAGCGCGAGGATGGCGGCTACATCACGCCTTATGAATCCGCCGGCGAGGATGCGACCTACATTTCGCGCATCCGCGAGGATGCGACGGTCGAAAACGGCCTGAACATCTGGGTGGTCTCCGACAATCTGCGCAAGGGCGCTGCGTTGAACGCCATCCAGATCGCCGAGCTGCTCGTCAATCGTGGTCTCGTCAAGCCGCGCAAGCAGGCTGCCTGATACCATTTGTAAACCATAATATGCTAAAGCCCTGCTGATGATGAGGCAGGGCTTTTTGCCGAATTGTGGACGCTTCTGTCCATAAGCGCTTGCTGAAAAAGGTGGTCGTGACAAGATCGCCTTCGGCTGGCATTCTGCCCGGCGTCAAGCCAAAGCATGCCGTCCAAAACCGTGCAGCGGTTCGGGACAGCGACATGAACAGAACGAAGACTTTGAGCGCGTCGAATGGCCCCGATCGGCCGCGGCGCGCTTCAGTAGATCGGAAGCGGGGTTTCTCATGCGCATGACAACATTCTTTCTGGCGGCGTTGACGATGGCGGGCGTCCTCCACGCGCTGCCGGCAGCGGCCCAGGGCGCTCAATGCGGTAATAATAGCAGCGGTTTCGGTGCATGGGTCGCCGACTTCAAGCAGGAAGCGGCGGCAAACGGCGTCAGCCGCTCGGTCCTCGACCGCGCCTTCGCCAACGTCAATTACAACAGGCCGACGATTGCCGCCGACCGCGGCCAGAAGAGCTTTAAGCTCTCCTTCGACGCTTTCATGCAGAAGCGCGGCGGTGCCGCGATCATCTCCCGCGGTCGCAGCATGAAGGCCGCCAATCAGGCGCTTTTTGCCTCGATCGAGCGCCGTTTCGGCGTTCCGGCCGGCCCGCTGATTGCGATCTGGGGCATGGAGACCGGTTTCGGCAGCTACATGGGCAACCAGCATACGCTGTCGGCTGTTTCGACCCTTGCCTATGACTGCCGTCGTTCGCAATATTTCACCGACCAGCTCTATGCAGCACTCCAGCTCGTCTCCGAGGGTTATCTGAGCCCACAGGCCAAGGGCGCTGCCCATGGTGAAATCGGCCAGACGCAGTTTCTGCCGCGCAATGTCGTGCGCTTCGGCGCCGACGGCGACGGCAACGGCCGCGTCGACATGGTCGGTTCCCGCGCCGATGCACTAGCCTCGACGGCGAATTTCCTCAAGGGCCACGGCTGGCGCGCCGGCGCCGGCTATCAGCCGGGAGAGCCGAATTTCGTCGCCATCCAGGGCTGGAACGCCGCCAGCGTCTACCAGCAGGCGATCGCCTATATCGGTCAGCAGATCGACGGCAAATAGGCCCGATAGAATACGCGAAAACGCCGCTGCGATATGCGGCGTTTTTCATTTGCGGGAATCAAAGCCGCCGCCGGAAGCCGCCTTGCGTCGCTCCTCCTGCACCGGGGCCTGGATGATTGGTCCCGAGACGACGCAATTGCGGCCGGAGGCCTTGGCGGCGTAAAGCGCCAGGTCGGCGCGTTTGACCAGATCCTCGAAGTTCCGGTTGGTGGCTTCATTTGCCCGTCCGGCGCATCCGAAACTCGCCGTCACCTTGAGAACATCGCCGCTCGGCAGGGGGATTTCCGCCGCCTCGATCGCCAGCCGCACACGCTCGGCAACGATTGCAGCATCGTCAGGCGTCGAATCCGGCAGAAGCGCCAGGAACTCCTCGCCGCCATGGCGCACCAAGAGATCGAAGGAACGAAAATTCTCACGCGCGACGCCCGCGACATGCCGGAGCACGGCATCGCCGGCGTCATGCCCGTGAAGGTCGTTGATCTTCTTGAAATGATCGAGGTCGAACAGCACGACGGAAATCCAGCGTGATCCGTGCTCGGCCTGTGTGAGAAGTGCGGATGCGGCGACCTCGAAGCCGCGCCTGTTGTAAAGGCCGGTCAGAAGATCGGTCTGGGCGGCGCTGCGCAACTCGCCCACCAGCGTCTCCCGATCCTGGGTCAGCCGGTCGATCAGGCGCAGGCCCTTTGCCGCCAGCAGCAGCACCAATGTGGCGAGTATCAGCAGGCCGGCACACAGCGCCAGGATCCGTGTCAGGTGTATGTGCGAGCGCGTCGAAAGGCTTTCGCCGGTCTCATGAATATCCTTTGCGGCCTCGATCATCTTCTGCTGCAGGAAGGTCATGCGCTCGCTCTGCGCGGCGGCCCAGACGTCATGCACGGCGCGTGTCGGCCGCGATCCGGCGAGAATGGCATCGGTGATCGCATTCGCCTTTACCTGGCTGCTGCGGCCGAGATAAGCAACGATGTGGCGCACGACCGGCGCGGAGGAATGGAAAACCATGTGATCCATGCCCTCGCCGAGCATGACCTTGCCCTGTACGAAAAGCTCCACCGGCAATCTGGCGGAAGCCCCTTGGTTGAGATAACGGGTGCCGATCCCGGTGATCAGCCTTTCGCCGTAATAGGTCAGCAGGATACCCATCAGCTGGTTGGATTTCTCAAGCAGCACCGGATCGCTGATCAGCGGCGAAAGCGCATCGACGACGGCAAGCTGCTTGAGAGCCGCATACCAGTAGATGGAACCGGGATCACTGCCGGTATAACGCCCCTGGTCTACGGCGCTGCGCGCCGCGACGATGCGGCTGTAGGCAAGGCTGAGAATCGATAATTCGCCGACGAGCCCCTCGTCGAGCGCATCGCGGGAGGGCAGGCTGGCATAAAAAGCGTGGCGTTCGCGATCGAGCGTCACCCGGCTTTGCTGCATGTCGATGGCAGTCCTGCTGCTGGGGTCTGCGAGGTAGCGGCGGGTGGCGCCGATCTCAGTCAGAATCTCCGTTGCGGCGATCGACCCGCCACGGGCAAGCACATCGGCGAACTGCCGGTCCTTTTCGAGGTTCCAGTATTGATTGACCGAAGAACGTATGACGACGACGCCTTCAATGAGCATGAAGACGAAGGGCAGCATGATGGCGGCCAGGATAACCCTTTTGATGGTTTCGAACTTCATCGCCAATCGCCACGGTGATCAAAACGTCGGTCGTGCGCGACCAATTGACGGCGAGCTTAACAACAATCCTTAAAAAACTGATAAACTGGCATGTCCCTAGATTTCGGGACGAATGAAGTCGCGTGTCTCGGCGTCCATGACCCAGAGTTCACCGGTCGAAATGTCGAACCAGGCACCGTGGAGATGAATCTTTCCCGCTTCCTCGAGCGCCTTGATGTCGGGAAAGCTTCTGAGATTGTTGATCGAATTGCGGATGGAGACACGCTCCAGCGCCGTCTGCCGCTCGGCCGCTGTCATCACGTCGTTGCTCTGGATCTGTTCGGCGGCGGGTTTGACCAGCGACATCCAGCGGCCGATGAAATCGCCGGGCGACAATGGCTCGGCATTCGGATCGAGTGCTGAGCGGATGCCGCCGCAGCGGCCGTGGCCCATGACGACGATATCCGAGACCTTCAGCACCTGCACGGCAAATTCGAGTGCGGCCGAGGTCGAATGAAAATGACCGTCCGGCTCGTAAGGCGGCACCATGTTGGCGACGTTGCGGATGACGAAGAGCTCGCCCGGGCCGGCATCGAAGATCAGCTCGGGTGCCGCGCGAGAGTCCGAACAGGCAATGACAAGCGTATGGGGACTCTGACCGTTTTCGGCAAGCTGCCGATACCTGTCGCGGGCGTCGGCATAACGCCCGTTCATAAAGTTGCGATAGCCGTCCAGAAGGGGATTTGGAAAACGCTGCATGCTTCTGGATTAGCGCGCGCCGAAGACAAGATCAACTGCTGCACTGCAAAATGAGCATATCGGCAGATGCGTCATTTTTTCCGCCGCTGCGCCGGGTGCACGAGGCGGCGCATCTGCACCATGGCCATCGGCGTCGAAAGACTGGAAGCATCGCTTGCCAGCATCAACTCGTTGCTGCCGCGCTTGACGGCACGCGCAAGCACCTCGAAGACGCTGGCGGTGGCAAGCTGCAGTGCCTTTTCGTCCTCGATCCCGGAGAGCAGGCGCGACAGGAAGACGGCGGCGATGAGGTCGCCGAGACCATTCGGCGGGTTCTCGACAACACGATGCTCGGCAAGAAGGGCGTGACGGCCGGAAAGATAGAGATTGCCGGTACCACCCGCCATCATCGGCACCGCCGAAGTGACGAGCATGCGCGATGGTCCGAGCGCGAGCGCCGCCTCCATGATCGCGCTGTTGTCTTCGAGGGCTGCCCCCGAAAGCCATGCGAGCTCGTAGCGGTTCGGCGTTGCGAGCGAGGCGAGCGGAATGAGATGGTCGCGAATGGCCTCAGCGGTCGCTTCCGGCACGTAAAGGCCGCCGAGATCGCCCATGACGGGATCGCAGACATAGAGCAGCTCGGGATTGTTTTGCCTCAGCGCACCGATCAGCCGGGCGACGGAGCGCGCCTGGGCGGCATTGCCAAAATAGCCCGAGAGCACCGCCTTGACTTCGCCGATCCAGGGCGCGCGGATCAGATCGTCGATCGCCGCGTCGAAATCCGTTTCCGCAAAAGTCAGCCGCGTCGAGCGGCCGTGGCCGGGATGCCAGGGCAGCACGATGGTCGGCAAGGCCCAGACCGGATGACCGAGCGTCTCCAGCGCAAAGACGGCTGCCCGGTTTCCGACCGAGCCCCGCACCACATGGCTGGAAATGACGATGACTGCGCCCGCTGCATTTTCCGACATGATATCCAAGATCCGAATGATGACCGCGTTTGATGATCTTTTTGACGCCACGCTGTCAACCATTCTTCATGCGGGCGTGGAAATGTTCGGCGGAACGAAAAACCGGAAGACGGGACTTTCGCTTTCGCTTGGCGAAGAAAGCGGAAAATCTCTTACAATTTCTCGTTTCCCGCGCCAAAAAAGCGTCAAAACAATCCTTCGGACCGCTCTTTTAGAGATTTTTTCGAAGAATCTTCTGCTAGCTTGCAAAAAATCAGACATTGAGGGAGGCGATCCATGGCTGCCAGAAACAATCCGAAACGGGAAAAGCAGATCGAAAGCGCGCGCAAGATCGCCAAGGCGACAGGCGAGGCGCATCTCGATCCGGAAATTCTCTTCGGCCGGGCAAGCAATGACGATCTCGAACTCTATACACCGGAAATGCTGGCGCTCTCCGCGGTGCATTCGGCAAAGGAACTTGCTGCCTGGAACGGCAAGGCGCCCCGCGTCGGCATCGACACGATTGCCGATGTGACGCCTGATGGCATCGCCGTCTCGGTGCTTTCAGTCACCGACCAGAACATGCCTTTTCTGTTTGAATCGGTCATGGGCGAAGTGACGAGCACCTACCGCGACCTGTTCATGGCCGTGCATCCCATCCTTGTCATGGAAAAGGGCAAGGCGCTGACGACGTATTCCGCAGATCACCCGAGCGATCCGGCCAACCGCGTCAGCCATATCCAGCTTCATATAGCGCCCCTCAATTCCGCCCAGGCCGCCGATCTCGTCAAACGCATCGAAAAAGTCCTCGAACAGGTCCGCCTGTCGGTTTTCGACTGGAAGCCGATGCTTTCCAAGATCGACGGAGTGATCGCCGAGCTTGCGGCCAACGGCGCCAGCCGGAAGAAGGCCGATCGCGACGAAGCCGTCGCTTTCCTGACCTGGCTGCGCGATGAGAATTTCACTTTCCTCGGCATGCGGGAATATGTCTATTCCGGCAAGGGGACCGATGCCAGGGTCGAGCGCGACAAGGGTGCTGGCCTCGGCATCCTTTCCAACCCCGATGTTCTCGTGCTGCGCACCGGCAAGGACGCCGTGACGACGACGCCTGAGATCCTTGCCTTCCTCGACGGCCCCGACTTCCTGATCGTCACCAAGGCGAATGTGAAATCGATCGTCCATCGCCGCGCCTATATGGATTATGTCGGCGTCAAGCGCTTCGACGCGGAGGGCAACGTCACCGGTGAGCTGCGCATCGTCGGCCTTTTCACCTCGACGGCCTATACCTCGCTCGCCTCGGAAATCCCGCTGCTGCGTTCCAAGATCGACAAGGTGAAGGAACATTTCGGCTTCGACCCGATGAGCCATTCCGGCCGCATGCTCGACAACACCCTGGAATCCTATCCGCGCGACGATCTTTTCCAGATCGACACGACGCTGCTTGCAAGTTTTGCCGAACAGATCAACGACTTGGCCGATCGGCCGCGCGTCCGCGTCCTGCCGCGAATCGACCATTTCGACCGCTTCGTCTCGGTGATCATCTATGTGCCGCGTGAGGAATATGATTCGATCGTCCGCGAACGGATCGGCACCTATCTGAAGACTGTCTATGACGGCCGTGTCTCCGCCTATTACCCGGCTTTCCCGGAAGGCGGCGTGGCGCGCGTGCATTTCATCATCGGCCGCTCGGGCGGCAAGACGCCACGCATTCCGCAGGCAAAACTCGAGCAGGTGATCCGCGAGATCACGGCCCGCTGGGACGACCGTTTCGAGGCGCTGTCAGGCGCCAAGGCCCCGAAGATATCCGTCGACCAGGCCTTCCAGGATTCCTTCACGCCGGAGGAAACCGTGGCCGACCTCGCCGATATCGGTGCCTGCGCCGCCGGCGAACCGCTGCGCATCCAGTTCTACCATCGTCAGGAAGAACAGGGCCCCATCCTTTCCTTGAAGATTTTCCACGCCGGCGGCCAGCTGGCGCTGTCGCGCCGCGTGCCGCTTCTCGAGAATCTCGGCTTCAATGTCGTCAGTGAACGCACTTTCGACATCGGGGTGCCGGTCGCCGATGGAGAAAAGAAACTCGTCGTGCTGCACGACATGGAGCTCGAGGCCCGCAATGGTGGCGAAATCGATCTGGTGCGTTACGGCGCCGCCCTCGAGGAAGCCTTCGTCGCCGCCTTCGCCGGCACGATCGACAATGACAGCTTCAACCGGCTGATTCTTTCGGCCGGGCTTTCGGCACGCGAGACCAACGTGCTGCGCGCCTATGCCCGTTATCTCCGCCAAGCCGGCATCGCCTATTCGCAAGACTATATCGCAACGACGCTCGATAAATATCCCGTCGTCGCCGCCGCCATCTTCCGGCTGTTCCACGACACACTCGACACCCGGCTTTCGGAGAAGGCCCGCGTCAAGAAGCTTGCCGAACTGCACCAGGCGATCGAGGCCGAGCTTGCCGACGTGCCGAGCCTCGACGACGACCGTATCCTGCGCCGCTACGTCAACATCGTCGATGCGACGCTGCGCACCAATTATTTCCAGAAGAACCCGGACGGCTCGCCGAAACCGATGTTGGCCTTCAAGCTCGATCCGCACCTGGTCGATGGGCTGCCGCAGCCGAAACCCTTCCGCGAGATGTTCGTCTACGGCGTCGAAGTCGAAGGTGTGCACCTGCGCTTCGGCAAGGTGGCGCGCGGCGGTCTGCGCTGGTCGGACCGCGCCGAGGATTACCGCACCGAGGTGCTCGGCCTCGTCAAGGCGCAGCAAGTGAAGAATGCGGTCATCGTGCCGGTCGGCGCCAAGGGCGGCTTCTATCCGAAGAAGCTCCCGGTCGGCGGCAGCCGCGACGAGATCTTCAATACTGGCCGCGAGGCTTACAAGACCTATATCCGCACGCTGCTTTCGATCACCGACAATATATCTGGCGCCGACATCGCCCCGCCGAAGGATACCGTCAGGCTCGACGGTGACGATCCCTATTTCGTCGTCGCCGCCGACAAGGGCACCGCGACCTTCTCCGACACCGCCAATGCACTGGCGCAGGAAGCCGGCTTCTGGCTGGACGACGCCTTTGCCTCCGGCGGCTCGGCCGGTTACGACCACAAGAAGATGGGCATCACCGCCCGCGGCGCCTGGGAAACCGCGAAACGGCATTTCCGGGAAATGGACATCGACATCCAGACGACGCCCTTCACCGTCGCCGGCGTCGGCGACATGTCGGGCGACGTCTTCGGCAACGGCATGCTGCTCTCTCCGAAGATCCGGCTCATTGCCGCCTTCGATCACCGCGACATCATCATCGATCCCGACCCCGATATGGAAAAGACGCTGACGGAGCGCCAGCGGCTCTTCGACCTGCCGCGTTCGAGCTGGCAGGATTTTGATAAGAGCGTGCTGTCGAAGGGTGCGATGATCATTTCTCGCGCAGCGAAATCGGTCAAACTGACGCCGGAAGCAGTTGCCGCAATCGGCATCGACAAGGCTGTCGCCACGCCCTTCGAGATCATGACGGCGATCCTGAAGAGTGAGGTCGACCTGCTCTGGTTCGGCGGCATCGGCACCTATGTGAAAGCGCCGTCCGAAACCGACACCGAAGTCGGCGACCGCGCCAACGACCCGATCCGCATCACCGCGGTGGAGGTGCGCGCCAAGGTGATCGGCGAGGGCGCAAATCTCGGCGTTACTCAGAAAGGCCGCATCGCCTACGGTCTGCAAGGTGGGCGCTGCAATTCCGACGCCATCGACAACTCGGCCGGCGTCAATACCTCGGACGTCGAGGTCAATATCAAGATCGCGCTGGCAGCCGCCATGCATGACGGACGCCTGACGCGCGCAAAACGCGACCAGCTTCTTTCTTCGATGACCGGCGAAGTGGCGACCCTGGTGCTGCGCAACAACTACCTGCAGTCGCTGGCGATCTCGCTGACGGAACGCAAGGGGACGGCAAACGGTCTGGAGCTTGGCCGCTTCATGAGCGTGCTCGAGGGCGCCGGCCAGCTGAACCGCAAGGTCGAGACGCTGCCGGACGAGCAGACCCTGGCCGAGCGCTATACGGCCGGCAAGCCGCTGACACGGCCGGAAATCGGCGTACTGGTGTCCTATGCCAAGATCGTGCTCTTCGATGCGCTGGCCGCAAGCGATCTGCCCGACGATCCCTATTTCATCGCGACGCTTTCGAATTATTTCCCCGTGAAAATGCAGAAGTCGAATGCCGGCGATATCGCCGGCCACCGCCTGAAGCGCGAAATCGTCGCGACCGTGCTCGCCAACGAAGCGATCAACCGCGGCGGGCCAAGCTTCACCGTCGCCATGATGGACGCAACGGCGGCTTCGGCACCGGAAGTGGTGCGCGCCGCAATCGTCGCTAGAGACGGTTTCGACCTGACCAGCCTCTGGGCCGGGACGGACGCCCTGGACGGCAAGATATCAGGCGAGATGCAGAACCGCATCTACGAGGAGATCAGCCACAGCTTTATCGTGCTGACGCGCCTGCTGTTGAAAACGGGCATGACCAAGGCCGATATGGCGGAAGTGATTAGCCGGCTGCAGGCAGCCCTGAAGAAGCTGAAAACCGCCTTCGCCGGACAGGTGGCCGGCGAGGTCGCCGTGCGCCAGGCGGAGTACAGCCAGGCGGGCCTGCCCGAAAAACTCGCCGCCGACATCGCCAGCCTCCCGATCTTCGCACTGGTGCCGGAGATCATGCAGATCGCCGAGCGCACCGGCGAACCCCTGGTGCGCGCCGCCGAGAACTACATCGCCGTGTCGCAGACCTTCCGTATCGGCAGGCTGCTGGCGGCGGGCGGGCGGATCCTCACCTCTGACCATTACGAGAATCTGGCGCTTGCCCGCAGCATCGACCAGATCGCCAGTGCAAGGCGCGACATCGTCATCTCGGCCCTTTCCGATCACGGCAAGGAAAAGCTTCCCGTTCAAGCCTGGCATGCGCAGGATCGTATCCGCATCAACCGTATCCTCGAGGAACTTTCAAGCCTCAGCGACGGCGGCGATCCCAATCTCGCGCGTATTACCGTTGCTGCAGGTATCCTGACCGATCTTGCGCGCGACCGGGTGAGGTGAGACAGTCCGCGTCAAAGAAGGAGCGGATGTTGAATCGCATTGACTGGACAGGAACGCAACCGCCGAAGGCCACGGAGAAGGGCATCTGGGGGTGGATGTTCTTCGATTGGGCAGCACAGCCCTTCTTCACCGTGGTCACGACCTTTATCTTCGGACCCTATTTCGTTTCCCGCCTGACCGATGACCCGGTTTCCGCGCAGACGACGTGGAGCAACATGGCGACGATCTCCTCGGTGATCATCGCCCTTCTCTCACCCGTCCTCGGCTCGATCGCCGACCAATCCGGCGCACGCAAACCCTGGATCGGCTTCTTCGCGGTCATCAAGATCGCCAGCCTCTTCTGCCTGTGGTTCGCCGCACCCGGCTCGCCTGTTCTCTATCCCGTCATTTTCATGATCCTCGCCTCGATCTCGGCCGAGTTCTCGATCGTCTTCAACGATTCGATGATGCCGCGCCTGGTCGGCAAACACGAGGTCGGCAGGCTCTCCAACACCGCCTGGGGGCTCGGCTACCTCGGCGGCATCATCGTCCTCATTGCCGTGGTGACGCTTTTGGCCGCGAGCCCCGAGAGCGGCAAGACCGTCCTCGGCCTCGATCCGCTTTTCGGTCTCGATCCTGAGACAGGCCAGGATGCCCGCATCACCGGGCCGATCTCGGCCGCCTGGTATCTGATCTTCATCCTGCCGATGTTCTTCTTCACGCCCGATGTCGGCAAGGGTCTTCCCTTCGGCACCGCGGTGCGCTCCGGCTTGCGGGAACTCAAAAACACGCTTGGCGAGCTCAGAGAGCGCCGCGGCATCCTGACATTCCTCATCGCCCGCATGATCTATCAGGACGGCGTCAACGGCCTGCTGATCCTTGGCGGTATCTTCGCGGCCGGCATGTTCGGCTGGGCAACGATCGAGATCGGTATCTACGGCATCATCCTGAATGTCGTCGCGATCTTCGGCTGCCTGATCGCCGGCCGCGTCGACAAGAGCGTCGGTTCGAAGGTGACCGTCGTCATCAGCCTCACCATGCTGCTTCTCGCCACCATCGGCATCATTTCGACAGGACCGGGTTACACCCTGTTCGGACTGATGCCGCTGCCGGTGGCGGATTCCGGCGGCCTCTTCGGTACGGCGGCGGAAAAGGCCTATATTCTCTATGGCCTGCTGATCGGGCTCGCCTTCGGGCCGGTGCAGGCCTCGTCACGCTCCTATCTCGCCCGCAGCGTCAACATCGAGGAAGCCGGCCGCTACTTCGGCATCTACGCGCTTTCGGGGCGCGCCACGAGTTTCATGGCGACGCTGCTCTTTTCGCTGGTGACCTATATGAGCGGATCACCGCGGCTTGGAATGGCAACGCTGATCCTGTTCCTCGCTGGTGGCCTGGTGCTCCTGATCCGCACGCCCTACCCGGCCGATCGCGCATAGGGACGAACCTACTCGAGGAAGAGCGCCGGCCACGGCCCGCGCCCGATCAGTGCCGGAAATGGCGCATGCCGGTAAAGACCATTGCGACGCCGTGTTCGTTGGCGGCATCGATGACTTCCTGGTCGCGCATTGAGCCGCCCGGCTGGATAACCGCCGTCGCCCCTGCGGCGATCATCGACAGAAGACCGTCGGCAAAAGGTAGGAAGGCCTCGGAGGCGACCGCCGAGCCATGCGTCATCGGCACTGCGAGGCCGAGCGCCTTGGCGGCCTCTTCGGCCTTCAGCGCAGCGATGCGGGCGGAATCGACGCGGCTCATCTGGCCGGCGCCGATGCCAGCCGTCTGGCCGTCCTTGGCATAGACCACGGCGTTCGACTTCACATGTTTGCCGACCTTGAAGGCGAACTTCATGTCATCAAGTTCCTGCGCCGTCGGCGCCCGCCTGGTGACGACCTTGAGTTCCAGATCCTCGACCATGCCGTTGTCGCGGCTCTGGACGAGCAGGCCGCCGGAAACGGTCTTCGCCGTCAGGCCCGCGGCACGCGGATCGGGCAGGCCGCCGGCAGACAGCAGTCGCAGGTTCGGTTTGCGGGCGACGATCGCCTTCGCCTCCTCCGTGACATCCGGCGCGATGATCACTTCGGTAAAGAGCTTGACGATCTCTTCGGCGGTTTCGGCATCCAGCGTCTGGTTGAGCGCGATGATGCCACCGAAGGCGGAAACGGAATCGCAGGCGAGTGCCCGCCGATAGGCCTCGACCAGGCTCGATCCGGTGGCGACGCCGCAGGGATTGGCGTGCTTGATGATCGCGCAGGCCGGCGCCTTCTCTGGCAGGAACTCGGCGACGAGCTCGTAGGCGGCATCCGTATCGTTGATATTGTTGTAGGAGAGCTGCTTGCCCTGGAGAAGAGCGGCCGTCGAAACACCCGGACGCTTCTCGCCGGTCACATAGAAGGCGGCCTTCTGGTGCGGGTTTTCGCCGTAACGCATCTCTTCCTTCAGCGCACCGCCGATGACCCGGTGGCGCGGCGTGTCGATTGACAGCGCCTCGGCGAACCAGTTCGAGATCGTTGCATCATAGGCGGCGGTGCGGGCATAGGCCTTGGCGGCCATGCGCTGGCGGAAGGCGTAGGCGGTCTTGCCGTCATCTGCGGAAAGCTGCTCCAGCAGTTCGGCATAATCGGCCGGATCGGTCAGGGTCGTCACATAGGCATGGTTCTTGGCCGATGCGCGGATCATCGCCGGACCACCGATGTCGATATTCTCGACGGTCGTCGGATAGTCGCCGCCGGCTGCGCGCACCTCCTCGAAGGGGTAAAGGTTGATGACGGCGAGGTCGATGCCCTCGATGCCGTGCTTTTTCATCGCGTCCTGGTGTTCGCTGTCGTCACGGATCGCCAGCAGGCCGCCATGCACCGTTGGATGCAGCGTCTTCACACGCCCATCCATGATCTCCGGAAAACCGGTGATTGCGGAAACATCGGTGACGGCAAGACCGGCAGCGGTGATCGCTTTAAACGTGCCGCCGGTCGAAAGCAGGCGCACACCTCGGGCAGACAAGGCGTGGGCGAGGTCGACGATCCCCGTCTTGTCGAAGACGGAGATGAGCGCGGTCTTGATTTCGACCTTGTCGGGGGCGGGGATCTTCTTGGAAATGACGGCCATGAAACCTTCTCCGTTCGGGCTTCGGGAGGACATCCGCAAGGGATGTTCGCATGCTGGCGCCGCGTTAGCACAGCTTTGCCGCCGCGCAAACAGGCGTCAGCGCATGACGCCAAAAAGCACGAGCCATTTTGGACGGCATCGTACTTTACTTCCTTGCTGTGGATGGGATCCCGATTTTGGCTGCTCGGCTCAAAATCATCCGCTTCTAGCCTTTGCGGGACAAAAACCAGCGGATTTCGGTCTTCTCGGCAAGATCGAAATCGATCTCGATCTGGTCCGAGCCGCAAATGCCGGAGCTGTCGGCAAAGAAGATGTCCTCGGCGATCAGCACTTCATTGCCAGGTGCGGAAAACAGCCAGCTTTCGCCGTCCGGCGCCGTCAGCAGCACGGACTCCCCGTCACTCTGATGCAGGACGATCGAAGGATGGATATGAAAACGGGCGACGGCCTTCAAGGGCTCGTCATGCTCATATCCTTCGCGGACGACGAGCCGGTCGCGGCCTGTCACGATCGAACCTGCGGCATTGAGTGTCAGCTCACGCTCGTGCAGCACCCCGAACACCCTGAGGTAACCGTCATGGCTGAGCTTGATGCCGTCGCGTCCGTCTTCGGTTTCGGCACGCTCGACGGTGATTGTCCTCACCGGTTCGGTGATTGCGTGGTTCAGGAAGGGCGAGGGCGAAAAACGGCTGGACGAGGTGTCGTTGAGGATGACGGTCGAATGCGCCGCCGTCGTGCGCGCCATCTGGACATAACGGTGCCCGGCAAATTTCGGCGAACCGGAATTGACGATGAAGCGATGGCGGCCGGACGACATCTCGAAGGAGAGGCTGCCGGCATGCACGGTGCGAAGCGCGCCTCCTGAAGGCGGTGTGCCGGTATCGGCAATGATCACCGTTTTTCCCCCGGAAAGCCGCTGATAGCGCGAATGCGGCAAGGCCTTGAACGGCTGACCGGCGGTTTCGTCATATCGCAGCACGGACATCAGCTCGTTTGCAAGCGTCGAGGTCGCCCCGTTGAAGAGCGCCAGGTCCCCGTCCTGATGGCGAAAGAATCGCAACGCCGGATACATCCGGTCTATGCCGGAGATCAGCTTCTGCGGCAGGTCATGGCCGAGATTGACATAGGTCTGCCGGAGCGGCAGCAGATCGAGCAGCAATTCCAGCCCGACGCGCGGATTGCGCGACACATGGCCGCCATCTGATAGAATCTGGCTATCGAATTCGCGGTCGAGCGCCTGCGCCGCCCTTCTGAGCGTAGAGGCGCGCGCCGGCATGGCGACGGAAGCCATGGCGAGCGCAATACGCAGCCGAAACAACTCCAGGCCGCCGAGGGTGAACGGCGCCATCCGGTGCAGGAATCTCACCTGGAACGCCAGCGACTTCATGAAGCGGCGATAAAAGCCACGGTCGGCATTCTGCAGTACCACCGGCGAATGCGACAGCCAGGCAATAACGCGCTGGGCGGTGACGTCGGTTTCCCAGGCAATCCCCTCCATGCGACCGGCATGGATGGAAAGCCAGCTGTCGACGATCGCGCGGGCGACAGCCGAACTACGCTCCGTCTTGTTCGCCCGCATATGCCGCAGCCAGCCGAAGCTGTGAAGACGGATCGCGAAGGGGCGCGAGGGCAGGGTGAAGGTGAAGGGCGACTTCTCGTTGGTTTCCAGCATGCGCCCGGCCAGGAGAAACCGTCCGTTGAGGATCTCGTCGGCCACATGCGGATCGATGCTGCGGAGATCGGTCGGCGCGACGATCAGACGCTCGGGCACCTTGATCGAATGACGAAAGAGCTTCAGGCGCAACAACGCGACGCGGCGCAAGGCGCGCCGCCAAGCCTCCCGAACATACATGCTCGCAAAACGCCGACCGGACTGCATATTCTATTGTCTATTGACCCTCGTGGTTAAGAATAGGTGAAAAGCGGCCGATTTCATCGTCCGCAATGAATTAATTCGTGACAAGGTTCGAATATACGCACATTGACGCGTTTCACCTGAAATCATGCCGCAGGTTTTGGAGAGAACGGCGTGCATGACGTGAGGCTATGAAGCACCTCGTATAGTGCGAGAGATCGCCGCGAGCGCTCACGCCTTGCAATCAGGCCAGGCGCCGCAGCACCGCCGCATAGAAGCCATCGAGGCCGGAGCCGATGCCGTCAGGCATTTTCAGCATGGTGGGAAGCGTGCGGAATTCGCCGAGCGGCGTGATCGCCGTCTCAAGGCCCGGCCAGTCACCGGCGCCGATCGGAACGCGCTCGACCGCATCCATATCGGAAAGAACACGCGCGACGACATCCTCACCCTCGACAGGATCGAGCGAACAATTCGAAAAAACCAGCGTGCCGCCCGGCTTCAGCAATGTCAGCGCATGACGCAGCAGCCGCTCCTGCAGCGCCGCCAGCCTGGCGATATCCTCAGGCCCCTTGGTCCACAACACGTCAGGGTGCCGGCGTGTCGTGCCGGTAGAAGAGCAGGGAGCATCGAGCAGAATCGCGTCGAAACGCTCCGCCGGCTCGAATGTCGTCAGATCTGCCGCAATCGTCTCCGCCTTGAGGCCGAGCCGGTCGAGATTCGAGCGCAGCCGTCTCAGCCGGTTTTCCGACTGGTCGAGTGCGGTGACCGCGCCGCCGGCAAGGATGAGCTGCGCCGTCTTGCCGCCGGGCGCAGCACAGAGATCGGCGGCACGTCTGCCCGAGAGATCGCCGAAAAGCTTCGCCGGTATGCTTGCCGCCGCATCCTGCACCCACCACGCGCCCTCGTCGAAGCCTTCGAGCGAGGGAATGCCGCCGTCGAAGGCGGCGAGACGAATGCCGCCTGTGGGCAAAACAACGCCGTTCAGCCGCTTCGCCCAGCCTTCGGGATCGGACTTGACGGTCAGATCGATTGCCGCCGGTTCGAGCTGGGATTCCGAAATTGCCAGCGCCGTGTCCCGGCCATAGGCCTTTTCCAGCCTGGCGATGAACCAGGCCGGCATCGGCGCGACCTTGCCGATGGCGTCGAGCACCTGCTCCTTCTCGCGACCGAGCCGGCGGAGGATGGCGTTGACCAGCTTGGCGAAACGGCGATTGCGCGGATCCTGATTGGCCTGCTCGACGGCGAGATCGACGGCCGAATGATCCGGCACATCGAGATAGAGGATCTGCGCCGCCCCGATTGCGAGCACGTGATGCAGCGCTCTTGCGCCCTCCGGCAGCGGCGAATCCAGCAGGCCGGCAATCGCGGCATCGATGCGCGGCAAATGGCGCAGCGTCGTGTTCAGGATGGCGCGGACGAGCGCCCGGTCGCTTTCGCCGAGCGCCCTATAGGCCGGATTGCCGTGTTCATGATCGAGAGCGCCGTCGAGCGGCAGCTTGCGGTCGACGACGGCGGCGAGAATTTTTGCCGCCGCGGCCCGGGCCTGCAAGCCAGGCTTTACCGGAGCAAATCGCTCGGTGGAGGGCTTATGCTTGCGGAATGGCTTCTTCGTGCCGTCTGAATTCAAGACCACGGACCTTTTGGCGGTTGCGAACCACCGCGACCAAGACCCGTATCCGGAACAGAGCGCGATTTGCGCGACGGATTAGCAGCACGAGCCGGCGACGTCGAGACATTCATGCCGCTTTGCGCCATGTCCTGCAGCGCGGCGATGCGGTTTTCCGTGTTCGGATGCGTGGAAAACAGATTGTCCATGCGCTCGCCGGAGAGCGGATTAATGATGAACATATGCGCTGTCGCCGGGTTGCGCTCGGCATCCTCGTTCGCCACGTGGGCAGCGCCCCGCGCGATCTTGCCGAGCGCCGAGGCGAGCCAGAGCGGATTGCCGCAGATCTCGGCGCCGCGGCGGTCGGCCGAATATTCGCGCGTGCGGCTGATCGCCATCTGCACCAGCATGGCGGCGAGCGGCGCCACGATCATCGCGACGATGACACCGACGAAGCCGAGCGGATTGCTGTTGTTCTCACGGTTGCCGCCGAAGAAGAAGGCGAAGTTGCCGAGCATGGAGATCGCGCCGGCAAGCGTTGCCGTGATCGTCATCGTCAGCGTGTCGCGGTTCTGAATGTGGGCCAGTTCATGCGCCATCACAGCTGCGACCTCCTCGGCAGACAAGGCGCTGAGCAGGCCGGTCGAGGCGGCGACGGCGGCATTGGCGGGATTGCGGCCGGTAGCAAAGGCATTCGGCTGCGGGCTGTCGTAAAGATAAACCTTCGGCATCGGCAGGCCGGCATTGCGGGCGAGATCGCGCACGATCCGGAAGAATTCCGGCGCGTTGCGCTCGTCGACTTCCTGCGCGCGATAGGCCGAAAGCACCATGCGGTCGGAATTCCAGTAGGAGAAGAAATTCATGCCGGCAGCAATGACAAATGCGATCATCATGCCGGCGCGACCGCCGATCAGGAAGCCGACAAACATGAAAAGCGCCGTCATGAAAGCAAGCAACATGGCAGTGCGAACGAGGTTCATGGCGGATCTCCATCTCCGATTTCGGCGTCACAAGCTTTCAATCCCGGCACCGGCGCATTATGATTTGGTTATTCATCAGCCATTTTCAATATTTCCGGCAGGAGACGGCCATGCAGGACGCCGATAATGACAACAGCGAAACGCCGATGGCCAAGGGATCGGAGCCGCCGCGCAAGATGCTGTCCCCGGCTGCCAGACGCGCCCTTGCCGAAGCCGAAGAGCGGCGAAAGAGCCAGAAGCCGCTGGAACTGCAGCCGGAGATCGGCGGCCGCGGCGGAGCCGAGCCGGCGCGCTTCGGCGACTACGAAATCAATGGCAGGGCGATCGATTTCTAAGCCAATATTACTGTTGGCTTCTGCGGCCGCAGCAGAATGGAACTAAGAATCCGGCTAACGATATTTTGGGCGCCAGGTATTTCAGCCGCGTCTAGCGGCCGTGACCTCGCCGGCAATCTTCTCAGGGCTTCGCCCGTGAACATGCTTGGATGCCGCAAACCACGCATCGAATACGCGGAAGCAAATAAGCCGCCCCGGAAGGGGACCGGAACGGCTCGATCTATCAGGCGGTCGCCTTGTTTTGCCGGTTGGCGATCAGATCGTCGACGACTGCCGGATCGGCAAGCGTCGAAGTGTCACCAAGCGCGCCGAAATCGTCTTCGGCGATCTTGCGCAGGATGCGGCGCATGATCTTGCCGGAGCGGGTCTTCGGCAGGCCGGGCGCAAACTGGATCTTGTCGGGCGCGGCGATCGGGCCGATCTCGGCCCGCACATGTTTTACCAGTTCCTGCCGAAGCGTATCCGATCCCTCGTGACCGGACATCAGCGTCACATAGCAATAAATACCCTGGCCCTTGATCGGATGCGGGTAACCGACGACTGCGGCTTCCGAAACTAGATTATGCGAGACGAGGGCGGATTCCACCTCGGCCGTGCCCAGCCGGTGGCCGGAGACGTTCAGCACGTCGTCGACGCGGCCGGTGATCCAGTAATAGCCGTCCGCATCGCGCCGGCAGCCATCGCCGGTGAAATACTTGCCCTTGTAGGTGGAAAAATAGGTCTGGATGAAGCGCTCGTGATCGCCATAGACCGTGCGCATCTGGCCCGGCCAGCTATCGGTGATGCACAGATTGCCGTCGGCCGCGCCTTCCAGCACCTTGCCTTCATTGTCGACCAGCTGCGGCTTGACGCCGAAGAACGGGATCGTCGCCGAGCCGGGCTTCAGATCGGTGGCGCCGGGCAGCGGCGTGATCATGTGACCGCCGGTTTCCGTCTGCCACCACGTATCGATGACGGGGCAGCGCTTGTCGCCGACGACATTGTAATACCACTCCCAGGCCTCGGGATTGATCGGCTCGCCGACCGTGCCGAGCAGGCGCAGCGAAGAGCGCGAAGAGCGCGTGACGAAGTCGTCGCCGGCACCCATCAGCGAGCGGATCGCCGTCGGCGCCGTATAGAAGATGTTGACCTTGTGCTTGTCGATGACTTCCCAGAAACGCCCCTGGTCCGGGAAATTCGGCACGCCCTCGAACATCAGCGTCGTCGCGCAGTTCGCAAGCGGCCCATAGACGATATAGGAGTGGCCGGTCACCCAACCGACATCGGCCGTACACCAGTAGACGTCGCCGTGGTGATAATCGAAGACATATTCATGCGTCATCGCCGCATAGACGAGATAACCGCCGGTCGTGTGCAGCACGCCCTTCGGCTTGCCGGTCGAGCCGGACGTATAGAGAATGAAGAGCGGATCTTCCGCCTTCATCTTCACCGGTGGGCATTCCGCCTTCACGGTGGCAATTTCCTGGTGATACCAGAGGTCGCGGCCCGGCGCCCAGCCGGTCTTGCCGCCGGTGCGGCGAACGACCAGAACCTTCTCCACAATCACGTGCTGGCGTGCCGCAATGTCAATTGCGGTATCGGTATTGTCCTTCAATGGCACCGGCTTGCCGCCGCGCAGGCCTTCGTCGCAGGTGATGACGAAGGTGGATTCGCAGTCGACGATGCGCCCAGCCAGCGCCTCGGGCGAGAAACCGCCGAAGACGACCGAATGCACCGCGCCGATGCGGGCGCAGGCGAGCATCGCATAGGCCGATTCGGGGATCATCGGCATATAGATGGTGACGCGATCGCCCTTCTTGACGCCGTGCTTCTTCAACACGTTCGCCATCCGGCAGACATGCTCGTAGAGCTCGTTATAGGTGACCTTCTTGTCGATATAGGGGTTGTCGCCCTCCCAGATGATCGCCACCTGGTCGCCATTCGTTTTCAGATGACGGTCGATGCAATTATAGGAGACGTTTGTCTGACCGTCCTCGAACCATTTGATCGAAACCTTGCCGGTAAAGGAAGTGTTTTTGACCTTGGTATAGGGCTTGAACCAGTCGATCCGCTTGCCGTGCTTGCCCCAGAACTTGTCCGGGTTCTCGACGCTTTCCTCATACCATTTCAGGTACTTTTCCTTATCGATCAGGGCGCGCGCCTTCACCGGCTTCGTGACCGGGTAGATCTTCTCCGACATGCAACTCCTCCTCATGGGACATGCGACGGGCCGATTGAGCTGGGAAGGGCCCGGACTGGAAATCACGGCAATTCATAGCAGTTCGCATCGCCACGGCAATTAGACAAAGGTCATTTCATTTCGGAAGAATTGCAATTCTGCGACAGTGCGGTTATATAGCGCCATATTTCCCGGACATTGTGGTGACAATCCACGGACCGCGACCGGCGCGGACGATAGAAGGACTATATCCATGGCTCAAACACTGCTCATGCCGAAGGCGACAGCCATCTGGCTCGTCGACAATACGGCACTGTCTTTCGATCAGATCGCGCAGTTCTGCAAACTGCATCCGCTCGAAGTCAAGGCGATCGCCGATGGCGAAGCGGCGCAGGGCATCAAGGGCCTCGACCCGATCTCGACAGGACAGCTTTCCCGCGACGAGATTGCCCGCGCCGAGGCCAATCCGAACCACAAGCTGAAGCTTTCCGAACCGAAGGTGCGGGTGCCGGAATCCAAGCGCCGCGGTCCGCGTTATACGCCGGTTTCCAAGCGTCAGGACCGCCCGAACGCCATTCTCTGGCTCGTTCGCAACCATCCGGAGCTGAAGGACGCGCAGATTTCCCGCCTCGTCGGCACGACGAAATCGACGATCGAGCAGATCCGCGAGCGCACCCACTGGAACTCCGCCAACCTGGCGCCGATGGATCCGGTCACGCTTGGCCTCTGCAGCCAGATCGATCTCGACATGGAAGTGGAAAAGGCCTCCAAGGGCCGTCCGCTGCCGACCGCTGCCGAGCTTGGCGCGACGCTGCAATCGGCCCAGGAAACCGAGCGCCTGACCCCGAGCTACGAGCGCGAGGAGGAAAAGGAAAAGGAAATCGACGCCGATGCCGTCTTCCGCAAGCTGAGCTCGCTGCGCTCGGCGCCGAAGGACGAGGATGACGATCAGTACTGAGACATCATAGATCGCATGAAAAACCCGCCGGTATGAGCTGACCGGCGGGTTTTTTGTTGCGGATGGCCTGTTTCGATTAGCTGCGGAACAGGGTGAGGATGTTCTGCGCCGAGCTATTGGCGATCGAAAGCGACTGGATGGCAAGCTGCTGCTGCGTCTGCAACGCCGTGAGCTTGCTCGATTCCTCCTCCATATCGGCATCAACCAGGCGTCCGACGCCGGAGTCGATCGAATCGTGAAGGCCGCTGACAAACGTTTCCTGCAGCTGGATACGGGTCGAGATCGAGCCGAGCGCCGAGCCGGCGGCGGTCATGGCGCCGAGAACCAGTTCGATACCGGCCAGGGCTGCGTCGAGCTGACCCTGGGTGAAACCAGTGATGTCGAGAGCATATATCGACGGCATGACGATGACCGTACCGCCATAGGTTCCGTTGAAGGCCGTACCGATGATACCGCTGCTCGTCTCGATCGCACCGGTGCTGGTCATGCCGAAAAGCACGTTTCCAAGCGTGCCTGAATCGAGCACGTAGTCCGTCGTCTTGACTGAAACGGCATTGCTGCCATCGCGCACGAAGGACGAAACGACGCTCTTCGTGCCGGAGGCGCCGGCAACCCAGTTTTCGCCGGAGAAAGACGCCGACTGGGCAATGCTGAGCAGCTGCTCCTGAAACTGGTCGAGTTCCTGCTGGATCTTCGTCTTGTCGACGCCCTTTTCCGTGGCGGCGACGATCTTGGCCTTGATTTCGCTAACGACATCGAGAGCGCTATCCATGGCCGAATAGGCGGTATCGACCTTGGCTGCACCAAGCCCGAGCGCGTCGGAGACGGCCGAAAGCGCCTTGTTGTCAGAACGCATGGTCGTAGCAATCGACCAATACGCGGCATTGTCAGCCGCCTTTTCGACACGATAACCCGATGAAACGCGACCTTGGGTGTCCTTGAGGCTATCGTTTACGCCGCGCAAAGTCTGCAGCGCTGCCATGGCAGCGTTGTTGGTGAGGATGCTTGTCATGATCCGTTCCACAATCGTTGAGAAAGGGGCAATCCGGACTAAGCCGGTAACGGCGACCGCGTCATGCAAAGCCTGCTATGCAAGCCATTGCCGTTAACAAATGCTTGCATCAACATGGTTAACAATTCCTCAATTAGGCTTACCGAAAGTTTAATTCACATCGGCAGGGAGCCTAAACCGCGGCCGCGCAGCGCCTCGGCAATTTCCTCTAAAATCGTTGGATCATCGATGGTTGCAGGCATTTTCCAGGGTATGCCGTCGGCGATTTTCTGCATCGTGCCGCGCAGGATTTTGCCGGAGCGTGTCTTCGGCAACCGGTTAACGGTTATGGCCGTCTTGAAGGCGGCGACAGGTCCGATCGAATCACGAATCATCGCCACGACCTCTGATTCGATCGCCGTCGCGTCGCGGGAGACATGTCGTTTCAGCACCAGGAAACCGCAGGGCGCCTGACCCTTCAGCGCATCGATCACGCCGATAACCGCGCATTCGGCGACATCTGGATGACGCGCACAGACCTCCTCCATCGCCCCTGTCGAGAGCCGATGCCCGGCGCAATTGATGATGTCGTCGGTGCGCGACATGATGAAGAGATAGCCGTCCTCATCGACATAGCCGGCATCGGCCGTCTTGTAATAACCGGGAAACTCATCGAGATAGGCGGAGCGAAAACGGTCGTCGGCGTTCCAGAGGGTCGGCAGGCAGCCGGGCGGCAGGGGCAGCTTCACGACGATATTGCCGAGTGTTCCCGCCTCGATCGGATGACCGGCATCGTCGAGCACCGCAATATCATAGCCGGGCATCGGCAGCGCCGGCGAACCGTGCTTGACGGGAAGAGCGCCGAGGCCCAGCGGATTTGCGGCGATCGGCCAGCCGGTCTCCGTCTGCCACCAATGATCGATGACGGGTAAGCCGAGCATGCGCTCGGCCCATTTCAACGTCTCCGGATCCGCCCGCTCGCCGGCAAGAAACAGAGCGCGCAAATCCGGCATGGGATATTGGTGCATCAGTTCACCGTCACCGTCCTCCCGCCGAATGGCGCGGAATGCCGTCGGCGCCGTGAAGAGCACCCGCACCTGATATTCCGAAACGATGCGCCAAAATGTGCCGGCATCCGGAGTGCCGATCGGTTTTCCCTCGAAGATCAGAGTGGTTACGCCTGATAGCAGCGGCGCATAGACGATATAGGAATGCCCGACGACCCAGCCGATATCCGAAGCTGTCCAGAAGACCTCGCCCGGCTTCAAGCCGTAGATATTTTGCATCGACCAGTTGAGCGCGACCATATGGCCGCCATTATCGCGCACGACGCCCTTCGGCTGGCCCGTCGTGCCCGAGGTATAGAGGATGTAGAGCGGATCGGTGGCCTTGACGGAGACACAGGCGATCTCGGCGCCACGATGCTGCGCCACTGCCGCCTCGAAATCCTGATCTCGACCGCTGACGAGATCTGCTCGAAGCTCCGGCCGCTGCAGCACCAGACAGCGATCCGGCTTCGAACGCGCGATCTCGATTGCCTGATCGACCAGTGGCTTGTAGGCGACGATGCGACCAGGCTCGAGCCCGCAGCTCGCGGTGATCACCAGCTTCGCAGCGCAATCGTCGATTCGCGCAGCAAGTTCGCTGGCGGCAAACCCGCCGAAAACGACGGAGTGAACCGCCCCGATGCGGGCGCAGGCAAGCATGGAAAAGACCGCCTCCGGCACCATCGGCATATAAAGGATGACGCGATCGCCTTTGCCGATGCCGCACTCGACCAGTGCTGCTGCGATGGCCATCACCTCCCGAAGCACCTCATCATAGGTGAAACGGCGCTTTTCGCCGTTCATTGCGCTGTCGAAGATGACGGCTGTCTCGCCGCCGCGGCCGCCAGCCACATGCCGGTCCAGGCAATTGTGGCATGTATTGGTTTCGGCGTCTGAGAACCAGCGGCCATAGACGCCGTCATTGGGTGAAAAAATCCGCTCTGGCGGCTTGAACCAGTCGATGTCACTGGCCGCTTCGCGCCAGAAGGCTTCGGGATCGCGTTTCCAGGCCGCATAGGCCTGATGATAGCCGTTCCGCATCTGCTCCTCCCCAGGACATGCAAACCTAATCTAGGCGGCATTAAGGGGAACGGGAAGCCCGACCAAAGCAGCGTTTCAGCGCGTGCCGAAAATCGCTGATCCCACACGCACGCTCGTGGCGCCAAAGGCGATGGCCGTCCCGTAGTCGCCCGACATGCCCATGGAAAGTTTTTCGACGCCGCATTTGAGCGCGAGCTTAGCCAGCAGGGCGAAATGCGGTCCGGGATTTTCCTCGGCCGGCGGAATGCACATCAAACCTTCGATCGAAAAGCCGAGTTCGTCGCGGCAGAGGGCGACGAAGGCCGGCGTGTCGTCAGGAGCGATGCCGGCCTTCTGCGGTTCGAGCCCGGTATTGACCTGGACATAGAGCCGCAGCGCCTTGCCTTGCCGCTTCATCTCCTCGGCAAGCGCGCGGGCGATCTTTTCCCGGTCTACCGTTTCGATCACGTCGAAAAGCGCCACAGCATCCGCCGCCTTGTTCGATTGCAGCGGTCCGATCAGATGCAGCTCGATATCCTGATGCTCTGCCTTCAGCGCCGGCCACTTGCCCTGGCTTTCCTGCACCCGGTTCTCGCCGAAGATACGCTGCCCGGCTTCGATGGCCGGGCGGATCGCGTCCGCCTCGAAGGTCTTCGACACCGCGACGAGCTGAACAGAACCCGCCGGACGACCTGCCTCGCGTTCCCCGGCCGCAATCCGCGACCGCACATCGTTCAAGCGCTCTTGAAGTTCCATCGTTCTGCCTCGACATACCAGCATGAAAGGATCGGCAATGAACTAACCAGCCAGCCTGTGCTTGCCAAGACCCGCCTTCGCGAAATCGCCTAGTCATGACCAAGATCGGACGCTCGCAGCGCCTGCAAAACTTGACGCTACGGTGGTTTCATGGTGAAGGTCTCGACCAACTCCCCTGATTTTCCGGAAATACGAATACCATGGCCACCGAACGTTATAATCCGCGCGATGCCGAGCCCCGCTGGCAGCAGAAATGGAATGAAGACAAGGTCTTCGAGACCGACAATGCCGATCCGCGCGAAAAATATTACGTCCTCGAAATGTTCCCCTATCCCTCGGGGCGCATCCATATGGGTCATGTCCGCAATTACGCCATGGGCGATGTCGTCGCCCGCTACAAGCGCGCCCGCGGTTACAACGTGCTGCATCCGATGGGCTGGGACGCCTTCGGCATGCCGGCGGAGAATGCCGCCATGGAGCGCGGCGTGCATCCCGCCTCCTGGACGCACCAGAACATTGGCTCGATGAAGGCGCAGCTGAAGGCCATGGGTCTTTCGCTGGACTGGAGCCGCGAATTCGCCACCTGCGACGTCGAATATTATCAGCACCAGCAGCATCTCTTCCTGGATTTCCTGGAGAAGGGCCTGGTCTATCGCAAGCAGTCGAAGGTCAACTGGGATCCAGTCGATAACACCGTGCTCGCCAACGAACAGGTGATCGATGGCCGCGGCTGGCGTTCCGGCGCGCTGGTCGAACAGCGTGAACTGACACAATGGTTCTTCAAGATCACCGACTTCAGCCAGGATCTGCTGGACGCGCTGGATACGCTCGACCAGTGGCCGGAAAAAGTGCGGGTGATGCAGAAGAACTGGATCGGCCGTTCGGAAGGCCTGACGATCCGCTGGGAGATCGTGCCGGAAACGACACCTGCCGGCGAGAGCGAAGTCACGGTCTATACGACCCGGCCGGACACGCTGTTCGGCGCTTCCTTCTTGGCAATCGCCGCCGATCATCCGCTGGCGAAGGATGCTGCCGCGAAGAACCCTGATATCGAAGCCTTCTGCGAAGAGTGCCGCCGCGCCGGCACCTCGCTCGCAGCACTCGAGACCGCCGAAAAGAAGGGTATGGATACCGGTATCCGCGTCCGGCACCCGCTCGATCCTTCCTGGAAGCTGCCGGTCTATATCGCCAATTTCGTTTTGATGGATTATGGCACCGGCGCGATCTTCGGCTGCCCCTCGGGCGACCAGCGCGACCTTGATTTTGCACGAAAATATGACCTGCCGGTGGTGGCCGTCGTCATGCCGAGGGATGGCGATGCCGCAAGCTTCTCCGTTGGCGACACCGCCTATGACGGTGATGGCGTGATGATCAATTCACGCTTCCTCGACGGCAAGACCACCGAAGAAGCCTTCAATATCGTCGCCGACCGGCTGTCGGCCGCTTCGCTCGGCAATGCGCCGCAGGGCGAACGCAAGGTCAATTTCCGTCTGCGCGACTGGGGTATTTCCCGCCAGCGTTATTGGGGCTGCCCGATCCCGGTCATCCATTGCGATGATTGCGGTGTCGTGCCGGTGCCGAAGGCGGACCTGCCGGTCAAGCTGCCCGACGACGTCACCTTCGACCAGCCGGGCAATCCGCTCGACCGTCATCCGACCTGGCGCCACGTCCCCTGCCCGAACTGCGGCAAGGATGCCCGCCGCGAGACGGATACGATGGACACCTTCGTCGATTCGAGCTGGTATTTCACCCGCTTCACCGCGCCCTGGGAAGAAAAGCCGACCGATCCGGAGGCGGCAAACCGCTGGTTGCCGGTCGACCAGTATATCGGCGGCATCGAGCACGCGATCCTGCACTTGCTCTATTCCCGCTTCTTCACCCGCGCCATGCGCGAGACCGGTCACGTCGCGGCCACCGAACCCTTCAAGGGTCTCTTCACCCAGGGCATGGTGGTCCACGAAACCTATAGCCGCGGCGCCGGCGCCAGCCGCGAATGGGTGGCTCCCGCCGATATCCGTATCGATGAACTCGATGGAAAACGCCGGGCTTTCCTGCTGACGAACAACGAAGAAGTTGCGATCGGCTCGATCGAGAAAATGTCGAAATCGAAGAAGAACGTCGTCGATCCCGACGATATCATCGCCTCCTACGGCGCCGATACCGCTCGTTTCTTCGTTCTGTCCGACTCCCCGCCAGAGCGTGATGTCATCTGGTCCGAGGCAGGCGTCGAGGGCGCCCATCGTTTCACCCAGCGTCTGTGGCGCTTGATTTCCGAAGCAGCGGATGCGCTCTCCGCCGTGGTACCTGCGCCGGCCACCGATGGGGAAGCCTTGTCGATCTCGCAGGCCGCCCACAAGACGCTGAAGGCTGTCGAGAACGACTATGACAAGCTGTGGTTCAACAAGGCCGTTGCCCGAATTTACGAACTTGTCAACGCGCTGGCCGCACCGATGACGAGAGTTGCGGCAGGCGAGGGCGATGCCATCTATCGCGCGGCGGTGCGCGATGCCGCCGAGATCCTGATTCAGCTCGTCTCTCCGATGACGCCGCATCTGGCTGAGGAGTGCTGGGCCGCGCTTGGCAATGAAGGCCTGCTTGCCCGGACAAGCTGGCCGCGATACGACGAAGCACTCGTCATCGAAAACGATGTCGTCCTGCCGGTACAGATCAATGGCAAGAAACGCGCTGAATTGACAATTTCTCGCGATGCAGATCAGAATGCCGTCACCGACGCCGTGCTGGATCTGGATGCGGTGAAGAACGCGCTGAACGGACAGGCACCGAAGAAGATCATCGTGGTTCCCCAAAGGATTGTAAACATTGTCGTTTGATATCGCTTGCAAGCTGGCCCGCAATGCCGGCATCGCCATGATCTTTGCCTCGGCGGCTTTTCTCTCCGCCTGCCAGGTCCGACCGCTTTACTCCGAGAGTTCCGGTGTCGTCGAAAAGCTTTCCTCGGTCGGCTTTTCCCCAGCAAGCAGCCGCGTCGAGCAGCAGGTGCGCAATCGCCTGATCTTCCTTGCATCGCGCGGTGCCGGTGAAGCGGTAAACCCGCAATATCAGGTTGAGATTCGCGCTACCACGTCTGTTGCCGACACACTCTTGACGGATTCGACGGATACGTCGCGCGCTGGCCGTGTGACCGTCAGCGTCACCTACACGCTGCGTTCGGCGACCGACGATCACGTCATCAAGGCCGGCAGCCGCGCGACCACGGCGCTGGTGGATTTTTCCGAACAGGAATTCGCCAAGCAGCGGGCGATCCGTGATGCCGAAAACCGCGCGGCGGATCAGGTGGCGGAATTCGTGGGAGCCGATATCGCCGCTGCCCTCAGCCGCTGAGGGCGGAGATGTGGCAGAGATAAAATCCCACGAATTCGAGACTTTCCTGCAGAAATCGGCACGGAACTATCGGATTTACGTCATCTACGGACCGGATCGCGGCCTTGTTTCCGAACGGGCAAGCCTGCTCGCCGGTAAGAGCGGTGTTGCTCTCGATGATCCCTTCTCGCTGACGAAGCTCGATATTGGCGACCTGCAGAAAGACCCCGGTCGGCTGGTCGACGAGGTCCAGTCGATTGGCCTGTTCGGCGGTGAGAAACTGATCTGGATCCGCGGTGCCGCCAACGAGAAATATCTCGTCGATTCCCTGGCGTTGCTGGCCGATAAACCGCTCGAAGCCGCCTATCTGCTCGTCGAGGCCGGTGACCTCAAGAAGGGTTCCCTGCTGCGCAAAACCGCGGAAGCCGCACGATCAGTCATGACGATCCCCTCCTACGCCGATGACAGCCGCGCCTTGAATGCGTTGATCGATACAGAGCTCAGTGCAGAAAAGCTCGGCATTACGCCGGCCGCGCGCCAGGCGCTGATCGCGTTGATCGGCGGCGACAGGATCGCTTCCCGAAACGAGGTGCGCAAGCTTGCTCTTTACTGCCGCGGCTTCGATACGGTCGAAGAACATCACGTTACCGAAATAATCGGCGACGCCAGCGCCATCTCGGTTGACGACGCCGTCGATGCCATCTTCGGCGGTGATCTCAACGCCTTTCTGCACTCCATGCAAAAAATCAGCAGCTCGAAAACCGCGATCTTTCTTGTGCTGCAGGCATGCTTGAAGCAATTCCAGCTTCTGGATTCGATGCGCGCCGAAATGGATGAAAAACGGCTGCAGCCGCCTCAAATCATGCAGACAATGGGGCGGCATCTGCATTTCCGCCGCAAGCCGATCATCGAACAGGCGCTGCGCCAGTGGACAGCGGAAAGCATCGCCCGTGAATCCAATCGGCTACAGGCCGCTATTCTGCAAAGCAGGCGGCGGCAGGTGCTGGAAGACAGCGTTGCGATGCAAACGCTTCTGTCCACCACCCTTCAATCCGGCCGGAAATCCGCCTGACCAGCACGTCGGCCCAATAATCATGTTTCGGAAAGCACGATGCGTTGTTTCAAGAAGTTAGAGCGTCGGTGCTCTAACGCCTCTCGAGCAAGCGGCAGATTTCCTCGAGCTGCTCTAGCGACTTATAGGAAATTTTAATCTGGCCGCCGCTTGCCTTGTGATTGATCGCAACATCAAGGCCGAGTGCATCGGAAAGCGTCCGTTCCAGCGCCAGCGTGTCGGAATCTTTCTGATCTCGCCGCAAGGCCGCCTGCTGTGGCTCCGATTGTGCCTTGATATTGTTTTGCGCCAGCTTTTCTGCGTCACGCACCGACATGCCCTTGGCAACGATCGTACGGGCAAGACTTGCCGGGTCGGATGTCGAAACCAATGCGCGCGCGTGCCCAGCCGATAGGCTGCCGGCGGCAAGCAGATCGCGAACCGGATCAGGCAATTTCAACAGGCGCAACGAGTTGGCAACATGGCTGCGGCTTTTACCGATGATTTCGCCGAGGTCGTTCTGGGTGTAGCCGTATTCCGCGATAAGCTGCTCATAACCCAAGGCCTCTTCGAGGGCATTGAGATCCGCGCGCTGTACGTTTTCGACAATGGCGATTTCCAGCGCCGTCTTATCATCCACATCACGGATAATGACGGGAATCTCGATCAGCCCGGCAAGCTGAGCTGCGCGCCAGCGTCGTTCGCCGGCGATAATTTCATATCGATCCCGCGACATCGTCCGCACAACAATCGGCTGAACGATACCGTGTTGACGAATGGAGCTTGCGAGATCGTGCAGCTCGGAGTCATCGAAGAACCGACGGGGATTGCGGGGGTTACGGCTGACGAACTCGATCGGGATCATTCTGTCGGCGCTGATAGTCCGCTCGGCTTCCACCGGGACAGGCTGATCCATTTCACCAATCAGCGCCGCAAGGCCGCGGCCCAATCGCCTCTTTGATACATCGTCATTCATGATCTACACTCACCTACACCCCTAAAATGATATCACGCGGCCAGTCTTTGGCGTTCTCGCTGGATGACCTCGGAGGCCAGCTGCAGATAGGCCTGACTGCCCGCGCACTTCAAGTCATAGAGAATAGCCGGCTTACCGTAGGACGGCGCCTCGGAAACCCGGACGTTGCGCGGAATTAACGTGTGGTAAACCTTGTCCCCGAGATGCGTACGCACGTCATTGACAACCTGCTGGGCAAGATTGTTGCGCGCATCGAACATCGTCAAGACGATACCCTGAATATCCAGACGCGGGTTAACTGTCCGGCGAACCTGGCTGACGGTCTCGAGCAGCTGGCTCAATCCCTCCAGCGCAAAGAATTCGCATTGCAGCGGAACGAGGACCGAATGCGCTGCCGCCATGGCATTCATCGTCAGCAGATTGAACGACGGCGGGCAATCCAGAAGAATATAAGAAAACGCCATGGCTTCGGGCGAAGACAGCGCTTTCCGCAATTTGAACACCCGATCGCTCTGCTGCGAGATTTCCATCTCGATGCCAAGAAGATCCATCGTCGACGGGACGATAAACAGATTAGGAACCGCTGTTTCGAGGGTCACTTCGGGGATCCCACGATCACCAACCATCAGATCGTAGGAGGAAAGCTTGCGATCACGACGATCGATACCGAGGCCGGTGCTGGCATTGCCCTGCGGGTCGAGATCGACGATCAAGACACGCTCGCCGATAGCAGCAAGCGCCGTTGCCAGGTTAATTGCTGTGGTCGTCTTACCAACGCCACCCTTCTGATTTGCGATGGTGATAATCCGATGTCGTTCGCCAGCCATTGCCGCAATATCCGATCTGTTAAACCAAGCGCCGGAGATTTGATACTTCCAAAATAACAGATTCCTGCTCGACGGCGCTCTTATGTTCTAACAGATCGAATTCCCACCGACCACGTGCTTTGTCGATTTCCTTCCGGTAATCCCGGCCTTTGTGAAAGAAGCCACGACAATTTTCCTTGCCAAACATCCAAGGCGATGAATATCCGATGAGCGAATCAAGATCCGCAAGGGCACGCGCTGAAATCGCGTCACATTCGCCAACCTCCGTATAAGCATCTTCGATTCGAATGCTATGAACGCTGCCGCGCGCATTTGTCTCCCGCAGCGCTGTCCGCAGAAACGCTGCCTTTTTATGGTTGCTTTCGACCAGATGGACCCATCCACCTTGCAGCTCGGCTAGAAAAATCGCCGTAATAACGCCGGGAAAGCCGCCCCCACTGCCGAGGTCAACCCAGGTAATCGGTTGAGGATGAATCTGAAAGACCTGACTGCTATCAGCGATGTGCCGGTGCCATAGATCATCGAGTGTCGACGGCGCCACCAGATTGATTGCTTTTGCCCACTTCTGAAACAGCGCTGCAAAGTGTTGCAACCGTTCCTGTGTTTCACGTGAAACACGCAAACCGTTTAATTCCATTCTGAAAGACTCTCAAATCTTGTAATCAAGCGCTATGGCGCTCGGCAGGGGATAGTCGACGCAAATGCACGAGCAGCAATGCGATTGCCGCCGGCGTCATCCCTTCAACGATTGCAGCCTGGGCAATATTGAAAGGGCGAGCAGCGCTGAGCTTGACCTTCAGCTCGTTCGAGAGACCGGACAGCGCGTCATAGCTGAAATCAAGCGGTATCTGCCGCTCCTCGTCGCGTTGCTGATCTTTGATCGCCGTGGCTTGTCGATCGAGGTAAACCGAATACCCAGCCTCAATTTCCAGTGCTTCCGCGACTTTCGGTCCAATCATGCCCAGCTTCTCCGGCCAAACAAGGCGGAGCGCGGCGAAATCATAATTCGGATAGGACAGTAAATCATACGCAGTTCGGCGCTGTCCATCGAGATTGATATTCAGGCCAGCGCGGCGCGCCTCATTCGGTGTAACCGCCAGCGACTGCAACAGCGCCCGACTGGTTTCGATCTCTGCTTGATAGGATGTGAGTCGCTGCACTCGTTCGCCATTGACGCATCCAAGCCGCATGGCCAGCGGCGTCAAGCGCATATCGGCGTTGTCAGCCCGCAAACTCAGTCGATACTCCGCACGCGATGTAAACATTCGATACGGTTCCGTAACGCCTCGCGAGGTGAGATCGTCGATCATGACGCCAATATAAGAATTCGTCCGACTGAAATGGAACGGTTCCGAATCGCTGCTTCGCAATGCAGCATTCAGCCCGGCTGCCAATCCCTGCGCGCCCGCCTCTTCATATCCGGTGGTACCATTGATCTGGCCGGCGAGAAACAAGCCTCTCAACCGTTTGACCTCCAGCGATGGAGTCAACTCTCTCGGATCGACATGATCATATTCGATTGCATAGCCCGGTTGCAGTATTCTTGCCGCTTCGAGGCCGGGAATGGTTTTGATGAAGTCTGCCTGGACCTCCGCCGGCAGGGAGGTAGAAATTCCGTTCGGATAGACCGTGTCATCGTCCAGTCCCTCGGGTTCGAGAAAGACCTGATGTCCATCCCGCTCTCCGAATTTCACCAGCTTGTCTTCGATCGACGGGCAATAACGAGGCCCGACGCCTTCGATCTGCCCGGAATACATTGCCGAGCGCATAATGTTGTCGACAATGATGCGGTGGGTCGCTTCGGTCGTCCTGGTGACCCCGCATTCGATTTGTGGCGTGGTAATCGTGTCGGTCATGAAGGAGAAGGGGACAAGCTCCTCGTCAGCTCCCTGTCGACCGACGGATTGCCAGTCGATCGTCTTTCCGTCCAGCCGGGCGGGTGTGCCGGTCTTCAGACGTCCCAGCCGCAGTCCCAGGCGGGCGAGAGTTGCAGACAATCCGATCGACGGCGCTTCACCGACACGCCCGGCCGGTGTCTTTTCCGACCCGATATGAATAAGACCGCGCAGAAAGGTTCCAGTGGTCAAAACCACTGCCGGCGCTTTCAGGGTTCGACCATCCTTCATGATCACGCCGGCGACGCAACCATCGACAACGTCCAGATCAAACGCATCGCCTTCGATGATATCCAGGTCCGGCGTCGCTTCGATCGCCGCCAGCATTGCCAGGCGATAAAGCTTTCGATCGGCCTGCGTCCGCGGTCCTCGGACAGCCGCGCCTTTCTTCTTGTTGAGCATCCTGAATTGAATGCCTGCAACATCGGCGACGCGACCCATCAGGCCATCCATCGCGTCGATCTCGCGAACCAGATGGCCCTTGCCCAGCCCGCCAATCGCCGGATTACAGGACATGACTCCGATCGTGTCCCGCCTATGCGTAATCAGAGCGGTTTTTGCCCCAAGGCGCGCAGCTGCGCTGGCAGCCTCCGACCCGGCATGGCCCCCGCCGATTACAATCACATCGAAGACATTATCCGTCATTCATGACTCCATATCCGGCAGGCGTTTCACGTGAAACCGTACAGCCCTTTAGCTCCAAAGGTTTCACGTGAATCATTTGCCAATACAAAATTCGGAGAAGATCACCCCGAGCAACTGTTCGACATCCACTCGTCCGGTAATTCTGCCCAAATACTCAGCCGCAATTCGCAGCTCCTCGGTCCGCAGTTCAAGATTCACATCCGTCTGCGATATGGCCGCATCAATCGCCACTAAACATTTCGCTAGCGAATCCTTATGCCGCTGCCGGCTGGGGATTGCCATAGACAGGCCAGCACAACGTCTCTCAACGATGTCGCCGATCAACCGCCGTAGTTCCGGCAGACCATCACCCGTCGCGGTCGAAATCTGCAGATCATACCGACTCGAAGCGACTTCGGTCAGATCCATCTTTGTCCCGACAGTAACATGCGGAGAGGACTGCTCCAAGTCGTCGGGAATCAGCGGTTTCGTCATGTCGACCAGCAACAGGACAAGATCAGCATCACGCAGTGCCACACGCGCGCGCCGCACACCTTCCATCTCGACTTTGTCTTCCGCCTCGCGAAGACCCGCAGTGTCATAGAGCTTGATCAGGTAACCATCAATATCGAGATCAACCTGCAGGACATCGCGGGTGGTTCCGGCAATCTCCGTCACGATTGCCACGTCTCGACGTGCCAAAGCGTTCAACAGGCTCGACTTTCCAGCATTCGGAGCGCCGGCGATGACCACCTTGAAGCCGTCTCGGATGATCTCGCCGGCCGAAGCCGCCGCCAGATGATCCCCGATATCACTGCGAAGCTTCGCCATATCGGCCCAGACCGCATCCGATACCGACCCTGGAACGTCATCCTCGTCGGGGAAATCAAGCTCCGCCTCGATCAGCGCGCGGGCACGCGTTAATCGTTCCGCCCACGAATCGTAAACTGCGGAAAGCCCGCCTGCGCTATGTTCGACCGCAAGGCGCCTCTGCATTTCGGTCTCGGCGCCGATGAGATCGGCCAACCCTTCCACCTCAACGAGATCAAGCTTGCCATTCTCGAAAGCCCGGCGGGAGAACTCGCCTTCAACCGCCATCCGAACACCCGGAATATCGCCAAGCGCGTGAAACAGCGCCGCCAGCACGGCTCTGCTGCCGTGGATCTGCAACTCGGCAACATCCTCGCCGGTAAACGAATTTGGAGCAGGAAAAAACAGCACCAGGCCGCTATCGATCGGCTGATTGTTACGAGCTCGAATCGTTCGGTAAGACGCACGCCGGGCTACCGGAACGGACCCCACGAGCTTCACCAATATGTCTTTGGTCAGCGGGCCGCTGATTCGAACGACTGAAACACCCGACGGCAGGGCACCGCTCGATAGCGCATATATGGTATCATTCAACATGGCCATAACGCCTGGTTCATCGGATGGAATCGAAATCGATTCCTCTCAAACAGAAAAGCTGGAGGCATCGTGACGATGCCTCCAGCTTTAAGGGTGAATCCGGCTAAGGATTAAGTGTTCATCGATTCGAAGAAGTCGGAATTGTTTTTCGTCTGCTTGAGCTTGTCGATCAGGAATTCGACCGCATCGGTCGTGCCCATCGGAGCAAGGATGCGGCGGAGCACGAAGATCTTCTGCAGATCCTGGCGCGGAACCAGAAGGTCCTCCTTGCGCGTACCGGATTTCAGGATGTCCATGGCCGGGAAGATGCGCTTATCGGCGACCTTGCGATCGAGGACGATTTCCGAGTTGCCCGTGCCCTTGAATTCTTCAAAGATCACTTCGTCCATGCGGCTGCCGGTATCGATCAGCGCGGTCGCGATGATCGTCAAAGAGCCGCCTTCCTCGATGTTACGCGCCGCGCCGAAGAAGCGCTTCGGCCGCTGCAGAGCGTTGGCGTCCACACCGCCGGTCAGGACCTTGCCTGACGAGGGAACGACCGTGTTGTAGGCACGGCCCAAGCGCGTGATCGAATCGAGCAGGATGACAACGTCGCGTCCGTGTTCGACAAGACGCTTGGCTTTCTCGATGACCATCTCGGCCACCTGCACGTGACGGACGGCTGGTTCGTCGAAGGTCGAGGAGATAACCTCGCCGCGAACCGAGCGCTGCATGTCGGTCACTTCTTCGGGGCGTTCATCTATCAGCAGGACGATCAGATAGCACTCCGGATGATTGGCGGTGATCGAATGCGCGATGTTCTGCAACAACACGGTTTTACCGGTACGCGGCGGCGCGACGATCAATCCACGCTGGCCCTTGCCGAGCGGCGCTACCAGGTCGATCACACGTGGCGACAGATCCTTGGTGGTCGGAATATCGAGTTCCATCTTGAAGCGCTCGTTTGGATAGAGCGGCGTCAGATTGTCGAAATGAACCTTGTGCCGGATCTGTTCCGGATCGTCGAAATTGATGGTGTTGACCTTGAGCAGCGCGAAATAGCGCTCGCCTTCCTTCGGTCCACGGATCGGGCCTTCGACGGTATCGCCGGTTTTCAGCGAGAAACGGCGGATCTGCGACGGGGAGATATAAATATCATCCGGGCCTGGTAGGTAGTTCGCATTGGGCGACCGCAGGAAGCCGAAACCGTCCTGCAGCACTTCGACGACGCCTTCGCCGATGATTTCAACATCCTGGCTGGCAAGCATCTTGAGGATCGCAAACATCAGCTCCTGCTTGCGCATCGTGCTTGCGTTCTCGACCTCGAGCGATTCGGCAAATGCCAGCAGATCCGTCGGGGATTTACTCTTAAGTTCCTGAAGCTTCATTTCAGCCATGAAGTGACCAATACTCTTTTTAATTTCAAAGGGGAAAGGCGATGTTGGGTCGTATTCGGTACCGCGAAAGGGCTCGCAGACGACTGAACTCTACACACATGCCACGTAGATGAGATGCGCGGAAAATAGCGACTCGCAATCGCTGCCGCAAGAGGGCTGCTTAAAATGAAGCAAATTTAACCTGAGGACGATTTTCCTCAGAACGGCTTCACCACGACGAGGATGACGATCAGGATCATCAGCACTGTCGGGGCCTCGTTCATGAACCGCCAATAACGCGCCGAGCGGCGATTTTCATCCCGCTCGAACGCTCCGACGGCGCGGCTGAAGAACATATGAACAGCGGTCAGCAATACGACGAGACCGATCTTGGCATGCAGCCAGCCGCCCTGGAATCCATAAACCGACCAGGCGAGATAGAGGCCGAAAATCCACGTCAACATCATCGCCGGCGTCATGATGATCCGAAGCAGCCGACGCTCCATCACCTTGAAGGTTTCCGACTGCACCGAGCCGGGCTCCGCATCGGTGTGATAGATGAACAGCCTCGGCATGTAAAACAGCCCGGCCATCCAGGAAATGACCGCGATGATGTGCAGCGCCTTGACCCAGAGGTAGAGATTATCGGGGTTCCAGGCAAAAAGCCCGACCGCCATCAGCGCAAAGAAGGCCAGCGCAAAATGAGCCCGGCGCCGGGCGTAAGCGCCAGACCTCCGATCGGTCTGCTTTTCCATCGTCACGCCCCGCCTCGCACACGATCCACCAACAGACGCACATGCTCGGGATCGGCCTGCGGTGTAATGCCGTGACCGAGATTGAAGATCAGCGGACCATTGCCGAGATGCTGCAGAATATCATCGATGCCTTCCTCCAGCGCCCGGCCGCCGGCAACGACGCGCATCGGATCGAGGTTGCCCTGAACCGGTCCGTCTTTCTGAAGTTCGGCTGCAAAGGCCAGCGGGACCGACCAATCGAGGCCGATCGCATCTGCGCCCGTCTTCTGGCGATAGGTCTTAAGCTGATAGCCGGCGCCCTTGGCAAAAGCGATGATGCGAGCATGCGGCCGTTGTGATTTGACGGAAGCAATCATCCGCGCAACCGGCCTGATCGCAAACGCCTCGAACTCCTTCTCACCGAGAACACCTGCCCAGGAATCGAAGATCTGCACGGCATCGGCGCCGGCATCGATCTGGGCGACGAGATAATCGGCCGATACGTCGGCAAGCAGCATCAGCAGATGCTCGAAGGCGCGGGGATGCTTGTAGGCGAAGAGACGGGCAGGGGCCTGATCCGGCGTGCCGTGACCGGCGATCATGTAGGTCGCAACCGTCCATGGCGCCCCGCAGAAACCGAGCAGCGTCGTCTCCGCTTGCAGTTCTTCACGCAGCCGCCGTACCGTCTCCAGAACCGGCCTGAGATAATCGACAACCTCTTCGCCGTTCAAACTGCCGATCCCGGCTTCATCGATCGGATCCATCTCCGGGCCATGGCCCTCGGTGAACCGGACATTTCGCTTCATTGCGTCTGGAATGACCAGGATATCGGAAAACAGAATGGCCGCATCAAAGCCATAGCGGCGCATCGGCTGCAATGTCACTTCGACGGCATACTCAGGCGTGTAGCAGAGATCGAGAAAACTCCCTGCCTTTGCCCGTGTCTCCCGATATTCCGGGAGATAACGTCCTGCCTGTCTCATCAGCCAGAGAGGAGGAGGGGAGAGACTCTCGCCACTCAAAACCCTCATGATCTTTCGGCGCGTATCGCTCAAGCGCTTCTTCCCTATAAAATAACAAAGATATTTTAAAAGGCTTCTATTTCTTAGAGTCGGTGACTATCAAGGATTAAAATCCATCCACCGCCGATGCCATTTGTCGCGCGGCTGCAAAACAACATCGGAAAGATTTGTCCATCTCGTCCAAATTTCGGGGAGAAGCCGAATCCAGAAATGATTCCAAATCCTTCCGGATCGACAATTTTTCTCATAGCTGTGGACAGGCTGTGGACGAGCTTTCAAGAAGCCCAGCCCTTCCCCATCGTCCACAGGGCCAACCGAAACCGTTCGGCAAAATCCGAAATGTGGATAAGGAGGCATGTTTTCCCTTGCCGGAGACTGCCTCGCCGCCGTAGCTCTGTTTCATCCAGTGTTTTCAACAGGCAGCGGAAAATAGCGTGGAGAACAGAACGAACTTCTTTCATCTGCATCTGATTTCTGACTCAACGGGAGAGACTCTGATCTCCGCCGGGCGCGCCGCGTCGGCGCAGTTCAGATCGGCGCAGCCGATCGAACATGTCTATCCACTGATCCGCAATCGCAAACAGCTGCTGCCGGTTCTGCAGGCGATCGATGACGCCCCCGGCATCGTGCTCTACACCATTGTCGACCGGGAGCTTGCGAGCCTGATCGATGAGCGCTGCATCGAGATGGGTGTCGCTTCGGTGAATGTGCTGGAGCCGGTGATGAATGCCTTCCAGATCTATCTCGGCGCCCCGTCGCGCCGTCGGGTCGGAGCTCAGCATGTGATGAATGCCGGCTACTTCGCGCGCATCGAAGCGCTGAATTTCACCATGGATCACGATGACGGCCAGATGCCCGACGATTACAACGATGCCGATGTGGTGATCATCGGCATCAGCCGGACGTCGAAAACACCGACCAGCATCTATCTTGCCAACCGAGGCATCAAAACGGCGAACATTCCGATCGTCTATGGCGTGCCATTGCCCGAGAGCCTCTTCGTCGCGAGCAGACCGCTGATCGTCTGCCTGATCGCCACCACCGACCGTATTTCCCAGGTGCGGGAAAACCGGGTGCTCGGGGTGACGCAGGGTTTCGATCGCGAACACTACACCGATCGCGCCGCGATTTCCGAGGAACTGAAATATGCCCGCTCGCTTTGCGCCCGTCATAACTGGCCGCTGATCGACGTCACCCGCCGCTCAATCGAGGAAACAGCCGCAGCAATCGTTGCCCTGCGGCCGAAGCTGCGCTAAGCGCTGACGAAAAGCCGGCACGCCGAGGAACCCATGACACCGAAACTCATCCTTGCATCGTCGAGCCCGTTTCGCCGGATGCTGATGGAAAATGCCGGTCTGTCCTTCGAGGCGCATGCCGCAAGGATCGATGAACGGGCCGTCGAAGCGCCGTTGGAAAAAGCCGGTGCTAAGCCTGATGCCGTGGCCCTCGTCCTGGCCAGGGCCAAGGCGGAGGAGGTCAGCAGCCGCTTTCCGGATTGCCTGATCATCGGTTCGGATCAGACAATGTCGCTCGGCGACAGCGTCTTCCATAAACCGAAGGACCTGGCTGACGCGGCTAGCCACCTTCAAGCTCTTTCCGGCGTAACCCACAGATTGAACAGCGCCGTCGCGATCGTCAGCGACGGCGTGGTCTTGTGGGAACATCTCGCCCATGCGGAATTGACGATGCGGCCACTGACGGTGGAGTTCATCGCCAGGCATCTGGCGCGGGTTGGCGAACGGGCGCTTTCCAGCGTCGGCGCCTATCAATTGGAGGGGGAGGGCATCCAGCTCTTCGAAAAGATCGAAGGTGATTATTTCACCATTCTCGGCCTGCCGATGCTGCCGCTCTTAAAAAAATTGCGAGAACTCGGAGCGATCGATGGGTGATTCACGTGAAACATTCGGGCCGAAGGCGTTTGTCACGGGCTTTCCCATCAAGCATTCGCGCTCGCCACTGATCCACGGATATTGGCTGAAGACGCTCGGTCTGCCGGGCAGCTACCGCGCTCATGAAGTGGCACCCGAGGCCTTTGCCGATTTCATTCACTCGTTGAAGGACGGCAGTTCCGGCTTTATCGGAGGCAATGTCACCATTCCTCACAAGGAATTGGCGTTCCGGCTCGCCGACAAGCCGGACGCGCTATCGCGCGAACTCGGCGCCTCGAACACGCTCTGGCGGGAGGATGGCGCCCTGCATGCGACGAATACCGACGGTCGTGGCTTCATCGCCAATCTCGACGAACGCCATCCCGGCTGGGACCGGCATGGCACGGCCGTCGTCTTTGGCGCCGGCGGCGCCAGCCGCGCGATCATCCAGGCGGTCCGTGATCGTGGTTTCAAGGAGATTCACGTCGTCAACCGCACCGTCGAACGCGCGCGTGAACTCGCGGATCGTTTTGGCCCGCGTGTCCAGGCCCATCCGGCCGGAGCGCTTGCCGAAGTGATGAAAGGGGCCGGCCTCTTCATCAATACCACCTCGCTCGGCATGGACGGCGAGCAGGCGCCGCAACTCGATTTCTCGCCTCTGGCAGCCGATGCCGTCGTCACCGATATCGTCTATGTGCCCTTGAAGACGCCGATCCTGACGCAGGCGGAAGAGCAAGGGTTTCCCATCGTCGATGGTCTCGGCATGCTCTTGCACCAGGCCGTACCCGGCTTCGAAAAATGGTTCGGCCAGCGTCCCATCGTCGACGCGGCGCTGCGTGCGCTCATCATCGCGGATATGGAAGCACACTGATGCTGAAGATCGGTCTCACCGGCTCCATCGGAATGGGAAAATCGACAGCGGCAAAGCTCTTCGCCGATGCCGGAATCCCGGTCAATGATTCGGATGCCGTGGTCCACGATCTCTATGCCGGCGAGGCTGCACCCCTGGTGAATGCCGCCTTCCCCGGCACGATGAAGGATGGAGCCGTCGACCGACGTGAACTCGGCCGCCTGCTCGCTCTTGATCCCGACGGCTTCAAACGCCTGGAAGCGATCGTCCATCCGCTGGTTCGCAAACGTGAGACGGAATTTCTGAAGCGACAACGCGCCGCCGGCGCCGACATGGTATTGCTCGATATTCCATTACTTTTCGAAACCGGCGCCGAGGCAAGAGTGGATGTCATCGTCGTCGTCAGCACTGATCCACAGATTCAGCGCCAAAGGGTGCTTGCGCGCGAAGGCATGACCGAGGAAAAATTCGACATGATTCTCTCACGCCAGACGCCGGACACGGAAAAGCGGCGCCGGGCCGATTATCTGATCGACACCAGTCACAGTATCGCGACGACGAGGGAACGGGTGTTCGAGATCGTCGCCGAACTGAAAACGCGGATTGCCAAGGGAGATTTCCGGAATGCGTGAGATCATCTTCGATACGGAAACAACCGGCCTCGACAACCGCGCCGACCGCATCATCGAAATCGGCGGCATCGAGCTCTTCAATCATTTCCCCACCGGCAACACGATCCATATCTTCATCAATCCTGGAGATCAGAAGGTTCATCCGGATGCGCTCGCCGTGCACGGCATCACCGATGAATTCCTGAAGGACAAGCAGCCTTTCGCCGAGGTTGCCGAACAAATCCTCACCTTCTTCGGCGATGCGAAGTGGATTGCCCATAACGCCACCTTCGATATGGGCTTCATCAACGCTGAGTTCGCGCGGATCGGTTTACCGCCAATCCTGCCGGAACGGGTGCTCGACACGCTGTCGATGGCGCGGCGCAAACATCCGATGGGGCCGAATTCGCTCGATGCGCTTTGCCGGCGCTACGGCATCGATAATTCGCACCGCACCAAACACGGCGCGCTGCTCGACTCCGAACTGCTTGCCGAAGTTTATATCGAGATGATCGGCGGCAGGCAGGCGGCCTTTGGCCTGAGCATATCAGGAACGTCGGGCCAGGCTCGCCACGGCGAAACGGCAATGGAAGACGATGTGGTGGTTGCCGCAGTGCTTGAGCGGCCCCGCCCACTCGCCCCGCGCATCAGCCTATCCGAGGAGCAGGCGCATGAGGCGCTCGTCGCCAAGCTCGGTGAAAAAAGCGTCTGGGCGAAATACGCCAATCTCGATTAAACCGGTCCTCAATTGAAAATGCCCGGGACCAGGCCCGGGCATCCGCATTTCAGACAAGAAGGATCGGGTCAGTTCGGAACGGCCTGAACCTTGGCGCGGGCCTGTTCTTCGGCAACGCGCTGAGCGAACATCTGCGTGAAATCGATCGGGTCGATCATCAGCGGCGGGAAACCGCCGTTGCGGGTGACGTCGGCGATGATCTGACGGGCGAAGGGGAAAAGCATGCGCGGGCACTCGATGAAGAGCACCGGCAGCATGTGTTCCTGCGGGAAACCGGCAACGCGGAAAACGCCGCCATAGGTGAGTTCGGCATGGAAAACCGTCTTGTCGCCGTCCTTGGCTTCGGCATTCAGCGACAGCACGACATCGAAATCCGTATCGGAAAGCGGGTTGGCGTTGACGTTCACATTGATGTTGATCGTCGGCGCCTTGTCGCGGGCCTGCAGCGAACGCGGCGCACCCGGATTTTCGAAGGACAGATCCTTGGTATATTGCGCAAGGATCGAAAGGGTGGGGTTGGCCGCACCGTTGCTGTTGTTATCGTCTGCCATTGGCTTTTCCTCGAGGGGCATGGGAATGGTGCCGCCATCTAACATTTCAGGCAAGGGCTTACAACCCTGGGCGCTTGGCTCGGTTGATCAGCCGCAGTGCCTCAATCGCCAAGATGCTTGCCGGACCACGGCGAGCTGCGATCCGGCTCTCTATGATAGTCCTCCTCGTCGAGATCGACCACCTTCGAGTTCGGCTTGCGGTCGCGGAAATCGGGTTGCGGGCTGGCAGAAGAGCCGCCCTTGGCATTGACGACGACGAAGCGTTTGGCGATCGCCCGCCAGACGAGATCGCGCACCGGCGGAATGAGAATGAGGATCGCGATGATATCCGTGAGGAAGCCGGGAATGATCAGGAGCAGCGAGGCGATAACGTTCATCGCCGGCCGCAGCAGGTCGCGGCCCGGCATCACCCCATTTCGTCCTTCGCTCGACATGCGGCGCAAAATACCGATGCCCTGCCGGCGCAGCAGAACCACGCCGAGAACGAAACCCAGCATGACGAGAACAAGCGTCAGCCACAATCCGATAGCCTGGCCGACGACGACGAAACCGGCAATTTCGGCGAACGGCAGCAGCAGAATGGAGGCTGGCAGGATCGAAAAACGCATGTCGGTCATGTCCCGGGCTCGCCGGTCTCCTCTTGGCGCTGGCGAAGATGCCAGCGATCATTTGAATCATCTGTATAGGCAGACTATATGGGAGTACAAATCAGAGATGTTAACGGCGGCTGCGATACGATATGAGTTCGAACGACTTCATCACATTATTTTTCCTGGTAGCGGCTGTGCTGATTTTCTTTCAGCTCCGCTCCGTGCTCGGGCGCCGTACAGGAAATGAGAAGCCGCCGCGCGATCTCTATACGCCGCGGGATGCGGCTCCGGCCGAGGCCGCCGATGCTGGCAAGGTCGTGACGCTGCCGCGGCGCGATGCGACGACGGAGGATGAGGATCGCTTCGCCGCCATCGATGCTTTCGCGGCGCCCGGAACGCCGCTCAACGAATCGCTGCGTGCGCTGAACAAGGCCGATCCTGCCTTCAGCCCGAAGGAGTTTCTGAACGGCGCCCGCATGGCGTACGAGATGATCGTCATGGCCTATGCCGATGGCGACCGGAAAACGCTGAAAAACTTGCTGTCCCGCGAAGTCTATGACGGCTTCGACGCGGCGATCGGCGAGCGTGAAGCCCGGGGCGAGAAGGTGAAGTCCACTTTCGTCGGCATCGACAAGGCTGAGATCACCCATGCGGAGACCAAGGGCAGCGAAGCACAGATCACCGTGCGCATTGCCAGCCAGCTGATATCGGCGACCTACGACAAGGCCGACGTTCTGATCGAGGGCGACGCTGAAAACGTCGCCGAGGTCAACGACGTCTGGACCTTCGCCCGCGACACCCGCTCGCGCGATCCGAACTGGAAACTTGTGGCGACCGAATCGGAACATGAGTGACCACGCATCGGACTTCGTCCTGCAGGCCATAAGCTTCGACACTCTGGAAGGCTGGAAGGATGATGATCCCTCCAGCCTTTTTGAAGTTATGCGAAGCTGCCGGCGGCAAATCACCGATGTCAAACCGTACCGCACCGGATCGCTGGGTCTGAGCTCCGAAGATCTGCTTCCGCTTCTCGCCGCCGCCGAAGATTTCACGCCGTCATCTCCGGAATCGGCGCGCGCCTTTTTCGAGACGCGCTGTCGGCCCTTTCTGATTCGCCGCAAGGACGGCAATGCCGGCTTCGTCACCGCCTTCTACGAACCCGATATCGACGTGGCGGAGCGGCCGGACGAAATTTTCCGTTTTCCTTTCTACCGGCGTCCGGACGATCTGATCGATCTCGACGACGCCAATCGCCCCGCCGGGCTCGACAAGGCCTATGTTTTCGGCCGTCTGCAGGAGGACTGCGTCACTGCCTATCCGGACCGCCGCGCCATCGATCAGGGGTTTCTCGAGGGCCGCGGGCTCGAAATCGCCTGGGCGAAGTCGAAGGTCGATGTCTTCTTCGTGCATGTGCAGGGTGCTGCCCGCCTGCGTTATGAGGATGGTCGTATCGGCCGCATCACCTACGCGGCGAAAGCCGGCCACGCTTTCTCGGCGATCGGCAAGCTACTGATCGAGCGCGGCGAGATCAATCGGGCGGAGATTTCGATGCAGGCGATCCGTGCCTGGCTGGTGCGCAATCCTGAGCGCGTCGACGAAGTGTTATGGCATAACCGCTCTTATACTTTCTTCCGTGATGCACCGGTTGCCGATCCGCAGGCAGGTCCGATCGCGGCCGCCAAGGTGCCGCTTCTCGCCGGGCGCGCGCTTGCGGTCGACCGGATGATCCATACCTTCGGCTTTCCCTTTTTCATTCGCGCCGAAAGCCTCATCCATCTCGACCAGGGCCGGCCGTTCCGCAGGCTGATGCTGGCGCTCGATACCGGTTCGGCGATTATCGGGCCGGCGCGGGGTGATATCTTCACCGGCTCGGGGGACATGGCCGGGGAAAGTGCCGGCACGGTCCGCAACGACGCCGATTTCGCCATCCTCATTCCCAATACCGCCGCCGGAAGATTCGACTGATGGCCAGGGATCGCAAGCTGAGTGCGGATGAGAGGATCCTCTGGGGCAAGGTTGCCCGCAGCACGCGGCCGATGCCCGGCAAGGCGGGGGCGTTGACCGAACTTGATGCCTTTCTTGCCGAAGCCGAAGCGGCGGCCGAACGGGAGCAGGAAAAGCAGACGCCCGCCACACCCACGCCGCTGCAGCCGACAGCACCATCAATGGCAAAGCCATCGGCCGGGGTGCATCATCCGCTGGAAAAGCCGGTCAAGCGTAAGATCGCCAAGGGCCGGCTGGCGCTCGAAGCGCGGATCGACCTGCACGGGATGGTGCAGAGCGAGGCCCATGCCATCCTTCTCGATTTCCTGATCCGCGCCCATGAGCGCGGCATGCGCCATGTGCTTGTGATCACGGGCAAGGGCAGCTCCATGGGCAGCGAGGGCGCGCTGAAGCGGGCCGTGCCTCTCTGGTTCTCGAAGCCGGAATTCCGCTACCTGATCTCCTCCTATGAGTCGGCCGCACAACATCATGGCGGTGAGGGCGCGCTCTACATTCGCCTGTCGCGGCGGCATGGGGAAAGGCCATGACACCCTTCGGAGAGGCGGTTCGCAGGTTGCGGGCGCGCAAGGGCGTCTCGCAGAAGGAGATGGCGGAAGCACTGAATGTCTCTCCTGCCTATCTCTCGGCGCTCGAACATGGAAAGCGTGGTTTGCCGACATTCGATCTGCTACAGCGCATCGCGGGCTATTTCAACATCATCTGGGATGAGGCCGAGGAACTGTTCCTGCTCGCCCGCTCGTCCGACCCGCGCGTCGTGATCGATACCTCCGGCTTGCCTCCCGAATATACCGAATTTGCCAACCGGCTGGCCCGGCAGATTCGCAACCTTGACAGTGCGGAGATAGGCCGGCTATCGGCTCTTCTCGAAAATGGCGGCAAAGGCGACGGAAAAGCGTCATAATCCCCTGTTTTATGCCTTGTTTTAGGGGCTTGCCATTGGGAAGTGGGTTCAAAAAACCTATATACAAGAGTGAAGAAAGCCGGTGATTCGCAAGGCGCGCCGCAGCTTTACGACAACAGGGAAAATCTCGACAGAATGAGCGATACATCCGCGACGGAAAACGGCGTAAGCACCGAATATGGCGCAGATTCCATCAAGGTTCTGAAGGGCCTCGATGCCGTGCGCAAACGCCCCGGCATGTATATCGGCGATACCGACGACGGCTCCGGCCTGCATCACATGGTCTATGAAGTCGTCGACAACGCGATCGACGAAGCGCTTGCCGGCCATGCCGACATCGTCACTGTCACTCTCAATCCGGATGGCTCGGTGACCGTCACCGACAATGGTCGCGGCATCCCGACGGACATCCACACCGGCGAAGGCGTGTCGGCTGCCGAAGTCATCATGACGCAGCTTCATGCCGGCGGTAAGTTCGACCAGAATTCCTACAAAGTTTCCGGCGGCCTGCACGGCGTCGGCGTCTCCGTCGTCAACGCGCTGTCCGTCTGGCTGAAGCTGAAGATCCGCCGTCACGACAAGATCCATGAAATGAGCTTCACCCATGGCGTGGCCGATGCTCCGCTGAAGGTTACGGGCGACGCGCCGAATGAGACCGGCACGGAAGTGAGCTTCATGCCGAGCACCGGCACCTTCACCATGACGGAGTTCGACTACGGCACGCTGGAGCATCGCCTTCGCGAGCTCGCCTTCCTGAATTCAGGCGTCCGCATCCTGCTGACCGACAAGCGCCATTCCGATATCAAGCAGGAAGAACTGCGTTATGACGGCGGCCTCGAGGCTTTCGTCGCCTATCTGGACCGCGCTAAGAAGTCGCTCGTCGACAAGCCGGTTGCCATCCACGGCGAAAAGGACGGCATCACCGTCGAAGTCGCGATGTGGTGGAACGACAGCTATCATGAGAACGTGCTCTGCTTCACCAACAACATCCCTCAACGCGACGGCGGCACGCATATGGCCGGCTTCCGCGCGGCGCTGACGCGCCAGGTCGTTTCCTATGCCGACAGTTCCGGCATCACCAAAAGGGAAAAGGTAACGCTGCAGGGCGAAGATTGCCGCGAAGGCCTGACTGCGGTTCTGTCGGTCAAAGTGCCGGATCCGAAATTCTCCTCGCAGACCAAAGATAAGCTCGTTTCCTCGGAAGTCCGTCCTGTTGTCGAAAGTCTCGTCAACGAGGCGCTGAGCACCTGGTTCGAAGAACATCCGAGCGAAGCCAAAATCCTCGTCGGCAAGGTCGTCGAGGCCGCCGCCGCACGCGAAGCGGCGCGCAAGGCCCGCGAGTTGACCCGCCGCAAGGGCGCACTCGATATCGCTTCGCTGCCGGGCAAGCTTGCTGACTGCTCCGAGCGTGATCCCACAAAATCCGAAGTCTTCCTCGTCGAAGGCGATTCTGCCGGCGGCTCGGCCAAGCAGGGCCGCTCGCGCGAGAATCAGGCGATCCTGCCGCTGCGCGGCAAGATCCTGAACGTCGAACGCGCCCGTTTCGACAAGATGCTGTCGAGCCAGGAAATCGGCACATTGATCACCGCGCTCGGTACCGGCATCGGCAAGGACGAGTTCAATGTCGAAAAGCTGCGCTACCACAAGATCATCATCATGACCGACGCCGATGTCGACGGCGCCCATATCCGCACCCTGCTGCTCACCTTCTTCTTCCGCCAGATGCCGCAACTGATCGAGCGCGGTCATCTCTATATCGCTCAGCCGCCGCTCTATAAGGTCTCGCGCGGCAAGTCGGTGCAGTATCTGAAGGATGAGAAGGCGCTCGAAGAATATCTCATCAGCCAGGGCCTGGAAGATGCTTCGCTGAGGCTCGGCAGCGGCGAGGTTCGCGCCGGCCAGGATCTGCGCGAGGTCATCCTCGATGCTCTGCGTATGCGCGCGCTGCTCGACAATCTCCATTCGCGCTACAATCGTTCCGCCGTCGAACAAGCGGCGATTGCCGGCGCCCTCAACGCCGAGCTCGCCAGCGACCCGGCCAGAGCGCTGGCGCTGGCAAACGAAGTGGCCGGGCGCCTCGACATCATCGCCGAGGAAACCGAGCGCGGCTGGCGGGGCGATGTGACAACCGATGGCGGTCTGCGCCTCGAGCGCATGGTCCGCGGCGTCAGGGAACTCGTCGTGCTCGATATGGCGCTGATCGGTTCCTCGGATGCCCGTCACATCGACCAGCTGACGGCGCGCCTCAAGGAAATCTATCAGACGCCGCCGTCGCTGCATCGCCGTGAAGGCGACATCGAAATCTCCGGCCCGCGCGCCCTGCTCGACGCGATCTTCGCAAGCGGCCGCAAGGGCCTGACCATGCAGCGCTACAAGGGTCTTGGCGAGATGAATGCCGAACAGCTCTGGGAAACGACGCTCGATCCGAACGTTCGCTCGCTGCTGCAGGTCAGGGTCAACGACGCCACCGACGCCGATGGTCTCTTCGCCCGCCTGATGGGTGACGAAGTCGAGCCGCGGCGCGAATTCATCCAGGAGAATGCGCTGAGCGTTGCAAACCTCGATATCTAATTGATATTTCAAAAATAAATGGCCCCGCTATCTTTAGGATGGCGGGGCTTTCGTTTGCCCGATATCTGCTTGGCCTTTGGCTTCGCTCAATTCGCGACGAAGCGCCCGTTGAAGGCGACCTCGGAGAGCGGCTTGCGCTGGCTGGGGAGTTCGCGGGCCTGATTGCGTTCGGAAAGAACGCTCTTGTCGGCCAGCCGGCCGACGGCGACGCCTGCTTCAACCCGGTAGCCCTCGGGAATGGCGAAAGCCTGCCTGATCTCCTCATGCTTGATGCCGCCCATGCCATGGGCGTAAAGGCCGGAGAGGCGCGCCTGGATCGCCAGATGCCCCCATGCCGCACCGGCATCGAAGGAATGGGTGTAGCTCGGCTTTTCCTCAGCCGAGCCGGCAGCCCCGGTGAAGGTGCGCGACACGACGAAGATCAACACCGATGCATGCCTGGCCCATTCCTGGTTGGAATCGTCGAGCAAAGCGACGAATTTCTCCCAATGCTCCGAACCCTTGAGGCCATAGATGAAGCGCCAGGGCTGGTGGTTGGCCGAGGACGGCGCCCAATGGGCGGCGTCGAGCAAACCGAGCAGCTGCGCTTCCTCGATGATTTCGCCGGTGAAGGCGCGCGGCGACCAGCGATCGAGAAACATCGAATCGATGGGATATTCCGATTCGCGACTATTGCTCTTCGTCATGCTTGTTCCATGGTTGGGGGGAGAAAATTTGGATCGGGGGCTGGGCTTAGTCCGTCCAGACGATGTCGAGTTCTTCGCGGAAGGCGAAGCGCTTCAGATGATCGTCGATGACGTGCTGCATCGTTTCCTGTTGCGAGGGATCGGCGACGGAAAGTGCCATGGTCAGCGCCGCATCGTCGGCCGCAAACGTTACCTCGGCCGTATCGCTGAACGGCACCCGGCCCTTCAGAGGATCAAAATCGACGCTGAACTTGTGGCTCCAGTGTTTGCAGAGCTGCTGCAGGTAGCGGCTTGCATGTTCGGTCCGCACGACGGCCTTCGAGAGATGCATTTCGAACTCCACGTCATTTTGTATAGCAGAGACATATTTCCTGCTTCACCGGCTTGGCAAGCGCAGCATCGTCGCAGTTTGGGTGTACAGACTGTCTCCATAAAAGCGGCCTCACGCCGGCGTCGAAGCAGGATAATAAACCGTTTAGTCAATCGTTCGGGGGAGTTGCGCATGCTGGTGAACGGAAAATGGACCGAAGACTGGCAGCCCGTTCAGGCAAAGGACGAAAAGGGCGGCTTCGTCCGCCAGACCTCAAGTTTCCGCAATTGGGTGACCCCGGATGGCAGTGCCGGACCGACTGGCGAGGGCGGCTTTGCAGCCAGCGCCGGCCGTTACCATCTCTATGTCGCCTATATCTGCCCCTGGGCCTCACGTACCCTGATCGGCCGCAAGCTCAAGGGCCTGGAAGACGTCATCTCCGTCTCGGTCGTTGAACCGCTGCTGGGCAAGCAGGGCTGGCGCTTCGGCGATTATCCCGGCGCGACAAAGGATCATATCAACGGCGTAACCTATATGCATGAAATCTATACCGGGGCAGCACCCGATTTCACCGGCCGGGCGACCGTGCCGGTTCTCTGGGACAAGCAGAGAAAGACCATCGTCAACAATGAATCCGCCGATATCCTGCGTATGCTGAACGGCGGCTTCGGTGGTCTGGCAAAAAATCCGATCGATCTTTACCCGGCAGAGAGACGCACCGAGATCGATGCTTTCAACGATCGCATCTATCCTGATCTCAACAACGGCGTGTACCGCGCCGGTTTCGCCACCACGCAGATCGCCTATGAAGAGGCCTTTGCCGATGTTTTTTCTTGCCTCAACTGGGTCGAGCAGCAATTCGAGGGCCGGTCTTTTCTGTTCGCCGATCATCCGACCGAGAGCGATATCCGGCTCTTCGTAACGCTGGTGCGCTTCGACGTCGCCTATCACGGCATCTTCAAATGCAATCTGCGCCGGCTTTCCGACTATGCCAAGCTGCGCGCCTTCTGCCGCCGCATGCTGGATTGGCCGGGCATCAGTGAAACGGTGAACCTCGATCACATCAAGCGCGGTTACTATTCGATCGAAAGCCTAAATCCGACGAAGATCGTTCCCGCCGGCCCTGATTTGGCGGAAATTTTTAGAGCATGATGCCGAAAGATACGGTCGGTTTTCAGCAGAAAATCATCCGAATCGCGACAAAGCCGTACCGCTTCCCGGCAAAGCCGTAATGACACCGATGAATAATTCGTTCATAGGTGGCTGCAAATCCGTTTTCGATGAGGAGGAAATTCCATGAAGCTGATGCGTGTTGGCGAAGCCGGCAGTGAAAAACCAGCACTTCTCGATGCCGATGGCAAGATCCGCGATCTCTCCGGTCATGTCGCCGATATCGGCGGTGAAGCGATCGGACCGGCAGGCCTTGCAAAGATAGCGGCGATCGATCCGAAGAGCCTTCCGGAAATCGCACCCGGCCGCATCGGCGCCTGCGTCGCGGGCACTGGCAAGTTCATCTGCATCGGTTTGAATTATTCGGATCATGCTGCCGAAACCGGTGCGACCGTGCCGCCCGAGCCGATCATCTTCATGAAGGCAACATCCGCAATCGTCGGACCGAACGACAATGTCATCATTCCCCGCGGTTCGGAAAAGACCGATTGGGAAGTCGAACTCGGCGTCGTCATCGGCAAAACTGCCAAATATGTGACGGAAGCCGAAGCGCTGGATTATGTCGCCGGTTATTGCGTTTCCAATGACGTGTCCGAGCGCGCTTTCCAGACCGAGCGGTCCGGTCAGTGGACCAAGGGCAAATCCTGCGACACCTTTGGTCCGATCGGACCCTGGCTTGTGACCAAGGATGAAATTCCCGAACCGCAGAACCTCGGCATGTGGCTGACGGTCAACGGCCAGAAGATGCAGAACGGCTCATCGAAGACGATGGTTTACGGGGTTGCGTTCCTCGTCTCCTATCTCAGCCAGTTCATGTCGCTGCACCCCGGCGACGTGATCTCGACCGGCACGCCTCCGGGCGTCGGCATGGGCCTCAAGCCGCCGCGTTATCTCAAGGCCGGCGACGTGGTCGAACTCGGCATCGAAGGTCTCGGCACGCAGAAGCAGACCTTCATAGCGGATCGTTAACGACGCTTCTTGCTGAGAAACTTAAGTTTTCAGGTCGATTATGATGCCGCAGGTCAATTCTGCGGCATTTCCTGTGTGGGTCTGGTACGCCCATGTTGCTGTGCAACAAAAACCTGTTAGTCTGCGCGACGTGCCCGCGTTACGAAAAGAGTCGATGCCTCTCAATCGGCGTCATCTTTTCGATAGAGAAAGGTGGCGCCTTCCAATGTTTTATCAGCTTTATGAATTGAACCATGCCGCCATGGCGCCGTTTCGCGCCGCGGCCGATATCATGCGATTTGCCTATGCCAATCCGCTGAATCCGTTCTCCCATACGCCATTCGGTCGCACGATGGCGGCAAGTCTCGAAATGTTCGAACGTACGACGCGCCGCTACGGGAAACCGGAATTCGGACTGAAGCAGACGACGATCGGTGACAAGACGGTGACCGTCCGCGAAGAGGTCATCTGGTCGCGCCCCTTCTGCAATCTCTTGCATTTCGCGCGCAATGCGCCCGCCGCCAGCCGCAATGACCCGCGCATCCTGATCGTCGCGCCGATGTCTGGCCACTATGCCACGCTGCTGCGCGGCACGGTCGAGGCGTTGCTGCCGAGTGCCGATATCTACATCACCGACTGGATTGACGCCCGCATGGTGCCGATGACAGAAGGCACGTTCGATTTCGACGATTACGTCGACTACGTCATCGAGATGCTGCATTTCCTCGGTCACGACACGCATGTCATCGCCGTCTGCCAGCCTTCCGTTCCGGTGCTGGCAGCCGCTGCCGTGATGGAAGAAGCCAGGGATCCGCTTTCGCCGGCGTCGATGACGCTGATGGGCGGCCCGATCGACACGCGCATCAACCCGACGGCGGTCAACAAGCTCGCCCAGGAGCGATCGCTGCAGTGGTTCTCCGACAATGTCATCATGAATGTGCCCTGGCCGCAGCCGGGCTTCATGCGCCCGGTCTATCCGGGATTCCTGCAGCTCTCGGGCTTTATGTCGATGAATCTTGATCGCCACCTCGTCGCGCACAAGGAATTCTTCATGCATCTTGTGAAGAACGACGGCGAGCCGGAAAAACATCGCGATTTCTACGACGAATATCTCGCCGTCATGGATCTGACCGCCGAATTCTATCTGCAGACGGTGGAGGAGGTCTTCATCAAGCATTCGCTGCCGAAGGGCGAACTGATGCATCGCGGCAAACGCGTCGATCCGGCGGCAATTCGCAACGTGGCGCTGCTGACCGTCGAAGGTGAGAATGACGATATCTCGGGGGTCGGCCAGACAGAGGCGGCGCAGACCATCTGCGTGAACATTCCCGAAGATATGCGCATGCACTATCTTCAGCCGGATGTCGGCCATTATGGTGTTTTCAATGGTTCGCGTTTCCGCCGCGAGATCGCGCCGCGCATCATCGATTTCGTCCGCCAGCATTCGCGTTCTGCCGTTAAGCCTCCGGTCCGGCGTGTCATCAAGGGCGGCCGGGCGGGCTGAATCAGGGATAGCTGAATTAGCAAAACGGATTCAAGGCCTTGTCCGATTTCGCGGGCAATCGTCTTGAAGGCGGTTATTGCGGTAACCACATCGATTTCAGCGTTCGGTATTCTGCCGGGCGCGGAAAGCGAGGGATACCCGCACGATGAACCAGTCAGCATTGCTTCGACCGGATTGGACTCCGGCTACCATTGCCCTGATGATTCTCGGCTTCATGGTTTTCTGGCCTCTGGGTCTTGCCATGCTTGCCTACATCATCTTCGGCGACCGTCTGCGCGGCTTCAAGCGTGACGTCAACCAGGCGACCGATGGCTTCTTTGCCTCCTGCCGCCGCCCGCATGGCCGTCACCGCCCGCATTTTTCGACCGGCAACGTCGCCTTTGACGACTGGCGCAAGGCCGAACTCGACCGCATGGAGGAAGAGCGCCGCAAGCTTGACGAAATGCGCGAGGAATTCGACTCCTATCTGCGCGAGCTCCGCCGCGCCAAGGATCAGGAAGAGTTCGACCGTTTCATGCGCGACCGCAGAAACGCCAAGCGCGATGACAACGGCCCGGTCGCTGAATACCAGACACCGTAAACGCCTGAACGATGAATTGATGACCGGCATCTCGCGATGCCGGTTTTTCCACGTTTGCCCTTCCGGCGATCATTTAGATTTGCCGGCGAATCGTATAGAAAACACCCATGTTCTCGCTTCTGAAAACAAGGTCGAAGGCGCGAAAGCCGTCACCGCCCGAAATGCGGACGCTCGACGTCGCCGGCCGGCTCATGCCGCTGACGATCAAGCAGCACGACCGGGCGACACGCATCACGCTGCGCATCGAACCGGGTGGCCGCGCCTTGAAGATGACGGTGCCGAAAGGCCTTGCGGCGCGTGAGGTCAATGCTTTCCTCGATCGTCACCAGGGGTGGCTACTCACCAAGCTTGCCAAGTTTTCGACCGATACCGGCCTGCGTGACGGCGGCGAAATCCTCCTTCGCGGCGTTTCCCATCGCATCCAGCACAGCGGCAGCTTGCGCGGGCTGACGGAGGCGGTTTCCATAGACGGCATCCCGGTGTTGCGCGTCAGCGGTATGCCGGAACATGTCGGACGGCGCATTGCGGCCTTTCTCAAGAAGGAGGCGCGCGCCGATCTCGCAAGACTGGCGACGATGCATGCAGCAACGATCAGAGCGCCGATCCGCTCGATCTCGATGAAGGATACCCGCAGCCGGTGGGGCTCGTGCTCGTCGGAGGGAAATCTGAGCTTTTCGTGGCGTATCGTCATGGCGCCGCCTTCGGTGATCGATTATCTCGCCGCCCATGAGGTCGCCCACCTCAAGGAAATGAACCACGGCCCGCACTTCTGGGTTCTCTGCCGTAAGCTTTGCCCCGGTATGGAGGAAGCGAAGTCCTGGCTCAAGCGGCATGGCAGCCAGTTGCATGCCATCGATTTCGACTAGCGCATAACCCCGAAAATCGGAATCGATTTTTCGGAAAGCATTATGTGCAGATTTAAAGTGATAGAGCGTCCTTTGGACGCGCGGCGCTCTAGCCGAGAGCCGCGCTAAATTCAGTGTCCGTCGCAAATTGGCTCGACTCTTTCCGCATTTCGTGTCACTTCGCTGCCATGAGACCGGATATCAAGATCTGTGGTTTGAAGACGCCTGAGGCTGTCGATCGCGCGCTGAAGCGCGGCGCGACCCATATCGGTTTTATCTTCTTCGAAAAGAGCCCGCGTTATATCGAGCCGGACCTGGCGGCAAAACTGGCCGAACCTGCGCGTGGCAAGGCGAAAATCGTCGCCGTCGTGGTCGATCCGACCAATGACGAACTCGACGAGATCGTCTCGTTGTTGAAGCCGGATATGCTCCAGCTTCACGGCAATGAGAGCCCCGAACATGTGCTGACCATAAAGGCGCTCTATGGTCTGCCCGTGATGAAGGTCTTTTCGGTGCGCACGGCAGACGACCTGAAGCGCGTCGAGGCCTATATCGGCATCGCCGACCGTTTCCTCTTCGACGCCAAAGCGCCGAAGGGTTCGGAACTGCCTGGCGGCAACGGTATTTCCTTCGATTGGAGCCTTCTCAGCTGGCTTGACGGCAGCGTCGACTACATGCTTTCCGGCGGGCTGAACAAGGACAATGTCGCAGAAGCGCTTTTCGTCACCAAGGCACCGGGCATCGACGTCTCCTCGGGAGTCGAAACTGCGCCTGGCGTGAAGAGCGTCGCGAAGATCGATGAATTTTTTGACGCGGTCGAAAAGGCGAATGCGCCGATGATGGCCTCAGGGAGTTGAGAGTGAACGAGACGCCTAAACCGAATTCCTTCCGTTCCGGCCCCGATGAAGATGGCCGTTTCGGCATTTATGGCGGTCGTTTCGTCGCCGAAACGCTGATGCCGCTGATCCTCGACCTGCAGGATGAGTGGAACAGGGCAAAGAACGATCCGGCATTCCAGGCCGAATTGAAGCATCTCGGCGCGCATTATATCGGCCGCCCGAGCCCGCTCTATTTCGCCGAGCGGCTGACGGCCGAACTCGGCGGCGCGAAGATCTATTTCAAGCGCGAAGAGCTGAACCATACCGGCTCGCACAAGATCAACAATTGCATCGGCCAGATCCTGCTCGCCAAGCGCATGGGCAAGACCCGCATCATCGCCGAAACCGGTGCCGGCCAGCACGGCGTCGCCTCCGCGACCGTTGCAGCCCGCTTTGGCCTTCCCTGCGTCGTCTATATGGGCGCCACCGACGTCGAGCGTCAGGCGCCGAATGTTTTCCGCATGAAGCTGCTCGGCGCGGAGGTCAAACCGGTCACGGCAGGCAGCGGTACGCTGAAGGATGCCATGAACGAGGCGCTTCGCGACTGGGTCACCAATGTCGAGGATACCTATTACCTGATCGGGACGGCAGCCGGTCCGCATCCCTATCCGGAGATGGTCCGCGATTTCCAGTCGGTGATCGGTATCGAAGCGAAAGAGCAGATGCTGGCGGCCGAAGGCCGTCTTCCGGATCTCGTCATCGCTGCCGTCGGCGGCGGCTCGAACGCCATCGGCATTTTCCATCCTTTCCTGGATGATCCCTCTGTCAAGATCGTCGGCGTCGAAGCCGGCGGCAAGGGTCTGCAGGGCGACGAACATTGCGCCTCGATCACCGCCGGTTCGCCAGGCGTGCTGCATGGCAACCGCACCTACCTGCTGCAGGATGGTGACGGTCAGATCAAGGAAGGCCATTCGATTTCGGCCGGTCTCGATTATCCCGGCATCGGCCCCGAACATTCCTGGCTGAACGATACCGGCCGTGTCGACTATGTGCCGATCATGGATCACGAAGCGCTCGAAGCTTTCCAGACCCTGACCCGCCTCGAAGGCATCATCCCGGCGCTCGAGCCCTCGCACGCGATTGCCGAGGTGATCAAACGCGCCCCGACGATGGGCAAGGACGAGATCATCCTGATGAACCTCTCCGGCCGCGGCGACAAGGATATCTTCACCGTCGGCAAGATTCTGGGAATGGGACTGTAAGACATGACCGCACGCATGGACAAACGCTTCGCCGAGCTGAAGGCCGAGGGCCGTCCGGCACTTGTGACCTATTTCATGGGCGGCGATCCCGACTACGACACCTCGCTCGGCATCATGAAGGCGCTGCCGGAGGCAGGCTCCGACATTATCGAGCTCGGCATGCCCTTTTCCGATCCGATGGCCGACGGCCCGGCGATCCAGCTGGCCGGCCAGCGGGCGCTGAAAGGCGGCCAGACGCTGAAGAAGACGCTGCAGCTGGCGGCCGATTTCCGCAAGACGAACGATGCGACGCCGATCGTGATGATGGGTTATTATAACCCGATCTATATTTACGGCGTCGAGAAATTCCTCGACGACGCGCTCGCTGCCGGTATCGACGGCCTGATCGTTGTCGACCTGCCGCCCGAGATGGATGACGAGCTCTGCATTCCGGCTATCCGCAAAGGCATCAATTTCATCCGCCTGGCGACGCCGACGACGGATGAGAAGCGCCTGCCGAAGGTCCTGAAGAACACTTCAGGCTTCGTCTACTACGTCTCGATGAACGGCATCACCGGTTCGGCGCTGCCCGATCCGTCGCTGGTTTCGGGCGCGGTCGAGCGCATCAAGCAGCACACCAAGCTGCCCGTCTGCGTCGGCTTCGGCGTCAAGACGGCGGAACATGCAAAAGTCATCGGCGGTTCGGCCGACGGCGTCGTCGTTGGCACCGCGATCGTCAATCAGGTCGCGACCAGCTTGACGCATGACGGAAAGGCAACGGCGGACACCGTTCAGGCGGTTGCCACGCTGGTGCGCGGCCTTTCCACGGGAACACGTTCGGCGCGCCTTGTTGCTGCCGAATAGTTTGCCCACATTGGCAATAAAGCATGTCGCGCAAAAGTGTGCAGCGGTTTTGCGGCAACGACATGCGGGAAACTAGGACCTAAAGCGTGGCAGCGAATCTGAAAAGATCACGGCGCGCTTTAGACTATCAGGAGTATTCGAGTTGAACTGGATCACCAACTACGTTCGCCCGCGGATCAATTCCATGCTGGGCCGTCGCGAAGTGCCGGAGAACCTCTGGATCAAGTGCCCGGAAACGGGCGAGATGGTCTTCCACAAGGATCTGGAAGGCAACAAATGGGTCATTCCGGCGTCCGGTTATCACATGAAGATGCCGGCCAAGGCCCGCCTGTCCGATCTTTTCGACAATGGCGAGTTCGAATCGCTGCCGCAGCCGAAGGTCGCGCAGGACCCGCTGAAGTTCCGCGATTCGAAGAAATATAGCGATCGCCTGCGCGACAGCCGCCTGAAGACCGAACAGGAGGATACGATCCTCGCGGGCGTCGGAAAGGTGCAGGGACTGAAACTCGTGGCCGTTGTGCACGAATTCAACTTTATCGGCGGTTCGCTCGGCATGGCCGCCGGCGAGGCGATCGTCAAGGCTTTCGAGCGTGCGACGTCTGAAAAGTGCCCGTTGGTGATGTTCCCCGCTTCCGGCGGTGCGCGCATGCAGGAAGGCATCCTGTCGCTGATGCAGCTGCCGCGCACGACGGTTGCCGTCGACATGCTGAAAGAATCCGGCCAGCCCTATATCGTCGTGCTGACCAACCCGACGACGGGTGGCGTCACGGCCTCCTATGCCATGCTTGGCGATATTCATCTGGCCGAGCCCGGCGCCGAAATCGGCTTTGCCGGCAAGCGCGTGATCGAGCAGACGTTGCGTGAAAAACTGCCCGAAGGCTTCCAGACCGCCGAATACCTGCTGGAGCATGGTATGGTCGATATGGTCGTCAAGCGCCACGATATTCCGGAAACGCTGGCGCGCCTCTTGAAGATCCTGACGAAGAAGCCGGTTTCTGCGGCGAACGACATGAATGGCGGCGCGATTGCCCTGGCGGCGAGCGCCTGATAACCGACAAGCAGGCGGGGTGCCGAATTGATACCCAGAGGCCAAACCGCGGTGAGCGAGGCAGCACAGGAGATCGACAAGCTCATGGGATTGCATCCCAAGGGTTTTGATCTGTCTCTCGATCGCATCACTCGTCTTCTCGATGTGCTCGGCAATCCGCACAGGAAACTGCCGCCGGTGATCCATGTCGCCGGCACCAACGGCAAGGGGTCGGTCACCGCCTTCTGCCGCGCCCTGCTCGAAGCCGGCGGCTACAGCGCTCATGTCCACACCTCGCCGCATCTCGTCAATTGGCACGAGCGTTATCGCATTGGCGTAAAGGGCGGACGCGGGCAGCTTGTCGACGACGCCGTCTTTGCCGAGGCCGTGCGTCGCGTGGCCGATGCCAATGCAGGACAGCACATTACCGTTTTCGAAATCCTGACGGCGGTCACCTTCATCCTGTTTTCCGAACATCCGGCCGATGCTGCGATCATCGAAGTCGGTCTCGGCGGCCGGTTCGACGCCACCAATGTCATTTCCGATCCGGCCGTCTCGGTGATCATGCCGATTTCGCTGGATCACCAGCCCTATCTCGGCGACAGGGTCGAGCTGATCGCGGCCGAAAAAGCCGGCATCATGAAGCCGGGATTTCCCGTTGTCATCGGTCATCAGGAATATGACGCAGCTCTCGACGTGCTGATGTCGACGGCCGAACGGCTGCATTGCCCGAGCACCGTCTTCGGGCAGGATTTCATGGCGCATGAGGAATATGGCCGGCTCGTCTACCAGGACGAATTCGGCCTTGCCGACCTGCCGCTGCCGCGCCTTCCCGGCCGCCATCAATATGCCAATGCCGCCGCCGCCATTCGGGCCGTCAAGGCGGCGGGTTTCGCCGTCACCGAGACGATGATGGAAAAGGCGATGAGTTCGGTCGAATGGCCGGGCCGGCTGCAGCGTCTGAGTGAGGGCCGGCTGCTGTCGCATGCGCCGGCCGGCGCCGAGATCTGGATCGATGGCGGGCATAATCCGGGTGCCGGCGAAGTGATCGCCGAAGCCATGGCCAATTTCGAGGAGCGCCAGTCTCGGCCGCTTTTCCTGATTACCGGCATGATCAACACCAAGGATCCGGTCGGCTATTTCAAGGCCTTTACCGGCCTGGTCGAGAAGGTTTTCTGCGTGCCGATCCGCGGCAGCGAAGCGATGATCGACCCGGTAATATTGTCGAATGCCGCTTATGATGCCGGTTTGGTTGCAGAACCGATGTTGACGGTCGGCGATGCGCTGGAAGCGATAAAAGCCGTTCTCGATCCGGAGGCATTGCCGCCGCGCATCCTGGTCGGCGGCTCTCTCTATCTCGTCGGCGATGTGCTTGCCGACAACGGCACGCCCCCGAAATAAAGGCCGTGAAATGAAAAAAGCCCGGTCGAACCGGGCTTTTCGTCAAGTAATATAAGTTGGCCGATATCAATCAGGCGGCGCTCGAAATCCAGTTCGACAGAGCCGTCTTCGGCTTTGCGCCGACAGAGATATCGGCAACTTCGCCGCCCTTGAAGATTGCAAGGGTCGGAATGGAGCGCACACCGAACTGTGCAGCGAGTTCCGGGTTCTCATCGATATTCAGCTTGGCGACCTTGACCTTGCCTTCCATCTCGACGGCGATTTCTTCGAGGCTCGGTGCAATCATCTTGCACGGGCCGCACCATTCGGCCCAGAAATCGACGACGACGGGTTCTGCGGATTCCAGAACTTCCGACTGGAAGTTATTGATATCGACTTTCACGGTAGCCATGGGCTGCTCCTTTAACGGAATTGGGTGTTGAACCACATGTGATGGTGCGGTGCCGAATTTTCAATGTCCGGTATTTCACTTTGTCTTGACCGCTGCAAGCGCCAAACCGAGCGCCTTTTCGCTCAGTGTAAAGAGCGAGGCGTTCTCGGTATAGACAAGCATGCAATCGATACGCCTATCAGGATAGAGTGGCGCCAGGATCTCGCGATAGATCGCCAGCTGCGCCCGGTGCGCGAAGGGGATAGCCTCCTCCGTTGCCGGCGGCACCCGATTGGTCTTGTAGTCGAGAATGACGACGCGATCGGCAAGGACGGCAAGCCGGTCGATGCGCCCGGAGACGGCATAGCGCCGATCTTCGAGCGTCAATGTTCCCATGATCGAAACCTCTGGCTGGGCCTGCGCACCGAGGACAGCCTGCAGACCCTCCTCGTCCAATAGTTTCAGAACCGAATCGACAAGCTTGCGCCGTTCGGCTTCCGGCCAGAATCGAGCCGCCCGTTCAGCATAACGGCTCGCCGCATCAGGTCGCTCCACAAGCGGAATTTCGGGAAGCGCCTGCAGCATGCGATGGATCAGCCTGCCTTTCTCCAGTGAACGATCGCTGCGCTCCTTTTCGCCGAACAGCGGCGAAACGACCAGCAGGCCACCCGCGTCTTCATCGATGATCGTCCCGGCACCGGAAGGGCTGAGCGGCCGGGGCAGCTCAGCCTGCGGCGGCAATGGCCGCAACAGGCCGTCCGGCAAGGTCTCCTCGCTGCCGCGCTCTTCGCTGCGATCGATACGCTCGAAGCTTCGTTCTACCCGCGGCACGCGCCATTTGATGCCCGGCCATTCCCCATCGGGACCGGAGAATGTGGTCGCCTCCACATGCGGATGGTCGTCGCGCAGTGCCGTCGAAATCATCATATGCCAGGTGTCATTGTTCACACGCACGCCACGATAGCCGCAGACGACCAGCCGGTCGGCGGCGCGCGTCATGGCGACATAGAGCAACCGGCGGTATTCCTCCTCCGCCAGCATCTGGATACGTGCGGCATCATCCTGGGTAAGCGAATTGGAAAGATCCGAGACAGGAACCCAGACGGGCATCGGCGGCTCGTCTGGGCCGGTCTCGATCAGGCGAAGCTTCGGAAGATGGGTATGGGTGAAGGCCTTCGAACCGCCGTCGACGAGGAAAACGATCGGTGCTTCAAGACCCTTGGAGGCATGCACCGTCATGATCCGCACCTCGTTGCGCCCCTTGTCCTGCTCGCGCTTCATCACGGGGGCTTCGAGCTCCAGCGTCGAGATGAAGGATTGCAGCCCGGGAAGGCCGGAGCTCTCATGGTCGAGCGTGAAGGTCAGGAATTCGTCGAGGATATCGCTGACCTCGGTGCCGAGACGGGCAAGGAATTGCCGCCGCCCGCCATAGCTGCCCAGCACGCGCGCATAGAAATCATGGACCGACAGGCTCCTGGACTGCCGGAGAAACAGCTCCAGCCTCTCGACGGCAGCGCGGAAGCGCTCGGTGCCGTCTGCTGCGAAGCTTTTGAGATGGCTCCAGACGCTTTCATTGTCGCCGCGCAACGCGGCGATCGCAAAGATGTCGTCCTCGGAGAGATCGAAAAACGGGCTCTTCAGCACGGCGGCGAGCGAAAGGTCGTCTTCCGGCAGAAGCAGGAAACGGCCGAGCGCCAGCAGATCCTGCACGGCGATATGGCTGGTCAGCACCAGTCTGTCCGCGCCGGCGACGGGAATGTCGCCGCGGCGCTTCAGCGCCCGCGTCAACGCATTGACGAAGGCGTCGCGCTTGCGCACCAGCACCAGGATGTCGCCGGCCTCGATCAGGCGCTCCTTGCCTTTGTCGACGATCGTTTCGCGGCCAACAAGCGTGCCGATCGAATGGGCGATCCGCCGCGCGAGGATCGCGGCCGGCGCGCTTTCCGGCGTCGCATCGAAGGGCGCCGTCCAGTCCTCCTCCTTCACCACCGCTTCCGGCGCAACCATCTCCCAGAGATCGACGGCGCCAGGATGTCCGATGCGGCTGGAACGATGCACGACCGGTTCGCCGACCGCACTGAGGCCGCGCGCGTTTTCGGGTGTCTTGAAAATGTGGTCGACCGCCTCGAGCACGTCGGCGGTCGAGCGGAAAGAGAGCGGCAGCCTCACGGAGGAAAAACTCTGCCCGCTATCGGAAACGCGCCGCCGCGTTCGGTCGCTCTCCTCGGAGAAACGCTCGGGCCTTGCCCCCTGGAAGGAATAGATCGACTGCTTTTCGTCGCCGACGGCAAAAAGCGTGCGCACGATCGGCCGGGCGCTTTCGCCGGAGAAGAAATCTTCGGCGAGCGACTGGATGACGCTCCACTGGATCGGGCTGGTATCCTGCGCCTCGTCGACGAGGATATGATCGATGCCGCGATCGAGCTTGTAGTGGATCCAGGGGCCGACGCCACTTTTCGTCAGGAGGTCGGCGGTGCGGGTGATCAGGTCCTCGAAATCGAGCTGGCTGCGCTGCTTCTTCAACTCGTCATAATCGTGATTCAGCCGATCGGCGAGCACGAGCGCTGCATGTGTGGCGCCGTACATCCGCATCAGTTTCAGCCGGTCACGGCTTGCTGCGACATGCGCGCGGGCAATGGCGATGGCCTCCGCCAGCTGCGGTGCCTCGGCAAGCATGGCCTTGACGAAGAATTGCGAGTCCGCCTTGGGCTCGCCCTTCACGGTCAGAAAGATTTTCTCGAGAAATTGCGCGCGCCTTGCGTCATCGCGCTCCCGCCCAGCGAGCCTGAGGCCATAGGCAACCTCCTGCGCCTTGGCACCGCCCTTCTGGTCGGCAAGCGAAAGATAAAGTTCCAGCGTGCCGCCCGAAAGCTCCGGCAAAGGCCAATATTGCGCCGCGATCCTGTCTTCCGTGTCGCCGACGGCAAGGCCGAGCCTTTTGCGCAGAACCATTTCCACGCCGCCCTGCTGTTCAGCCGTCGCGGTGAAACGACGAATGGCATTGCGATTGGCGACGATGTCGCCGAGCAGGTTCTCAAGCCCGGATTCGTCGCCGAGATTGAGCACGTAGGCGAATGCCTCGGCAAGGGCGCTGTCTTCGTCCGGCGCGGTTGCCGTCAGCAGTGCCCGGCGCGCATCGGAAAGCAGCGCCACCGCCGCGCGATCGTCGAGAACCGAGAAATGCCCGGCAACGTTGGCTTCCAGCGGGAACTGATGCAGCAGTGCCTCGCAAAAGGCATGGATCGTCTGGATCTTCAGTCCACCTGGTGTCTCCAGCGCCTTGGCAAACAGCCGGCGTGCCTCGGCAAGCTTCAGTCCGTCGGGAGCCGTACCTTCGATCTGTGTGATGCGGCGGCCGAGGTCTTCATCGTCAAGCACCACCCATTCCGCCAGCCGTTCGAAGACGCGGTTCGACATTTCCGACGCCGCGGCCTTGGTGTAGGTGAGGCATAAAATGGCGGAAGGCCGCGCACCTGATAGCAGCAGCCGGATGACGCGCTGTGTCAGCACATGCGTCTTGCCGGAACCGGCATTGGCCGAGACCCATGCTGAACGCAGCGGATCGGAGGCAATCGCCTGCTGGATCGTCGTCCAGCCGATCCAGGCGCCCGGATCGTCATCGTTGGGAAGGGCGGTCACATCACTCATCGCCGCCCTCTTCGGTTTCGGCCGTCGACCATTCGGAGACGCGGGCGAGATGATCATAGTCGCCGCCGAAATCGAATTGCTGGGCCGGGATCAGCCGCGAGGTAAAGCCTCTCTCGCTGGATTGCAGCAACCCCACGAATTTGACCAGCTGGTCGATCGATTCGGCGGCCAGATCCATCGCCGATTTCGCCTTGTCGCTGCGCGCCGAGCTCTCGTTGTTGACGGTATCGACTTGGAAGCGGCTTCCGGGTCGCAGACGCACATAGAGAAGGTCCTGCGGCACGAGGCTGCCGGCATCGCGGAAGGCACCGGCGCTCAAGGCGGCCGCTTCAAGCGCAAGCTGCGGATCGAGAAGCACACGTGCCTGCGCCGGTGAGGGATTGTAGCCGGTCTTGTAGTCGATGATGTCGGCCGAGTTTGGTCCTGTGACGTCGATCCGGTCTGCAACGCCGGTGAGCCGGATATTGATCGGCTCCAATTCCATGCCGCCCCGTACTTCCGTCAGCGTTTTCAGGATGCCATGCTGGCGTCCGGCCTCCCATTCGAGGAAGACGCGGGCCACCGCGCGAAAGCGCGGCCGCCACACCGCGTCGATATGCGGCGGCAACTTTTCCATGTCGAAAAGCTCGGAAAGGATGGCCTCCATCGCCGCTGCCGCATCCGGCGTGCCGGCGATGTGAGCCTCGCGGATGAATCGATCGATGATCTCGTGGTAGAGCGTTCCGCGTTCGGCCGCCCCTGGATCACGATTGAACGGGTCGACGGGGTCAAGCCGCAGGATGCGACGGGCATAGATGGCATAGGGATCTCGGCGCAGCCGGCCGACTTCGCTGAAGGAATAGGATTTCGGCTGCAGCGCCAGCGGCGGTTTCGGCGAGGGGCGCTGCACCGGCGCCTGAGCATCTCCCCGATCGATGAGAGCGGCCCATTGGAGGAACCGATTGCCGCGTCCCTTCAATTCCGCTTCGAACGCCTCTCCGCCGAGCGCCAGCAGCCGCTGCAGCCAACGCGAGGCGACGGTCGGCGTCGAGCCCTGGCGCAGCGCGCGCGAATAGATCAGATGGCGTGTGCCGTTTGCCATCTCGAAATCATGCGCCAGCTGGCCGATGCGCCGCTCCGGCGGCTCGAGGCCGATCTCCGTCTTCATCATTCGCGGAATGAAGGGGTTGTTGGCGGTCTGTCCCGGCCAGGTGCCTTCGTTCAGGCCGCCGAGGATCAGCGTATCGACGCTCTGCAGGCGGGCTTCCAGCGTGCCGAAGATGAAGAGCCTCGGATGGCTGAGCGCCCGTGGTTTCACCGCATGACCGGCGGCGAGCGCTGCCATGATGTCGATCCATTGCGGTCCGTCGGCCTCCATCTGGCCGTCCGTGTCGATCACTTCACTGAGCAGGGCGGCGAGGGCGTCTCCCGCTTCGTTCGACCAGAGATCGGCGAGATTGCCTTGCGGATCGACCGCGACCGCTTCAAGCGAACGGCCAGTGCGCTCGGCCCATTCGGACAATGTGAAGCGCACTGTTCTTCCACGATCTTCCGGCCGGTGCCGCATCAGCGCCGAAGCCAGAGGCTCGGTCGCTTGTGTGACCCGGCGGGCAAGGTCGCATGCGGCGTCGGCGGCCTCAGGCGAAAGCGATTTTCGCCATTGCGGCGCGTGCCTGTCCAGCGCCTGTTCGGCAAGTTGGTGCGTGAGGAGAGGTTCGAGCGTGCTGATATCCACCTCGGCCACACCGCCGCGCAGCGCCAGCAGCTCGAGCGCCTCGGTAGCGGAAATCAATGCGCCGCGCTCCAGGCCGAAGCGGGCAAGCGGATGTTTGAGCAGTGAGATGATTGCCACCGGATCGCCCGGTCGCAGCGCTGCCTCCAGCAGCAATTGCAGCAAGGTGCCCTGCGGCATGGCCGAAAGCGGTGTGCCCGCCGAATCATCGGCGAGAATGCCGAAGCGGGAAAGCTCGGCCATCACCCGCCGCGCGAGATTGCGGTCCGGAGTGATGAGTGCTGCCCGGCTCTCGCCGTCCTGTCCCGGTCTTTCCAGCGCCAGCCGGAGTGCGATGGCAATCGCCGTTGCTTCCTCGCGCTCATTGGCGGCTTCAATCAGCGAGACATCAGAGAAGGCCGAAGACAGCGCGCCGGCCGGCAGATCGCTCTTCCACGCTCCCCAGTCGCTGGTCGCCTCCGCTGGAGCAAGGGCCCGCGACAGGATTTCGGCCCGCCGGTCAAGATCGGCCTCCGGTCTGTCGAGGAGCGTGACGTCGGCGCGTGTCAGCTTCAGCCGCTTGAGCAGCAGTGACAGGCCATATTGCGGATGGCTCCGGCTTGCGGGATTGGCATGTTGGCCGGGCGCCGGTTCCGGCGCGACCATCTGCCAGTGCATTTCGGGCATGGAGAGATCGAGACCTGGAAGCACGATCACACCTTCAGGCAGATGGGCGACGGCGGCGATGAGATCGGCGGTGGCGGGAACGGAACCCGTCGAACCGGCGATGATGATCGGTCCCGCGGGTTTCGTCGCCGAAAGCCGGCCTGCTTCGGCCCGCAGAATGGCGTTTCTATGCCGTGCCGGCGAGGATTTGCCGAGTTCGGAAAGCCGTTCGGGCCAGAAGGCGCTGGCGATCTGCAGGAACTCCGCCGTCAACTGCCACCAGGCGGCATAATCGCCGGTATCGAGTTTCGACAGCTCCGACCAGTCGAGATCCTCGGTCTCGATGGAATCGATCAGCTCGGCAAGATTGCGGGCGAGCCAGATCGCATCCGCCGGGCTTGCCGGCGCGACGAGCGGCGAGTCCGAGTGAATGTGGCGGACGATCTCCGGCAACTTATTTCGCCAGGCAAGGATCAGACGCGCAAGCTCCAGCAGACGGGCGGTATTCGATAGCGGCTGGGCGAGATCGATCGTTGTCGGCAGCGCCTCGTCGAAATAGCCGCTATCGTCATCGGTTTCGCCGAGCGGGCGGATGACGGGGAGGATCGCTGATCGGCCGCCGAGCAGGTCGACGAATTCAGAACGCAGCACACGCACGGCGCGCCGGGTCGGCAGGTAGATCGTGACTTTGGCAAGCGACAGCGGATCATCGACGTCGTGCCGGAAAATCGGCGTCAATCGGCCGTCGCAAACTGTCGTCGCCAGCGTTTTCAGGAAGGAGAGGCCCGCCGGGATCGTCAGGATGCGTGGCTGGTGCCGCTCCGCCATAGCTTAAGCAAACGTCCGCAATCGCCGGATCGTTTCCTCCGCCTCGCCGATTGCCTCCGGCGTGCCGACCGTCAGCCAATGGCCTTCGAGCACCATGCCGAAAAGCCGTCCACGCGCGATCGCCTTGTCGAAATAGATATTGAGGTTGAAGGCATCCTTCGGCGCATCGTCGAACAGCGACGGGTTCATGGCGATCGCGCCGGCATAGACGACGGGATTGGAGGGATCGTCGCGATAACGTGTCAGCCGGCCATCGGCCGCGAGGCTGAAGTCGTTCTTGCCGTTGTGACCCGTCGTATCCTCGATCCCAACGCAAAGCAGCGCCATATCCATGCGTTCCGCATCGAAGAAGCCGGCTAAGCGTTGCAGATTCGTCGGCCGCCCCTGCTGTTCGCCGATCCAGAAGAGATCGGCATTCATGACAAAGATATTGTCGCGGCTAAGCAGCCTCAGCCCCTTCGCCAGGCCGCCGCCGGAATTCATCAGTGCGCCCCGCTCGTCGGAAATGACGATATCGAGGCCGCGATAATTCCCAAGATGTTCGAGCATCTGGTCGGCGTGGTGGTGAACGTTGACGACGGCGCGTTCGACGCCGGCCGCGACCAGGGAATCCAGTGCGTAGTCGATCATCGGCTTGCCGTCGATCTTCACCAGCGGCTTGGGGATCGTATCGGTGATCGGGCGCATGCGGGTTCCGAGACCCGCGGCCAGTACCATGGCTTGTCTGATGGTCATTCTGATCCGGAACTTATGATTCGCTCTGGCCTATTCCAGCCCTTGTGCACCAATCGCGCAAGGGGGCAAGCGTTTCATGCTCAAGCGCGACGTTTAGATAGGCGAGCGTGCGCGGCATATGTTTCAGATAGCCCGGCTTGCCGTCGCGCTGCAACAAGCGCACCCAGAGGCCGGCAAGCTTGCAGTTGCGCTGGGCAGACATGATCGCCCAGGCTTTCATAAATCCGGCTTCGTCGAAACCGCTCTCTGCGCGGCGAAGCGTCAGATAATCGTCCATCAGCTGCCGGAAGAGGTCCGGCTCGATCGTTACGCGCGCATCCTGGACGATCGAGGCAAGGTCATAAGCCGTGGGGCCGATCATCGCGTCTTGGAAATCGATGAGGCCGATCTTGCGAATACCGCTTTCATGTTCGCGCCAGATGATGTTCGGCGAGTGGAAGTCGCGCAGCAGCAGGTTCTTCTCGGCCGTTGCGAGCTCATCGATGAGCGCATCCCAGATCGCCAGATATTCCGCGTGTTCGGCTTCCGTTGCAGGTGCGCCCTGGCGCTTCCAGGGCAGGTGCCAGTCTATCACCAGCCGCACCTCCATCTTCATCGCCGTGCGGTCGAAATCAGGAATATGGTGGACATGCCCCTTTCCAACGGGGATGTCCTGCGGAAATTTCAGGGCGTGCAGCCTGGCCAGGCAGGCAACGCTTTCGCGATAGCGTTCTATAACCGGCTGTCCGTGGGCATCCAGCACGCCTTCGCTGCCAAGATCTTCGATCAGCAGGATACCCTTGTTATAATCCACCTTGTAGACTTCGGGTGCCGCAAAACCGTCCTTGCGCAGCGTATCGGCGATTGCCACGAACGGATAAGCGTTTTCGGCAAGATGCGCGACTTTGGGATAGGGTTTGCCGTCGAGAACCGGCGGGCCTTCAGCAAGCGGCGGCCAGTCCATCAGGATGATGCGTTGGTTCCCGGCTTGCGGATAGATCGCCTCATAGGCGCGCAGCGAGGCATCACCGGTCAGGAAGCGGCGTTTCGATGCGGGGTAACCGGCGGCATCAAGGAAATCGCGGATCGCCAGCACGCGGCGGATGCGTGTATTTTGCGCGCCAGCGGCTTCGATCGTTGCCCGGCGGCCGCTGCCTTCATGCGCCAGCGTCAGGGTGATTCGTTCCACGGGCAGTTCGCTCTGCGCCATCTCAGGCCATTCGACGAGACAGATACCGTTCTGCAGGGCCTCGTCGAAGCCAAGCTCCGTCAGTTCGGCGGGATCGCCGAGCCGGTAGAGATCGAAATGCGAAACGGCGATGCGCAGATCGTAGGATTGCACCAGCGTGAAGGTCGGGCTCGGGACCTCGAGCCCCTCGTCATCGGCGATCGCGCGCAGGATCGCGCGGGCGAGCGAGGATTTCCCCGCGCCGAGATCGCCGGAAAGGGCAAGGCAATCACCGGCTTTCAGGGCCAGCGCCAAGTCTTCGCCGAGGCGGACGGTGGCCGCCTCGTCTTTCAGGAAAAGCGAGATCGCATCGCTGGTCGTCATTCGGCGGCGGCGGAATGCGGTACATCGACCGAGGGGATACGGCAGACGACGGTCGTGCCCTTGCCCGGTTCGCTGTCGATCGTCACATCGCCATGATGCAGACTGACGAAGCTGTCGACGATCGAGAGGCCGAGGCCGGCGCCGCCGCGTTTGCCGCTTTTTGCCCCCGTGGCAAAACGGTCGAAGACGGTCGCGATCATGTCAGGCGAGATGCCGGGGCCGCGATCGCTGACGGCGAAGACGAAATCCGTGCCTTCGCGACGGCATTCCAGTGAGATCGACGTGCCTTCGGGCGAGAAATTCGCCGCATTGGACAGAAGCTTCAGAAGGATCTGCTTCAGCCGCTGCGGATCGGCCACGATCGAGCCGAGATAGGCAGGAGCGGTAATTTCAAGCGCGACACCGCTTTCGTGGAGGCGATCGGCGATCTGCATCGAGACGTCGTCGAGCAGATCGTTGAGATCGATATCCGCATAATTGAGGCGCATGATGCCGGCATCGACGGTCGCAAGGTCGAGAATATCATTGACGAGCGTCAACAGAACCGAGGACGACGTCGAGATGTGGTCGATATATTCGGCCTGCCGTTCGGTAAGCGGCCCGACGCCGGGCGTGCGCAGGAGATCGGTGAAGCCGATGATGTTGGTCAGTGGCGAACGCAGTTCATAGGAAACGTGCTGGACGAAGTCGTTCTTCAGCTCGTCGGCCTTGCGCAGTGCTTCATTCTTCTCGGTCAGCGCGCGCTCGGCACGCACGCTGTCCGTCATGTTGACGAAGGTCAGCATGGTCTGCGCGTTCGGCAGCGGGATGACGGCATAGTCGAGCACGAGGCCGGAGAAGAGTTCCAGCGTTCCCTGGCCCGAGCGGCGTTCGTCGTCGAAGCTGGTGATCAGTTCCGCGAAGGTCTTCCAGCCGTCCGGCCGGTCATAGGACGGCGCGCAGGCCTCACCGAGCGCACGGATATGGGTGCCGGGCTTGGCTTCGGTTTCGGTGATCCCCCAGAGCGCGCGGAAGGCCGGGTTGGAAAGGCGGATGCGTCCATCAGGACCGAACACCGCCACACCCTCCGAAAGATGGTCGATCGTTTCACCCTGCACCTTGACCAGCGTGTTGTAGCGCGTTTCGAGATCGACCTGCTCAGTCAGGTTTTCGAACACCCAGGTGGCGCCGCCCTGCGGATGGGCGGTCGCAAAGACCCGTAACGTCTGCCCGTTCGGCAGGTGCCAGAGATCGGTTTGCGTGTCGAGCGCGCGATAGACGGAAAGCGCGGCTTCCTTCCAGCTTTTCCAGTTGAGCTGGTCCGGCAGTTTCTTGGCCGCCCGCAGCCGCTCGAGCAGCTCGCTATTGTCCGGTCGGCCTTCGAGGAAGGCGATATCCAGCTCCCAGAGCGCGACGAAGGCCTGGTTGTAGAATTGCAGCCGGCGGTCGCCGTCGAAGATGGCAACCGGCGTGGCGAGATGGTCGAGCGTTTCGGCATGGCTCTTCAGCGTCCGTTCCAGCTCGGCGCGCACTGCCTCTATGTCGGACACATCGATCGCGATGCCGGCCGAGCCGCCGGGAACCCTGACGTCGACGACGTCGAAGAATGTGCGGTTGCCGTGCACGACCGTCGAGATCTTGTCGTGGAAGGGCGATTCCGGCGTCGTCTTGGCGCGAATGCGTTCGCGCGCGACGGTCGTCAGCATCTCGCGGCCTTCATTGATCGCCTGCTGCGGCGATCGCGCTTCGACCGCCTCGCCATAAGCCTGGTTGACCCAGGTGAGGCGGCCCACCGGATCGCGCTGCCAGGCCGGCATGTCGATCGCGTCGAGCATGGTCTGGAAGGCCGAGATCGAGGTCATCAGCCGGTCGCGTTCGATCCTGAGCTCTGCGAGTTCGGCGCGCAGATTGTTGAGCGCCACGAAGCGGACGAAGGCACGCCCGCCGGAAACCCGGCCCTGCGCCTCGAGGATTTCGTCGCGGATGGTTTCGACCACCATATCGAAGCTTTGCGCCTCGTCGCGCAGCCGGTCGATCGCCTTTTCCAGCTCGGAAGCCGAACGTGACTTCAGCCACAGGCCAAAGGCCAGGAATTCGCCGTCCTGCGGCGCGCCGGTCTCAGGCGGAAGCTGGCCGAGCAGTTCGGGACGTGCATTGCCGTCCCAGATGACGATCCGCCGGTTCTTGTCGGCGATCAGAGCCTGGTATTGCGAAATGCGCTGCTGGGCATCGGAGAGCGCCGAGCGGATTTCCCGGCTCTCGTTTTCCAGGTTGCCGCGCTGGCGCACGAGCCACAGCGTTGACAGCAATGCTGCCGATATGACGCCAATGACGACAGAAACACCGATCACCTGCGAGGATGTGAAGAGGTGAGCCGAGGCCGCCGCCTGCTGCTCCGTCTGTGCCAGAGCCGGCCGCGCCAGGGCGGCAAGCGCCGTGCCGGCCGCGCAGCTTTTCAGGAAGCGCGCCAATGATCCGTGCTCTTGCTTTGCGGCCTCGTGTGCCGTTGCAGATTTATATCCTTGGCCTGCCATCAGCGGGCGGCGATCGGCGCGTGCGCCATCATCCGCCTGACCGGGCAGGCTGCTTTTTATTTCCGACATCCGCGGTATGTCTCCGTCCTTCAATGTGCCGCATTACGACAAGACATCCCATTTTCGCAGCGGCCGAACAGGGTCCGGCGCCACGAATCAAGTCTTAAAACAATACTTCGGAAGGGAATCGGCGGGAAGGGAGCGTCCAAAAAATAAGCCGCGGCATTTGTCAATGCCGCGGCTTCTACATCTTGTGGATATTAACGATCAGATCAATATCTGTAGTGGTCGGACTTGAACGGGCCCTTCGGCGAGACGCCGATATAGGCAGCCTGTTCCGCAGAAAGCTCAGTCAGCTTCACGCCGAGCTTGTCGAGATGCAGGCGTGCGACCTTTTCATCGAGATGCTTCGGCAGGATATAGACCTGGTTGGAATACTGGTCGGGCTTGGTGAAGAGTTCGATCTGCGCCAGCGTCTGGTTGGTGAACGAAGCCGACATCACGAAGGACGGATGGCCGGTGGCGTTGCCGAGGTTGAGCAGACGGCCTTCGGAAAGGAGGATGATGCGGTTGCCCTTGGGGAATTCGATCAGGTCGACCTGCGGCTTGACGTTGGTCCACTTGAGATTGCGCAGTGCAGCGACTTCGATTTCGTTGTCGAAGTGGCCGATATTGCCGACAATCGCCATATCCTTCATCGCCCGCATATGGTCGATGCGGATGACGTCCTTGTTGCCGGTGGTGGTGATGAAGATATCGGCCGAGGAAACGACGTCCTCGAGCAGAACGACTTCGTAACCGTCCATCGCAGCCTGCAATGCGCAGATCGGATCGGCTTCTGTCACCTTGACGCGGGCGCCGGCGCCGGAGAGCGAAGCGGCAGAACCCTTGCCGACGTCGCCGTAGCCGCAGACGACGGCAACCTTGCCGGCCATCATGACGTCGGTGCCGCGGCGAATGCCGTCGACCAGCGATTCCTTGCAGCCATACTTGTTGTCGAACTTCGACTTGGTGACCGAGTCGTTGACGTTGATCGCCGGGAAGGGCAGCAGGCCCTTCTGGCTGAGCTGGTAAAGGCGGTTGACGCCGGTCGTCGTTTCCTCGGTGACGCCCTTGATCGCGTCGCGCTGCTTGGTGAACCAGCCAGGCGAAGCGGCAAGGCGCTTCTTGATCTGTGCGAAGAGGATTTCCTCTTCTTCGGAATGCGGGTGAGACAGTACGTCCTCGCCGGCTTCGGCGCGGGCGCCGAGCAGGATGTACATGGTGGCGTCGCCGCCGTCATCGAGGATCATGTTGGAAAGGCCGCCATCGGCCCACTGGAAGATCTTGTCGGTGTAGACCCAGTAATCTTCGAGCGATTCGCCCTTGATGGCGAAGACAGGCACGCCGGAAGCGGCGATCGCGGCAGCGGCGTGATCCTGCGTCGAGAAGATGTTGCACGAGGCCCAGCGGACTTCGGCACCGAGCGCGACCAGCGTCTCGATGAGCACGGCCGTCTGGATGGTCATATGCAGCGAGCCGGTGATGCGCGCGCCCTTCAGCGGCTTTGTCTGGCCGAATTCGGTGCGGCAGGACATCAGCCCCGGCATTTCGGTTTCGGCGATCGTAATTTCCTTGCGACCGAAATCCGCAAGCCCGATATCGGCGACGACATAATCTTTTTCAGTGCTCATAGAGGCCTCCAGGCTGAAAAACGTCTCAAAATTGGCGCAGGCGCGAAAAATGACCCGCGTGCAAGCGCACGGCATGTCCGCCGTTTAGCAGGCTTCGCCGGTGATAGCAATAAGGATATAAAGAAGTCTTTATATGTTTATATGAACTCGATCGGAGCTCATATCTCCTCGCCGAACCTGTTCTGGATCAACTTGTCCAGGGCCTCCAGCGCTTCCTCGGCCTGGCTGCCGCTCGCCGAAACGACGACGCTTGAGCCGGGACTTGCCGCAAGCATCATCAGGCCCATGATGGAGGTTCCGCCGACCGTCATTCCATCCTTGGAAACGGTGATGGCGGCATCGAAGGTCTCGACCATCTGCACGAATTTGGCGGAAGCGCGCGCATGAAGACCGCGCTTGTTGATGATGAGGAGTTCCCGGGAGAGCGATGTCATGAATGCCCGTTATTTTCCGCTGAGCACACGGCTCGCGACATTGATATATTTCCGCCCGGCTTCGGAGGCCTCGACCAGCGCCTTCTCCATGTTGTTCTCGCCGCGCACCCCGGCAAGTTTGATCAACATCGGCAGGTTGACGCCGGCAATGACTTCGGTATGGCCGCTGCTCATGACTGATATGGCGAGATTGGACGGCGTGCCGCCGAACATGTCGGTCAGGATGACAACGCCGTGGCCATCATCGGCACCGGAAACGGCTTCCAGAATGTCCTGCCGTCTCTGGTCCATGTCGTCTTCGGGGCCAATACAGACCGTCTCGATGAATTTCTGAGGACCGACGACGTGCTCGACAGCATGACGAAACTCTTCAGCCAGCTTGCCATGAGTGACAAGCACAAGTCCGATCATGATATTACTGCTCCCATATACAAACGGTGGCCCCAATATCGCAATGCAGCAATTACGTCCACCGGTGGGGGCACATCTTGGCTATGAAAAGCCGAAGTGCAAGATAAAAATGCGAATATATAAGGCAGATTGACCAATCCGGAAGGCCTCAGTGCCCGATGCCAGGCACTTTTGCCATCAGGATCGCAAGGGGTGAAGAGACGCCTGTGAGCAACCGCAATGCGGGAAGCGAAAAACCGGCGGCAAGGCCTACGGTTTCGCCTTCTGGAGGCACCCGGTTTTCACCGGAGGCGCTGCCAGGAAGCACGGCATAATGCATGGTCGCCCGCGGAATATGGTCCTGCCGAACGATGCCGGTGCCGCGAAGCTCCATCAGCCCGGCGATCGACGGCGGGCATGTAGCGATCACCGCGCCGGCCTCTCCGGAGAGAAGCACCTGGTCGTCGGCGACCAGCGCCGTGAAAAGCCCGAGCCGGCGCGCCTCGGTCATGCAGGTGAAGGCCAGCATCGATTTTCCCCAGCCGGAGGGACCGCTGAATAGCAGCCCCGTCTTGCCGACGACGATCGCCGTCGCATGGACGTTGAAACCTGCCTCGGTCATGCTGCGGCGCCGATTGGCAAAGAGAGGATGAACCGCGCGCCGAGTATATGCCCGCTCTCGGCATCGGTGATGTTTTCGGCTCTCAGCGAACCGCCATGCGCTTCGGCGATCTGCCGGCTGATCGAAAGGCCGAGCCCCGAATTCTGGCCGAAGCCTTCCGCCTCCGGCCGGTCCGTATAGAAGCGCTCGAAGATGCGGTCGATATTTTCCGCCTGGATGCCGGGGCCGTTGTCTTCGATGGTGGTGACGCAGCGCGAGCGTGTCCGCACCAGCCGCACGGTAATCTTGCCGCCCTTTTCCGGCACGAAAGAGCGGGCATTCTCGATCAGGTTGGCGATGATCTGGCCGATGCGTAGATCGTGGCCGTTGACGACGAAGCGCGTCTTGACGTTCGGCTTGCGTTCGATCGCATATTCGATTTCCACCTGCTTCTTGGTGCTCCTAACCTGGCGCGAAACCTCGATCAGGTCGCGCAGCAGCACCTCCATGTCGACGGAGCCGGCATCGACGCGTGCGAGTTCGGCGTCGAGACGGGAGGCGTCGGAGATATCGCTGATCAGCCGGTCGAGGCGGCGGACATCGTGCTGGATGACGTCCATCAGCCGCTTCTTGGAATCGTCGGATCGGGCAAGCGGCAGCGTTTCGACGGCGCTGCGCAGCGAGGTCAGCGGGTTCTTGAGCTCATGGCTGACATCGGCCGCGAAACTCTCGATCGAATCGATGCGGTCGTAGAGCGCCGTCGTCATCTCGCGCAATGCGATGGAAAGGTTGCCGATTTCATCCTGGCGGGCAGAGAAGTCGGGGATCTCTTCGCGCGTCTTGGCGCCGCGGCGGACGCGGATGGCAGCTGCCGAAAGACGGCGCAGTGGATTGGCGATGGTCGATGACAGCACCAGTGAAAGCAGCACGTTGACGAGTGTCGCCACGCCGAAGACGCGCATGATAGCAAGCCGTTCAGCATGGACGATATTGTCGATGTCGCCCGCCTGTGTCGACAACAACAGCACGCCGAGCACGGCGCGGAAGCGCTGGATCGGCACGGCGACGGAAACGATGAGTTCACCTTTTTCGGTGGTGCGCACGACTGCGCCGCGCACGCCGGTGAGCGCGTTCATCACTTCGGGATAGATCGAGCCGTCGCCGCCCGGCGCTTCCTTATAGAGCGGCAGATTGCCGGGCTGCAGCGCCTTGTTGAAGAGGGTGGCGAACCACTCGCTCCAGGTCTGTTTCTCTTCCTCCACCGGCGGCAGGTCGAAGCGCAGCACTTGGCCGCGCGAATAGAGATGGCGCGAATCGAGCAGCAGGTTGGCATCGGCATCGAAGATGCGGGCGCGTGTGCGTGTCGGAGAGATCAGCCGGCGCAGGACCGGCGCGACCTTTTCGGGATCGATCGGGAATTCAAGGTCCTCGTCGTTCGGCACCGGGGTGATGCTCTGGCCGGCCTGCAGCTCGAGCAGCTTCTGCGGATCGATGGTGATCGAGTTCGTATCGACCGACGCGGAGGCCGAAACGGCGCCGGCGATGATTTCGCCCTGCGTCAACAGGCTTTCGGCGCGAGCGTCGATCAATCCTTCGCGGAACTGGTTAAGGTAGAGAATGCCGCCGACGAGCACCACCAGCGCGACGAGATTGAAGAACAGGATGCGCCGTGTCAGGCTCGAAAAGACGGCATTGCCGAAGATCCGGCGGATCAGGGTGAAGGGATGCGACCAACGGCGGCCTCGGACGCGACGGGTGCTCACGCCCTCCGCATCGTCCAGATCCCTTTCCTGCACCAACTGTGCCAATGACAGGCCCTTTCGAAGGGCGGGGCCGGATGGGCCGGCCCGCAGCCCTCAACATTTCCGACAGCGCCGCGCGTCTTTTCAGACGCGCAAAGGACGCTGTGACATTTTGAACTGCTGCATAATTAAATCCTTAAATCGATGCCGATTTAGGAAATTATGCAGGAGCGCGCTGCGCCGCTCGGGGCTCAGGCTGCTTCGCGGAAGCGGTATCCCACTCCGTAGAGTGTTTCAATCATATCAAAGTCGTTGTCGACCATCTTGAATTTCTTGCGCAGCCGCTTGATGTGGCTGTCGATGGTCCGGTCGTCGACATAGACCTGTTCGTCATAGGCTGCGTCCATCAGCGCGTCGCGGCTTTTGACGACGCCGGGGCGCTGCGCCAGCGAATGCAGGATCAGGAATTCGGTCACCGTCAGCGTCACTGCCTCACCCTTCCAGGTGCAGGTGTGGCGTTCCTGGTCCATGACCAGCTGCCCGCGCTCCAGCGAGCGGGCCTGCTGCACCGCGCCGGTCTTCGGCGCGCCGCTGGGGCTCGTGCCGGCGGCGGCGGCTTCGCGGCTTGACGCGCGACGCAGGACGGCGCGCACGCGCTCCACCAGCAGACGCTGCGAAAACGGTTTGGTGATGAAATCATCGGCGCCCATCTTCAGGCCGAAGAGTTCATCGATCTCCTCATCCTTGGAGGTGAGGAAGATGACCGGGATGTCCGACTTCTGCCGCAGGCGGCGCAGCAGTTCCATGCCGTCCATGCGCGGCATCTTGATGTCGAAGATCGCCAGCTGCGGCGGTCGCGCCAGCAGGCCGTCGAGCGCCGAAGCACCGTCCGTATACGTCTCGACCTTATATCCTTCAGCCTCCAGTGCGATCGACACCGAGGTGAGGATGTTGCGGTCGTCATCAACGAGCGCGATTGTCGGCATGGTGTTGGTCTCCGTCATCAGTGCGCAATCTCCCGGATTTGCTCTCCCCAGGCGGTCTCAGTGACCGGATGCGCTTATGGAGGATAAAGGTGGAACAAATTGTGGCAAAGATAAAGGGGAAGATTGTCGTAAAATTCGCGAGCAATCTTAGGTAGTGCGCCCGAATCTTTAAACGCGATCTATTCAAACGATTTAAAATTAGGACGATAAATTTAAATCGATTAATTGTTTGATATCACTGCATTTTCTCAAGTTTTCCATCTTGTGTTTTAAAATTTCTGCCCGTATTTTCGCGGTTAGTTTTAACGGCAACGAGCCTGAGTGAAGGGAACTAGCCATGGAAATGTTCGGAGTTCATAACCCGGCAATAGAGCTGGCAACGGTTGGATTGGGCGGCGCAGCCAGCGTTCGCTACAACTTTTCCGCCGCCGCGCTCTATGAAGAAGCGATCCGCCGGGGCGAAGCCGAACTGACCGCTCAAGGCGCATTGCGGGCTATCACCGGCCAGCACACGGGCCGTTCGCCGCGCGACAAGTTCGTCGTTCGCGATATCAATACCGATGGCGAAATCTGGTGGGACAACAACAAGCCGATCTCGCCGGAGCATTTCGCCGTTCTGCGCGACGATATGCTGGCGCATGCCGCGGGCAAGGAGCTTTTCGTCCAGGATCTCGTCGGTGGCGCCGAGGAAGGTCATGCTCTGCCGACCCGCGTCGTGACCGAATTCGCCTGGCATTCACTGTTCATCCGCAATCTGCTGATCCGCCCCGACACTGCAGCGCTGTCCAGCTTCGTGCCGAAGCTGACGATCATCGATCTGCCGAGCTTCAAGGCCGATCCGGCTCGCCACGGCTGCCGTTCGGAAACGGTGATCGCCTGCGATCTCACCAACGGTCTCGTCCTCATCGGCGGCACCTCCTATGCCGGCGAAATGAAGAAATCGGTCTTCACCGTGCTCAACTATCTGCTGCCGGCCAAGGGCGTGATGCCGATGCACTGCTCGGCCAATGTCGGCCCGGACGGTGACGCGGCGGTCTTCTTCGGCCTTTCCGGCACCGGCAAGACGACGCTTTCGGCCGATCCGGCCCGGACGCTGATCGGTGATGACGAACACGGCTGGAGCGAGAACGGCATCTTCAACTTCGAAGGCGGCTGCTACGCCAAGACCATCCGCCTTTCGGCCGAAGCCGAGCCGGAAATCTACGCGACGACGCAGCGTTTCGGCACCGTGTTGGAAAACGTCGTGCTGAACGAAAGCCGCGAGCCGGATTTCGACGACGGGTCGCTGACCGAAAACACCCGTTGCGCCTATCCGATGGACTTCATCCCGAACGCTTCGGAAACGGGCCGTGCCGGGCATCCGAAGACAATCATCATGCTGACCGCCGATGCCTTTGGCGTCATGCCGCCGATCGCCCGATTGACGCCTGATCAGGCGATGTATCACTTCCTCTCCGGCTATACCGCCAAGGTGGCCGGCACCGAAAAGGGTGTCGTCGAGCCGGAAGCGACCTTCTCCACCTGCTTCGGCGCTCCTTTCATGCCGCGGCATCCGGCCGAATATGGCAATCTGCTCAAGGAGCTGATCGGCCGCCATGGCGTCCAATGCTGGCTTGTCAATACCGGCTGGACCGGCGGCGCCTACGGCACCGGCAAGCGCATGCCGATCAAGGCGACGCGTGGACTTCTCGCTGCCGCCCTCAGCGGCGAACTTGGACAGGCCGAATTCCGTGCCGACACGAACTTCGGCTTCGCCGTGCCGGTCTCCGTCGACGGTGTCGATGGCAGCATTCTCGATCCGCGCTCGACCTGGGTCGACAAGGCAGCCTATGACGCGCAGGCCGAAAAGCTGGTCTCGATGTTCATCGCGAACTTCGCCAAGTTCGAAAATCATGTTGACGGCGGCGTCCGTGATGCGGCCCCCGGCGTAAAGGTCGCTGCCGAATAGGCAGATCAAACCTCTGACTCACGTGAAACCCGGCATCGCAAGATCGCCGGGTTTCCCATGTCACAGCCGATATTTTCAATTCGCCGCCGATGTGAGATAGAACGCCGCATGGCCAGCGACGCGCTCTATATCGATGACAGGATCACCATCGCCGGATGGGAGCTGACGGAACAGTTCGTTCTGGCGGGCGGTCCCGGTGGGCAGAATGTCAACAAGGTCTCGACCGCGGTCCAGCTGTTCTTCAACATCGCGAATTCGCCGTCCCTGAACGATCGTGTCAAAACCAATGCGATCAAGCTCGCCGGCCGGCGGTTGTCGAAGGAGGGCGTGCTGATGATCGAGGCGAGCCGGTTTCGCAGCCAGGACCGCAACCGCGAGGATGCGCGCGACCGGTTGAAGGAACTGATTCTCGAGGCCGCCAAGCCGCCACCGCCGCCGCGCAAGAAGACCAGGCCGACCAAGGGTTCGGTCGAACGCCGCCTGAAGGAAAAATCCGGTCGCTCAGAAGTCAAGAAAATGCGCGGCCGCCCCGGCGGCGGCAGCGGTGAGTGACATGCCGGAGCTCTTGAGTGGCATCCGCCATCTCCCCAGTTACCTCGACCGAGCGCGTCAGGAGGCATTGGTCGAGGTGATCCGTACCGTCGTCGCCGAAGCGCCGCTTTATGTGCCCGCCATGCCCGGCACCGGCAAGCCGATGTCCGTGCGCATGACCAATTGCGGGCCGCTTGGCTGGGTGACGGACAAAGAGCGCGGCTATCGCTACCAGCCCACGCACCCGGCAACCGGCAGACCTTGGCCTGATATGCCGCAGCAATTGCTCGATATCTGGAATGACGTTTCGGGTTACGACAAGCCGCCGGAAGCCTGCCTCGTCAATTTCTACTCCGACGAAGCGCGCATGGGCTTGCATCAGGACAAGGACGAACAGGATCTCAAAGCCCCGGTCGTCTCGATCTCGCTCGGCAACAGCTGCCTCTTTCGCGTCGGCGGCCTCAGCCGCAATGATCGCACGCTATCTTTCAAGCTTTCGAGCGGTGATCTGGTGGTGCTGGGCGGCGAGGGGAGGCTGTGTTTCCACGGCGTCGACCGCATCCATCCGGCGACGTCGACGCTGCTGAAGAATGGTGGCCGCATCAATCTGACGCTTCGCCGCGTCAATCCCACCGACTAGAGCAATTCCAGCAAAAGTGCGCAGCGGTTTTGCGTCCGGAATTGCGTAAAAACAAAGCGATAGAGCGTTTCCGTGATTCGGAGAAAAACGGAAAGGCTCTATCGACCGCTGCTATAGCTTTCGCAGCGCGACCTGTTCGATCAGGTGATCCTTGCCCTTTTTCAGGATGAGATCGGCGCGTGGACGCGTCGGCAGAATGTTCTGCCGCAGGTTCTTCAGGTTGATGTTTGCCCAAAGATCCTCGGCGATTTCGAGCGCTTCCGCGTCGCTGATCGAGGCATAGCGATGGAAATAGGAATTCGGATCGCGGAAGGCGGTCTCGCGTAGCCGCATGAAGCGCGTGACATACCAGTTGTGGATCTCGTCTTCGGCGGCATCGATATAGATCGAGAAGTCGAAGAAGTCGGAGACCATCGGCACGATCTTGCCGCCGGCAGGCAGGTCACGCGATTGCAGCACATTGATGCCCTCGAAGATCAGGATGTCCGGCCGGTCGACGATCTTGTATTCGTCCGGCAGCACATCGTAGACGAGGTGCGAATAGCTGGGCGCCTTCACATCCGGCCGTCCGGCCTTGATCGCCGAGAGGAAGCGCAGGATTGCACCCGTGTCGTAGCTTTCCGGAAAGCCCTTGCGCTGCATCAGCTTTTCCCGCTGCAGCACGGCGTTGGGGTGGAGGAAACCGTCGGTGGTGACGAGATCGACCTTCGGGCTGGAAGGCCAGCGCCCCAGGAGCTCCTTGAGGATACGGGCGGTGGTCGATTTGCCCACCGCGACCGAGCCGGCGATGCCGATGACGAAGGGCGTCTTCGTCACATCGGACAGGCTGAGGAAGCGGTTGCGCTGTTCAAACAGCATCTGCGAGGATTCGACATGTGCTGAGAGCAGCCGCGACAGAGACAGATAGATGCGCCGGACCTCGTCGAGATCGATCGGATCGCCCATCGAACGCAGCCGTTTGACCTCGTCGCTCGTCAGCGTCAACGGCGTGTCGGCGCGGAATTTCGCCCATTGTTCGGAAGAGAAGAAGTGGTAGGGCGAATAGGATTCCGACTGGAAGTGATCCAACGTTTCCGGCACCCCGATAATCTCAGTCGCGATACTCATGAACTCTGCCGGCTGGCCTTTTCCTTGAGGCCGGACTGCGCGGTTCTGCGCTCGAGCTCGGCCATGACATTCTCTAACGGTATTTCAGCAATCTTCAATACGACCAATAGGTGATAGAGCACATCGGCAGCCTCATAGGTCAGATTGTCGCGGTCGCCGGTCACCGCCGCCATCACGGCTTCGATCGCCTCTTCACCGAGCTTCTTTGCCGCTTTCGGCTGGCCGGCGGCCACGAGCTTGGCTGTCCAGGATTGCTCCGGCGAAGCTTTCGATCGTTCTGCGACGATGCTTTCGAGATCGGAAAGGGAAAATCCGCTCATAGGTCCGCTTTCAAGGTTCAGTCGAGACGCATGTCGATGCCGCACTTCGACATATAGTGCTTCGCCTCGCTGACGGAATAGGTGCCGAAGTGGAAGATCGACGCGGCAAGCACCGCATTGGCATGGCCCTCCTTCACCCCGGCGACGAGATCGTCGAGATCGCCGACGCCGCCGGAGGCGATCACCGGCACACGCACCGCATCGGCGATCGCTCGCGTCAGTTCCAGATCGTAGCCGACCTTGGTGCCGTCACGGTCCATCGAGGTGACCAAGAGCTCGCCGGCGCCGCGCGCCACCATCTTCTGGGCGAATTCGATGGCATCGATGCCGGTCGCGTTGCGGCCGCCATGGGTATAGATTTCCCAGGCGCTGAGATTGTCGCCGCCGACCGCCTGCGTGCGCCGGCGTTTGGCATCGATCGAAACAACGATGCACTGGTCGCCGAACTTGTCGGCTGCCTCAGTGACGAAGTCGGGATTGCTGACGGCTGCCGAATTGATCGAGACCTTGTCGGCACCGCACAGCAACAGCTTGCGGATATCGGCGATGGTGCGCACCCCGCCGCCGACCGTCAGCGGCATGAAGCATTGGTCGGCCGTGCGAGACACGACATCGAAGATCGTCTCGCGATTGTCCGAGGAAGCGGTGATGTCGAGGAAGCAGAGTTCGTCCGCGCCGGCCGCATCATAGGCCTTCGCGGCTTCGACGGGATCGCCGGCATCGACGAGATTGAGGAAGTTGACGCCCTTGACGACACGGCCGTCCTTGACGTCGAGGCAGGGAATGACACGGGCCTTGAGGGTCATTTATGCGGTCTCCTTGGCCCGGGCCGCCTTGATCAGCGCCAGCGCTTCCTTGGGATCGATACGACCGTCATAAAGCGCACGGCCTGAAATCGCCCCTTCCAGCTTCCGCGCATCGGGCTCCAGCATGCGGCGGATATCGTCGAGAGAGGCAAGGCCGCCCGAGGCGATGACGGGAATGGAAATGGCGTCGGCAAGTTCCAGCGTCGAACTCCAGTTGATGCCGGCCAGAATGCCGTCACGGTCGATATCGGTGTAGATGATCGCGGCGACGCCGGCGCCCTCGAATTTCCTGGCGAGCTCGATGATACCGAGTTCGGAGGCCTCCGCCCAACCCTCGACGGCCACCTTGCCGCCCTTGGCATCGATGCCGACGGCGACACGATCAGGAAATTTCCGGCAGGCCTCGATGACCAGCGCCGGATTTCTGACCGCGACGGTGCCGAGAATGACGCGCCGCAGCCCGCGCGACAGCCAGGCCTCGATATGATCGAGGGTGCGAATGCCGCCGCCGAGTTGCACGGGATTGTCCGTTGCCTTCAAGATCGCTTCGACGGCATCGCCATTGGCCGAATGTCCCGCAAAAGCGCCGTCGAGATCAACCACATGCAGCCATTCGAAACCCTGATCTTCGAAGGATCTCGCCTGGGCGGCCGGATCGGTGTTGTAGACCGTCGCCTGCTGCATGTCGCCGAGCTTCAGGCGGACGCATTGGCCGCCTTTCAGGTCGATCGCGGGAAAAAGGATCATGTCGTCTTACATCCGTAGAGTGGTCGGTACCATCAGCGCATTCCACGCATCTACGATATCCGATTGGAAAAAGACAGCGGCAATGGCCGCAGCGCCGAAAAGCAGAAGGAGGAGCAGGGTGACGGCAAAGCCGGCCCGGACCTGTCGCCAGAAGCCCAGGCGCCTCTTGATCGATTTCTCGATGCTTCGTACCTGGCGCAACGCATCGCTGTTGACGGCAGTCAGCCGGATCTGCGGCTCCATCGCCTCGACATAGGTTTCGGCATAACTCGAAAGGATCTGCGAGGCGCGGTCGCGCAGCGTGTTGCGCAGGTCGGTCGAGAGATAATTGCTGTTGACGGCGGCAAGCTCGGCCTCATCGGGCGAACGGCCGGCATTTCGCTTGCGATGGCTGAGAACGAAATCGCGCTTCTGCCGCTCGTAGAGTGCGTAGGCGAGAAGGCCGATCAGATCGTCCTCACCTTCGATATAGAATTCCAGCACGGCCTCGGCGATATCGCCGGCGCTGACGCCGTTTTGCCGCCGGCTCGAACCGTCGTTCGCGGGGAAAGATTCATGGATCATCGGTCCAGCCTTTCTTTCAGCGCCTTGGCTGCATTGGAAAGCGCCTTCCTGTGGATGGCTTCGTCGACACGGCGGATGATCGTGCCGCCGGGAAGCTTGATATCAGAAAAGGGGGGCAAGCCCTCCCTGGAGGGCCGCAACGTGTAGAACACCTTGCCTGATTTCCGTGAAGCCGGCATCGAGCGCACTCCTGTTCCGCCGTTTCCATACAAGGGAAATAAGGCGGCTGTATTAAAAGCCAGCCCTTGGAGAAATTCCAGCAAAACCGTGTAGCCGCTTTGCTTCGGGATTGCGTGAACAATGCTTGACGGGTTCGGGCTCTACGGGTTCCAGCGCAGAAAATTGGCGATCAGGGCCAGGCCGAGCTTCTGGCTCTTTTCCGGGTGAAACTGTGCTCCGACCATGTTGTCGCGCCCGACAAAAGCGGTCATCGGACCGCCATAGTCGGCCGTCGCAATAACATCCTCGGCGTTTTCGGCGGCAAGATGGTAGGAATGCACGAAATAGGCGTGCAGTCCCTGCGACCCCGTCGGAATTCCTTCGAAGAGCGGATGTTCGCGCTTCAGGTCGAGCGTGTTCCAGCCGATCTGCGGGATCTTGAGTGCCGGATCATCCGGCGTCATCTCGACGACGTTACCGGGAATCCAGCCGAAACCGTGCGTCACGGTCTTCTCGAGGCCGCGCGAGGACATGAGCTGCATGCCGACGCAGATGCCGAGGAACGGCCGCGCCTTCTTCTCGACAGCCTCGATCAACACCTCGTCCATATCAGGCACGGCATCGAGGCCGCGCCGGCAATCGGCATAGGCGCCGACACCGGGAAGCACGATACGATCGGCCGCGGCAACATCCTCCGCCCTGTCGGTGAGATCGATATGGGCATCGATGCCAGCTTCGTGGGCGGCACGTTCGAAAGCCTTGGTCGCCGAGCGCAGGTTACCGGAGCCGTAGTCGATAATCGCAACGCGCATCGTTAGCGTCCTCCATCAAAACCAAAGAGACCAAGCGATGTTGCATCGCCGTGCGGGCCGTTCGGACGGGCCTTGTTCTGCCAGTCCGGTGCCGCGGCGTCGTCACTAGCTGCGATGACCGCCCTGTCCGAGAAATAGATCTGCTCAGCAACGCCGATCGTATCGGCGGCAATGAGCGCGTCTTCGGTCCAGCCCTTGGCAGCAAGGTTGCGGACACGGAAATTCTGGCCCTCGAGACCGACCAGAATATTCACGCCCAGCAGAATTGCCGCTCCCGCCGGCCCGAGGCCGGGTTCGTCCATCAGCGCACCACCAATCCCCTGCAGCAGAAAGGCCGCGGCCGCATGCAGCCAAAGTCGATGCGCCAACAGCCAAACCCATGGAAACAGGAAGCCGAGCAGCGTGAAGCCGTCACGGATGGTTCGCGTCTCATCGGCCGTGGCGCTCGTGCCACCGGGCGGTGTCAGGAAGATATAGCTGGATGTCATTGCCGCCGCTCCCTTGAAGGGCTCAGACGAGCGTGCCCTTGGTCGAGGGAACACGGCCCGCCTGTCTCGGATCGATCTCTGTCGCCGTGCGCAACGCGCGGGCAACGGCCTTGAAGCATGTCTCGGCAATATGGTGATTGTTGGCGCCATAATGGTTGAGAATATGCAAGGTGATGCCGGCATTCTGGGCGAGTGCATGGAAGAATTCGCGAACGAGCTCGGTGTCGAAAGTGCCGATCTTCGGCGCACTGAAGGCGACATTCCAGACGAGGAACGGCCGGCCGGAAAGATCGACCGCAGCCTTGGTCATCGTCTCGTCCATGGCGAGATCGATCGAAGCGTAGCGGGTGATCCCGCGCCGGTCGCCGAGTGCCTTGGAGATCGCCTGGCCGATGGCGATGCCGGTATCTTCGACCGTATGATGGTCGTCGATATGCAGGTCGCCCTTGGCATCGATCTCCATGTCGATGAGGGAATGTCGCGAAAGCTGGTCGAGCATATGGTCGAAGAAGCCGACGCCCGTCGAGATCGTCGATTTGCCGGTGCCGTCGAGATTGACGGAAACGGAAATCGAGGTTTCGTTGGTCTTGCGGGAAACGCTGCCCGTGCGGCTTGCTGCGGTCTCGGCCATATGGCCCTCCATCGGGAATAAGGCCGTTCCTTATCAGGCGCATCGGGAAATATCCAGAAGCCGGGCAAGAGAAAAGCCGGCCCATTTGCAATCCGCTCCGGCCCACTTACATAGGGCTCAACAGGGCCGGCATGCGGCCCGGCAGACAGGTGTTTTATGACAACAATCATTACAGTTCGAAAAGGCGGCAAGGTGGTGATGGCGGGCGACGGCCAGGTGAGCCTCGGCCAGACCGTCATGAAGGGCAATGCCCGCAAGGTGCGCCGCATCGGCAAGGGCGAAGTCGTCGCCGGTTTTGCCGGCGCCACCGCCGATGCCTTCACCTTGCTCGAAAGGCTCGAAAAGAAGCTGGAGCAATATCCCGGTCAATTGATGCGTGCCGCCGTCGAGCTCGCCAAGGACTGGCGCACCGACAAATACCTGCGCAATCTCGAAGCCATGATGCTCGTCGCCGACAAGTCGATCACGCTGGCGATCACCGGCAATGGCGACGTTCTGGAACCGGAGCATGGCACGACGGCGATCGGTTCCGGCGGCAATTTTGCCCTCGCGGCCGCGCTCGCGCTTATGGATACCGACAAATCGGCTGAGGAGATCGCTCGCCGCGCTCTCGATATCGCCGCCGACATCTGCGTCTACACGAACCACAACGTCGTGGTGGAATCGCTGGATGCCGAAGGCTGAACCCTATGCCTTCCGGCCGCTTGCCGCGGTTGACCTGCCGCTCCTCGCCAAATGGCTGGAAAGCCGGCACGTCAGGCGCTGGTGGAGCGATCCGGCCAAGGCGCTGGCTTCGATGGAAAAGCATATCGATGCGGCCTCCGTCTCGTGCTTCATCGTCACGCTGAATGGAAAGGACTTCGCCTTTATCCAGGCGGCCGATCTCGACGACGAGGACGATGAAGCGCTCGCCGGTCAGCCGAAGGGCACCTACGGCATCGACCAGTTCATTGGCATCGAGGAACTCGCGGGCAAAGGTCATGGACCGGCCTTTATGATAGGGTTCTGCGATATGCTCTTTGCAAAGGGCGCGCAGCGGATCCTGGTCGATCCGCATCCTGACAATGCATTCGCAATCAGAGCCTATACCAAGGCGGGCTTTCAAGGACTTGGCGAAACAACGACTAATTACGGCCGGGCGCTGTTGATGGCCCTGGACCGCCAGGAGAATGATACGCAATGACCACTTTTTCCCCCCGCGAGATCGTTTCCGAGCTCGATCGCTACATCATCGGCCAGCATGATGCCAAACGCGCCGTTGCGATTGCGCTACGCAATCGCTGGCGCCGCCAGCAGCTCGATCCGAGCCTGCGAGACGAAGTCATGCCGAAGAACATCCTGATGATCGGCCCGACCGGCGTCGGCAAGACGGAAATCTCCCGCCGCCTGGCAAAACTCGCCGGCGCGCCCTTTATCAAGGTGGAAGCCACCAAGTTTACCGAAGTCGGCTATGTCGGCCGCGATGTCGAGCAGATCATCCGCGACCTCGTCGAGGTCGGCATCGGCCTGGTGCGCGAGAAGAAGCGGGCCGAGGTACAGGCCAAGGCGCATGTGAGCGCCGAGGAGCGCGTTCTCGATGCGCTGGTCGGCACCACGGCATCGCCTGCCACGCGCGAAAACTTCCGCAAGAAGCTCCGGGACGGCGAACTCGACGACAAGGAAATCGATATCGAGGTGGCCGATGCCGGTTCCGGCATGGGTGGCTTCGAAATTCCCGGCATGCCGGGCGCCAATATCGGCGTGCTGAACCTGTCGGAAATGTTCGGCAAGGCGATGGGCGGCCGTACCAAGAAGGTCCGCACCACAGTCAAGGCCTCGTATAGTGACCTGATCCGCGACGAATCCGACAAGCTGATCGACAACGAAGTGATCCAGCGCGAAGCCGTTCGCTCCACCGAGAATGACGGTATCGTCTTTCTCGACGAAATCGACAAGATCGCCGCCCGCGACGGTGGCATGGGCGCCGGCGTTTCGCGCGAAGGCGTCCAGCGCGACCTCTTGCCGCTCGTCGAAGGCACAACGGTCTCGACTAAATACGGGCCGGTCAAGACCGACCATATCCTGTTCATCGCCTCCGGCGCCTTCCATGTCTCCAAGCCTTCGGATCTTCTGCCGGAATTGCAGGGCCGCCTGCCGATCCGCGTCGAATTGCGTCCGCTGAACAAGGATGATTTCCGCCGGATCCTGACCGAGACGGAAGCGAGCCTCATCCGCCAGTACCGCGCGCTGATGGAGACGGAAAGCCTGAGCCTCGAATTCACCGACGACGCAATCGACGCGCTTGCCGATGTCGCCGTGCATCTGAACTCCTCCGTCGAAAACATCGGCGCACGCCGTCTGCAGACGGTGATGGAGCGGGTGCTGGACGATATTTCCTACAACGCGCCAGATCGGGGCGGGACGGCCGTGACGATCGATGCTGCCTATGTGCGCGAACATGTCGGCGATCTAGCACAGAATACCGATCTCTCGCGCTTCATTCTGTGATATCGACGCACCGCTTCATGTCTTTCCCGGCAATGACGGATTGTGACGAACGCGACTCTCGACAACGGGGCTTTTACTTTCTAGTGAAGGCCCGTTTTGTTTCCGCTCGGCTTTATTCGGCCAAGATTCTGGTCCAGGCAGCCGCATCACAAACAGGACGATGGAACGGACGGGATAACGGATCGTGCGACGCCTTTTGACAAGCCTTATGATTGCCGTTGCCCTGGTGAATTCGGCGCCTGCCTTCGCAATGCAGACGGTGCCGGCGGGCAATCGTCATGCCGAGCAGCCCGATATTCCGGGCGCTTCCATCCGGCGCACCAAGGGCACCAAGAGCAGCTTCGATCTGAAATACGAAAAGGTTCATGAGCTTCTGGCGACCGATCGCGAGCTGATGAGCAAGATCCGCAAGATCTCCAGCGCTTACGGCATCAATCCGATCCATGTCGTCGGCGCGATCGTCGGCGAACACACCTATAATGTCGATGCCTACGACCGGCTGCAGGCCTATTATGTCAAGGCTGCCTCCTATGCCGGAGAAAGCTTCCGCTTCGCTTATGATGGGGAAAGCGTCGACGAATTCGTGGCGCGGCCGCAATTTTCTGAATGCAAGGGCAAGAGCGATTCCTACACGCTCTGGTCCTGTCGCGAAGATGTCTGGGAAACCGATTTCCGCGGCAAGACGGTGGGTGGCACGAGCTTTCCTAACAACCGTTTCAGCGCGGTTTTCTTCCAGCCCTTTTATGCCGGCCAGACCTTCGGCCTCGGCCAGGTCAATCCGCTGACGGCGCTGATGCTTTCCGATCTTGTGACCCGCGTGTCCGGCTATCCGAAGCTGAACGAGAAGAATGCCGGCGCCGTCTACAGGGCCATCATGGATCCCGATATCTCGCTCGCCTTCGTCGCGGCCTCGATCCGCAGGTCGATCGACGATTACAAGGAGATCGCCGGCATGGATATCTCGGGCAATCCCGGCCTGACGGCGACGCTCTATAATGTCGGCAATTCGCGCCAGCGCGCCGCAGCACTTGCTGCGAAAAACCGCGGCGCCGGTGCGGCGGTCTGGCCGGAAGAGAATTATTACGGCTGGCTGATCAACGACAAGCTGGACGAACTCAAGGGCCTGCTCTAGCTTCAAGCTTGCCGGGAAGGCCTAGATCTTCCCCGAAAGGCTTTTACGATGGACATGCGTCCGGACCCCTTCGTCCCGCCAGCACCGCTGCCGCGTACCGTGCCGCCGAGCCGGCTGGAAATCATTCGCATCATCCTGCGCAATCCGCTCGAACTCTGGGGCGAGCCGTCCTACACGCTGCCGTGGATCCGCACCAATTTCTTCGGCCAGAGGACGCTGATCGTCAATGATCCCGGCCTGATCAAGCACGTGCTTGTTGATAATGCCAATAATTACCGCATGTCGGATGTGCGCCAGCTCGTCCTGCGTCCGATCCTCCGCGACGGCCTTCTGACCGCCGAAGGTCCTGTCTGGAAAAGATCGCGCAAGGCGGTGGCGCCTATTTTCACGCCCCGCCATGCCCAAGGCTTTGCCGGGCAGATGCTGCGCCAGTCCGAAGATTATGCCCGCAAATATGAGGGCGCAGGCGAGGCAGGCGCAATTTTCGATATCAGCACCGATATGACCGAGCTGACCTTCGCGATTCTGGCTGACACATTGTTCTCCGGCGAAATCGTCACATCGAGCGGCCATTTCGCCGACGACGTCAATGAACTCCTGCATCGCATGGGCCGCGTCGATCCGATGGATCTGATGCGCGCTCCCTCCTGGGTTCCACGTGTGACACGCATCGGCGGTCAGAAAGTGCTGGAGAAATTCCGAGCCATCGTGCGCAACACGATGGATATGCGGCTTGCAAAGATGAAGGCAGACCGCAGCAGCGCGCCCGAGGATTTCCTGACCCTGCTCCTGGAGCAGGCCGGCCCCGACGGGCTGACCAAAGAAGAGATCGAAGACAATATCCTGACCTTCATCGGCGCGGGGCATGAAACCACAGCCCGGGCATTGGCCTGGACGCTGTATTGCGTATCGAACAGCCCGCATATCCGCGAGGGGATGGAGGAAGAAATCGACGCGGTGCTCGCCACCGGGGCCAAACCTGTGGAATGGCTGGATATGATGCCGCAGACGCGCGCCGCCTTTGAGGAGGCCTTGCGCCTTTATCCGCCGGCGCCATCCATCAATCGCGCCGCCATATCAGATGATTCCTGGACAAGCCCCAAGGGGGAGCGGGTCGAGCTTGAGGCCGGTGTCACGGTGCTCGTCATGCCCTGGACGCTGCATCGCCACGAACTTCACTGGGACAGGCCGCGCGCCTATATGCCCGAACGCTTCCTGCCGGAAAATCGCGGTTCTATCGGCCGCTTTCAGTTCCTGCCTTTCGGCGCTGGCCCGCGTGTCTGCATCGGCGCAACCTTTGCACTTCAGGAGGCAGTGATCGCGCTTGCTGTCCTGATGCATCGCTATCGCTTCGATTCCACCGATCAGACCAATCCTTGGCCGGTGCAGAAGCTGACGACGCAGCCGCAGAATGGACTGCCGATGCGCGTGACGCCGCGCACAATTTCCACGAAGGCATAAATCTTTCGAATTATTGCAGAATTGACTATGAATGAAGGCCGGGCAAAGTGGCAGCATTCAAAAGTCGTTGCCAGGGAGAATGTCGCATGAGCCGCGTTGATAAGAACGGTCTTGCCATCGAAACCGTCCTTCATGATTTCCTCGTCAAGGAGGTGCTGCCGGGTCTGGCGGTCGATGCGGACAAGTTCTTTGCCGATTTTTCGGCGATCATCCACGACCTCGCCCCGAAAAATCGTGCGCTGCTGGCAAAACGCGACGAACTGCAGGTAAAGATTGACGAATGGTATCGTCGGCATGGCGCCCCGGCGGATATGGACGAATACCAGTCCTTCCTCCGCGAAATCGGCTATCTGCTGCCGGAGGGATCGGACTTCCAGGTTTCGACCGACAATGTCGATCCGGAGATTGCCTCGATCGCCGGCCCGCAGCTCGTCGTTCCCGTCATGAACGCCCGTTACGCCTTGAACGCCGCCAATGCCCGCTGGGGCTCGCTCTATGATGCGCTCTACGGCACGGACGCCATTCCCGAGAGCGATGGCGCCGAGAAGGGTAAGGGCTACAATCCGAAGCGCGGCGAGAAGGTCATCGCCTGGGTGCGCGATTTCCTCGATACATCAGCGCCGCTGCAGGACTGCCGCTGGAAGGACGTCGGAAGCTTCGCCGTCAAGGATGGAGCGCTGGTCGTCAGATCGATCGATGGCGAGCAGGCCATGCTGACGGACGGCAAGCGTTTTGCCGGCTATCGCGGCGATCCCGCCGCTCCCACGCATATTCTCCTGAAGAACAATGGCATTCACATTGAAATCGTCATCGATGCGGCGACGACGATCGGGAAAGCCGATCCGGCTGATATTTCCGATGTCTGGCTGGAATCGGCAATCACGACGATCATGGACTGCGAGGATTCGATTGCCGCTGTCGATGCCGAGGACAAGGTCGTCGTCTATCGCAACTGGCTCGGCCTGATGAAGGGCGACCTGCAGGAAGAGGTGGCAAAGGGCGGAACGAGCTTCATCCGCAAGCTCAACCCGGATCTGCAATATGCTGGCCCGGATGGTGCCGCCTTCGAGCTGCACCGCCGCTCGCTGATGCTGGTGCGCAATGTCGGCCACCTCATGACCAACCCGGCGATCCTCGACCGCGACGGCAACGAGGTGCCTGAAGGCATCATGGATGCTGTGATCACCGGCCTGATCGCGCTTTATGATATTGGTCCCTCCGGCCGGCGGAAGAATTCCCGCACCGGCTCCATGTATGTGGTCAAGCCGAAGATGCATGGGCCGGAAGAGGTGGCCTTCGCCGTCGAAATCTTCTCGCGTGTTGAAGATGCGCTTGGCCTACCGCGCAACACCATCAAGATGGGCATCATGGATGAGGAGCGCCGCACGACCGTCAACCTCAAGGAATGCATCCGTGCTGCCCGCGAGCGCGTCGTCTTCATCAATACCGGCTTCCTCGATCGGACCGGCGACGAGATCCACACCTCGATGGAAGCCGGCCCGATGATTCGCAAGGGCGACATGCGCCAGGCGGCCTGGATTTCCGCTTATGAGAACTGGAACGTCGACATCGGCCTCGAATGCGGCTTGTCCGGCCACGCCCAGATCGGCAAGGGCATGTGGGCGATGCCGGATCTGATGGCGGCAATGCTCGAACAGAAGATCGCCCACCCGAAGGCCGGTGCCAACACCGCCTGGGTGCCATCGCCGACGGCCGCGACCCTGCATGCCACCCATTATCACCGGGTCAATGTCGCCCGTGTTCAGCAGGGGCTGAAGGATCGCGCCCGCGCCAAACTCTCCGATATTCTCTCCGTGCCGGTCGCGGTGCGGCCGAACTGGACGCCGGAGGAAATCCAGCGCGAGCTCGACAACAATGCTCAGGGCATCCTCGGCTACGTCGTGCGCTGGGTCGATCAGGGCGTCGGCTGCTCGAAGGTGCCCGACATCAACAATGTCGGCTTGATGGAAGATCGCGCCACACTGCGCATTTCGGCCCAGCACATGGCGAACTGGCTGCATCACAAGGTCGTCACCGAAGCTCAGATCATCGAGACGATGAGGCGCATGGCCGCCGTCGTCGACCGGCAGAATGCGTCTGTTCCCGCCTACCGGCCGATGGCCGGCAATTTTGACGATTCGGTCGCCTTCCGGGCCGCCCTCGACCTCGTCCTGAAGGGTAGGGAACAGCCGAATGGTTATACCGAGCCGGTGCTTCACCGCCGCCGCCTCGAGCTCAAGGCGAAGCAGACTGCCTGACGGAGAATACGAAAAGGCCGCCGGAACGATAGTTCGGCGGCCTTTTTTATACCGAATTCGATAATTAGCTTACTGAATGACGACGACCTTGGACGTGCCCTTGCCCGGGCGGACGCGGCTGTAGAGATCGATGACGTCCTGGTTCATCAGGCGAATGCAGCCCGAGGAAGCGGCGGTGCCGATCGAAGCCCATTCCGGCGTGCCGTGCAGGCGGAAGAGCGTGTCCTTGCCGTCCTCGTTGAAGAGATACATGGCGCGCGCGCCGAGCGGATTGCTGAGACCCGGACCCATGCCGTCCTCGACGTACTTGGCGAGATCAGGCCGACGGACGGCCATTTCCTTAGGCGGGTGCCAATTCGGCCATTCCTGCTTCCAGGCGACGTAGGCGGTGCCGGCCCATGCGAAGCCCTGCTTGCCGACGCCGATGCCGTAGCGCATCGCTTTGCCGTTGGCCAGGATGTAATAGAGGAAGCGCTCGCGCGTGTTGACGATGATCGTTCCGGGACGCTCTGTGGTCTGGTAGCTGACGACCTGACGGCGGAACTGCGGCTTGACCCTGTCGATCGGGATCGCCGGCAGGGAGTATCCGGCATCCTTCGTCAGGCCGTAAGCGTCATTGAAGATCTGTGCCGTCTGAACCGTCGGGCCTGCGCCCTTGTTGTCGACGGATGCGCTGTCTGAGGTCGTCGAGCAACCGGCCAGAGCGAGTGTCGCCAGCAGGCCAAATACAGGGAATGCATTGCGGATGCGCATGGATGACTCTTGAAGTTTTGGGGCAAGGAGAACGGTCTTTCGACCATCGTTGATTATGGTTTATTTTCGATTAACTTGCGCTTTGCAAGGCTACTGCAGCGCGACAAATTCGTCTGCCGCGCAAATTAGAAGCGCATGGTTTTTTTGCAACAACACGCCAGCCCCCGCGATGGTTATCCATGACGATTTTGAGCGTTTACAATAACAATCCGTTAATCGATGGCCGGCAATCGGACAGGGCCATGATGGTGCGGCGCGGAACGCAGATATTGCTGCATGAAATGCGCCACGCCGTGCTGCCCGAACTGCCGCTGGCCAGCGGTCGCCGCGCCGATCTGATCACGCTTTCGGAAAAGGGCGAGGTCTGGATCATCGAAATCAAGACCTCGATCGAAGATTTCAGGGTGGATCGCAAATGGCCGGAATACAGGCTGCATTGCGACCGCCTGTTCTTCGCGACTCACCAGGATGTGCCGTTGGAGATCTTTCCCGAGGAATGCGGACTGTTCCTGTCGGATGGCTATGGCGCCCATATGATTCGCGAGGCGCCGGAACACCGCATGGCGCCGGCCACGCGCAAATCCGTCACGCTCAACTTCTCGCGTGCCGCCGCGCAAAGGCTGATGATGGCCGAATGGTCGAACGGAAAACCGTTCACTGTGGACGACGTCTAATTATAAACGCGCGACGTGCTCGTCTATTTCGGCGCGCGTTTGGCAAGGATACGCTGCAGCGTCCGCCGGTGCATGTTGAGCCGGCGCGCCGTTTCGGAAACATTTCGCTCGCACATTTCATAGACCCGCTGGATGTGCTCCCAGCGCACCCGGTCGGCCGACATCGGATTTTCGGGAAGCTCGGCCTTTTCACCCGGCCGCTGCGTCAGCGCCGAAAACACGTCGTCGGCATCCGCAGGCTTTGCGAGGTAGTCGACGGCGCCGAGCTTCACGGCCGTGACCGCCGTTGCGATATTGCCGTAGCCGGTCAGCACGATGATCCTGGTGTCGTCGCGCCGCTGGCGGATCGCCTCGATGACGTCGAGCCCATTGCCGTCGCCGAGCCGAAGGTCGACCACCGCATATTTCGGCGGCCGGCCTTTCGATTTCGCAACGCCCTCCGCCACTGATTCGGCCGTTTCCACCTGGAAGCCGCGTGTCTCCATCGCCCGCGCCAGGCGGCGCAGAAACGGCCCGTCGTCGTCGACGATCAGCAGGCTGGCGTCGGGACCGATATGGTCTTCGTTCGACGCGGCGAAATTGTCATGATTCTGTTCTGTCATCGTCTCGGTCCCGACGGTTGAACGCCCGATCTGCGTCAACCGCTTATATCCTGTTTATGCCGACAAAGTCATTTTGTCGAATTTGCGTCGATCAGCATGCGCGGCCATTCGATTCGGATGCGCGCGCCCGCACTTTCCGGATCGCGGTTCTCGAAAATCAGCGATGCGCCGGAGCGCTCCAGCAACGTCTTGGCGATGAAAAGCCCGAGCCCGAGGCCACCCGCCGTATCCTCTTTCTGCCGCTTGGTCACATAGGGCTCGCCGATCCGCGTCAGAATATCGGGCGCATAACCGTTGCCGTCGTCCTCGATGACGATCAGCACTTTGTCGTGATCATGCTCGACGGTAACGATCACTTTCTCCCGCGCATAATCGACGGCATTTTCGATCAGGTTGCCGAGCCCATACATGATGCCGGCATTGCGGTCGGTGACCGGCTCACCCTTGCGCGGGCTCTTTTCGATGAGCTCGAGAGCGATACCGAATTCCCGGTGCGGGGCGACGATCTCCTCGATCATCGACGAAAGCGGCAGGCGGCGCATATGCGCCTCGCCTTCGGAGGAAAGCGTCGTCAGCCGCCGCAGGATGTCACGGCATCGTTCGCTCTGGCTGCGCAGCAGCATCACGTCTTCGCGGAAACGATCATCATTCTTAAGCTCCCGCTCCATTTCCTTGGCGACGACGCTGATAGTCGCAAGCGGCGTGCCGAGTTCATGGGCGGCGGCCGCCGCCAGCCCGTCGAGCTGCGACAAATGCTTTTCCCGCTGCAGCACCAGTTCGGTCGCAGCCAGCGCATCGGCAAGCTGGCTCGCTTCCATCGAGACCCGATAGGCATAGAAAGCGGCGAATGCCATGGTCGAGGCGATCGAGCACCAGACACCGAACTGCATGACGTTGTGCACGTTGATCTCGACGCCGTCGAACCAGGGCAGCGGAAAGGGCGAAAAGGCAAGCACCGTGATGCAGACCATCGCAACGCCGATCAGCGCGGTGCTGTAGCGAATCGGCTGCGAGGCAAAGGAGATGATGACCGGCACGCAGACGAGCGCTGCAAAGGGATTGGCAAGGCCGCCGGTTATGAAGAGCAGCGCGCAGAGCTGCAAAAGGTCGAAGCCGAGCAGCGCAAAGGCGGCAGGCGGTTCCAGCCGATGCGTCGGCGGATAACGGATCGTCAGGTAGAAATTCACCCAGGCAAGGGCGGCGATCAGCGAAGAACTGGCAACCAGAGGTAAGGGAAATTTCAGCCAGAAGGCAACGATGAAAACCGTCAGCGCCTGTCCGCCAACGGCAAGCCAGCGCAGCCGCACCAATGTCTGCAGGCGCAGCCTGCGGCTGTTATGCCGGTCCTCCTGCGTATAGCCTTCCGTGTTGTCGATCATGCTGGGCTTGTCGATCATGCCGGGGGCTCCTTGAATGGGTCTCATGTACCACGCGGTTTTGCCCGTGTCGTCGGCAACGCATCCTCCGGCCGCTCCGGCCAGGGATGCCGGGGATAGCGCCCGCGCATGTCGGCACGCACATCCTTCCACGAGCCGGCCCAGAAGCCCGGCAGGTCGCGTGTCGTCTGGATCGGCCGATGCGCCGGCGAGGTGAGCTCGAGCAGCAGCGGCAGGCGGCCACCGGCAATGGCCGGATGCTGCTTCAGTCCAAACAGCTCCTGTACGCGGATCGTCAGCACCGGCTCCTCGCCCTCATACTGGATCGGATGCCTTTGGCCGGTCGGCGCTTCGAAATGGGTTGGCGCAAGCCGGCTAAGGTCGCGCTGCAATTCGTGCGGTACCAGCGACATCAGCCCGTTCGAAAGCCCGGCTGTGGAAATCTCGGAAAGGCCGCGGGCCTCGGTCTGAAAGGGTGCGAACCAGTCGTCCAGCCGGGAAAGCAGGGCATTATCGCTGACATCGGGCCAGGGCTCGCCGATCGTCCTGTAAAGGAATCCGATCCGCTCGCGAAGCTGCACTGCCTCTTTCGAGAACGCAAGCTGATCGAGCCCCAGCTCGCGCACTCCCTCCACCAGTGCCTGGGTGACTGCTGCCCCGGAAGGGCGCGGCAAGGGCGTCTCTTCGAAGACGATCGCGCCGAGCCGGGTTGCCCGCCGCGCCCGGATTTGCCGGCTCTGGCGGTCGAAGAATATCTGGTCACCGGTTTTGATCTCACCGGGCAACTCGGCTTCGATGTCGCCGCGTGTCACCTCGGCTGCCGCCAGAACCCGCGCCTGTGCCGCGCGTCCGGTCAGGTCGGCGATCACCAGCATCTGGCTGCCGGCCAGCCTCTCGGTTTCCGGCAGCTCTGCTCCGCGCCCGTTCGCCATCACGAACCGCCCGCGTCCGCCGCGCTGAAGTGCGATTCGATCCGGGAACGCATGCAGCAGCAATTGGCCGGCCAGCGCCGGCGCCGCTGAGGCAACCCTGTCGAGGCCGCTCGCCAGCCGTACCGCCAGCCGCCGCGAGGCCTCTGCTCTCTCGCTCCGCTCGGCCTTGAAGCGTCGCAGCCGCTCCTCGATATCGACACTCGTTCCGCCAAGCCCCTGTTCGGTGAGAAGCACGGCGATCATCGCCGCATCCCGGGCCTGCCCCGCTTCTCCCGCCGAGACGACCATGGCGGCAAGCCGCGGCGGCAAAGCGAGATCGCGCATCACCTTGCCGCGCGCTGTCAGCGCTCCGTCCTTGTCGAGCGCGCCAAGCTGGCCAAGCAGCACCCGCGCTTCCCTCAGCGTCGTTTCCGGTGGCTGATCGACGAAGGCAAGGGATGCCGGATCTTGAACGCCCCAATGCGCGAGGTCGAGCACCAGCCCCGAGAGGTCGCTGGAAAGGATCTGCGGCGGCGTGAAGGCCGGCAATGCCGCGGTCTGTCCCTGGTGCCACAGCCTGACGGCGATACCCGGCTCCGTTCGTCCGGCACGGCCGGCCCGCTGATCGGCGGAAGCCCGCGACACCCGCACCGTCTCCAGCCGCGTGATCCCGGTCGACGCCTCGAACACCGGCAGACGCTGCAAGCCGCTGTCGATCACGATCCTGGCACCGTCGATGGTGATCGATGTTTCGGCGATCGATGTCGCAAGCACGATCTTGCGCATCCCCTGGGATGCCGGTCGGATCGCCGCATCCTGCTCCTTCTGGCTGAGATTGCCGTAAAGCGGCGCAATCAGTGTTTCGGCTCCGAATCGTCCCTGCAGGCGTTCGACGGTCCGGGTGATTTCCGCCTGGCCGGGCAGGAAGGCGAGGATCGAGCCGGCCTCGTTGGCATGGGCATCGAGTATAGCTCGCGTCACGGCATCCTCGATACGTTCGCCGCCCGGCCGATCCTGGTAACGGATATCGATCGGAAAGCTGCGCCCCAGGCTTTCGATAACAGGTGGATGGTCGAGCAGGGCGGCCACGCGTTCGACATCGAGGGTCGCCGACATCACCAGGATGCGCAGATCGTCGCGCAGCGCCGACTGGACGTCGAGCGCCAGAGCGAGTCCGAAGTCTGCGTCCAGCGAACGCTCGTGGAACTCGTCGAAGATCACCACCGAGACGCCGTTCAGTTCCGGATCGTCGAGGATCATCCGGGCGAAAACCCCTTCGGTCACCACCTCGATCCGTGTCGCTGCCGATATCCTGTTGTCGAGGCGCATGCGGTAGCCGACCGTCTCGCCGACCTGTTCGCCGATGAGCGATGCCATCCGGCTTGCCGCTGCCCGCGCCGCCAGCCGCCGTGGCTCCAGCAGGATGATTTTGCCGTTGCCGCGCCAGGCCTTGTCGAGCAGGTAAAGTGGCACCAGCGTCGTCTTTCCGGCGCCGGGCGGGGCGGAAAGAACGGCGCGTTTTTGCTTTTCCAGCGCGGCAGCGACGGCCGGCAGGACATGTGAAACCGGAAGCTCCGGCAAGGATGCACTGATTGTCACTTTTGGCCCGTCACTGTCTCATAGGCAAGGATGGCGCCGGCGAGATCCTCCAACGCCGCACCCACCGACTTGAACAGCGTGATTTCTGCGTCATGGCTTCGTCCGCCATGGGCGCCGCTGACGAGTTCCGCAAGCTCAGCCCGGATGTCGCCTTCCTTCAGCACGCCGCTTTTCAGCGGCTGGACGATGTCGCCTGCCTCGGCGGTGGCGCCGGCGCGGGTGTCGACATAAACGGAGGCACGGCGGATGGCCTCGTCGTCGCTTTCGCGCATGCTCGGCTTGAAGGCGCCGACGAGATCGAGATGGGCGCCGAGCTTCAGCCATTCGCCTGATATCAGTGGCGCGCTGGAAAGCGTGGCGCAGGAAATGATATCGGCTGTCCGCGCTGCGGCTTCAGCATCCGCGACCGCCGCGGCACTCAGGCCGAGCGCCCGGGCTTCGGCTGCGATCTTTTCCGCCGCTTGCCCGTTGCGGCCCCAGACCCGGTACCTCTTGATCGGCCGGGTCGTGCCATGGGCAAGCATCAGGTTGAGCGCCAGCCGCCCGGTTCCGCAGACGAGCAGCTCTTCCGCGTCGGAGCGGGCGAGATAACGGGCCGCCAGCGCCGATGCTGCCGCCGTCCGCCGCGCCGTCAACTCGCCGCCGTCGATTGCGGCAAGCATTTCCCCGGTAGCGCCGGAGGAAAGAAGATAGGTTCCGAAGATCGCCGGCAGGCCCCGCCGCACATTGCCTGGAAAGACCGAGACCGTCTTCACCCCGGCATAACGTCCGGGAACCCAGGCCGGCATCAGGAGCAGTGTGGCACTCTCCTCATCCGGCACCTCCATCTCATGGTGGTGACGCACCGGCATCACGCACTCGCTCTGGAACATGCGGGCGATTGCCTCGATCAGTTCCGGCCAGGGCAAGGCCGCGCGCGTCTGTTCTTCATCGAGGACAAGCATTCTTGACTCCGCCGGATCTTTCTTCATCGCCAAACTAGCGAGTGAGGCGTGGCATAGGCAAGCACCCTGGAATTCCGCGTTGGGCGCCC